>RFSE01000222.1 GCA_009924135.1 Pseudomonadota bacterium | reverse complement strand
CGAACATCGCCATCTGCCTGATCCACCAGACCAACTACCTCCTCGACCAACTGGTTCGCCGTCTGGAAAAAGACTTCGTCGAAAAAGGCGGCCTCCGCGAACGCATGACCCGCGCCCGCCTCAACCACCGGGAAACCCGGACGCAACGCTTGCGATGAACGCTCGCGGAGCCTCACGCAGACCCCGCCATTACTTCTCCTCGCCGATTAGTAGGCCATTTTCGACAACACGCCGCCCGGAACCCCGCGTGGTGACCGATGGGCCGGTGCCAGCATCAGAGCGATGGGCGAATCCCGGTTCCGTCAGATACAACCCAGCCAGCCATGTAGGCCACCGCGAGACCCAAAATCGGCAAAGGCTCGCTTGGCACCACCGCCGCCCTACGTGACTTGCGTCGGGCCGCCCAAAAGGTGCATTTGAAAAACCGCAGCCTCGGCCTCCCCGTCATCCTGTGGCAGGACGGCAAAGTGGTGGAGATACCGGCATGACCGACTCACCCCTCGAAATCCTGGAGATAGCGCGCGCCCGGTTGATGGCCAGGACCGATGCGGAACGTTTCGCATGGGCTTGGAGATATTTGAGGCGGCCCGCCGCATGGTGCTGGCCTCGCTGTCATCTGACTTGTCCGATAGCGAACGCAAGTAGCACCTCTTCGGATGCCTCTACTGCATGCCAATGCCCGCCGGGGCCTGAAACCTCGAACCTTGGACCTCACGCAGCGACCGAGTTTGCCCAGAAAGGCGGCAAGCTGTATGCGAAAGCGCGAAACTGGACCTATTTGTCCGGCGGCTGGATGAATGAGTGGACAAATTTTACGTATTCTTCAGACGAAACAACCACGAGTCCTAGCGGTTCGGAGAAATTCTTCAATCCGGCCTTCATTACGGCATCAGGGTCCACGATCTTTGTAAACGCAACCCCCTTTACTCTGGCACGGGCTCTTGCTGCGGGAACATCGGGAATCACTGCCTTGGAGGCGAGTTCGCTCACCGCTGATAAGCAAATCGCCTCGAACCAGAGTTCCGCCTCTTCGGGAGTAAGCGTGCCTCCTCTGATAACTGTCTCCGATGAACTGTGTTGACTCCCGCGTTTTACGTATCCCTTGAGCAAGAGTTTTGGGCCAATTGGAAGCCCATAAACCACGGCATCTGGAGCGGTAATTGGAATTTCGGTCAGTGCAACATCCGAGATAGGCATTTCGATTGGCGAGTGACAAATCGTCCATTTGGTGTGGTACCGAAACATGCTGAAGTCGAAGCCGTACTTGCGACGGAATTGGATCCGGGAGATCGATTGTAGAAAGCCCTGTGAATAAATAATAATCTTTTTCCCTAAACCATGTTCACGCCTGAATAGCTGAATTTCAGACTCAGCAAATTGCAATTCATCCCGGAGGATTTCATCTACCCCACGTTCCAAATCACTATCTAGCTGCATGATGAAATCAACTGGAGCAGCTGCCTTTGAAAAGGGAGAGACCCCCTTGATAAAGGCACAATACCAACAGAGGTTTTCAAAAACATCCACGGGCAATTCTGTTGAAACAGAATTAGCCGCCCGTTCAAGTGCCTCAAATGTCTTTGGCAAGTGTGTCTCCACTTTTGAAAATGCCTGTTCCAACGTGTGATCGACTTGGCCGTTTACCAAGAGTTGATTGTAGCCATAGTGAGAAAACACATTCTTCGGGGAAACACGTTTCCAATTGTTCTCTCCCACGTTGTAGCGCTGAAGATGTCCGTGTGTCGTGAATCTCCGGAGCAGGACCTGCGAAACATAGTGTTCGTTGGCGTTCATCAATCGGCGTAACTCTACAAGGAATACGAACGGAATTCCATCTTTCAGCCCCAGAGCACGGGTATGTGACCCGCAGCAATTCCGATTTTTCCACCGTGCATCCATTCGCTCTGCTCACGTCCTAACCAGCGAAGCCGCTGAGGGTCACAGATTCACACTCCGGAGAAAGGCACCTCCGGCTTGCGACTTGTTCGCCGACTTGATTTATTTTGCCGGCAGCCGTCCAATTCATGAACAACATGAAGACCAATCAAAAGGAGTTATCCTCAAAACAACGCGACGAGTTGTTGGCCGCGTTGAAAGCCCGGTTTGACGCGAACAAGGCCCGTCACCCTGGTTTGGTGTGGGGCAAGGTGTAGGCGCGATTGGAGGCCAGGCCGGACAAACCGTGGTCGGTCGCGGAAATGGAACGCACCGGCGTTGCGTGGATGTAGTGGTTTTAAATCACACCGGGACTTCATCACTTTGGTTAGCGCTGCCCCGTCACACGCGATTTCCCCCAGGTCAACCGCCAAAACAATCCCGCGCGCGGATGGGCGCATCTTGACACTGCCCCGGAGCGCGGCTGTGTCCCGCTCGGAGCGGGATCAGCCGCAGCATCGTCAGCAGTCCGAGCGGGTTCGTAACGCCACAAGGCCTCCGGCAAGGCGCAGCCGCTGCGGCTGGTCTCCGCGACACAGCCGCGCTCCGGAAGATTTCGTTCCTCAGGACAGTGTCAAAAGGTGCCCCGCCACGACTACAGGCCGCACCCCGCAGCAACTTCCAACCACGCTTCCCATCGTCCCTCCCACGTCCAGGCCGGCGAACCTGCTGCGACTGGCTTGCAGCACAGTCGCGCTCCGGCGGTGGAGCGCGGCTGTGTCCCGCGCGGAGCGGGATCAGCCGCAGCATCGTCAGCAGGCCGAACGGGTTCGTAACGCCGCAACGCCTCCTGCCAGGCGCTGCCGCTGCGGCTGGTCTCCGCGACACAGCCGCGCTCCAGGGCAGTCCAAGACTTGCGGCATTCACAGGTTTCCGGCTCAATCCTTTACGTGAGTCAGCCGCTCAACCCACGTCTTCCTGGACCACCGCACAATCCCGGTGTGCGCGACCTGGTCGAGGGCAAGCGGCGCTGGTCTTCGCCACCAAAGGCAGAGGAAGCCAAGCAGGGTTTCCGTGGCTGGAATGAACGCGGTTATCTGCCGCATCGGGATGAACCGGGGTTGACGCAGTTCGTCACATTCCGACTGGCCGATTCGTTTCCCGAGTCTCTTCACTCCGAGTGGGAACATCTCTGGAAGATCGAGGACGACCTGCAACGTCGAACCGAGTTGGAAGCTTATCTCGACCGTGGGCGTGGGGATTGCCTCTTGCGTCGCCCGGAGATCGCCAAACTTGTCGAGGAGGCAGTGCGCTTTTTTCAAGGTCAACGCTACGAACTCCGCGCGTGGGTAGTAATGCCTAATCACGTCCACACCCTGTTCAAGGTGGATACCACACCGATGGCGGAGATTTTGGCGAGCTGGAAGAAACACACGGCCCAAACGGCGAACCGACTGTTAAAGCGGCGTGGCGAGTTTTGGCAGGCGGATTACTGGGACACGTTCATGCGGGACAGCGGCCATGAGTTGGAGACGCGCAGATACATCGAGAGCAACCCGGCAAAAGCCGGTTTGGTTCTCGATCCGAAAGCCTGGCCATGGAGCAGCGCGCGGTTTCGGGACGAGCATGGCGTGTTAAAATTGTGACGGAGCGCGACTGTGCTGAAAGCCAGTCGCAGCCAGCCACCTATTCCGATGATGGCGGAGAAACCCGACGCGTCCCGGACCCCGCACGTTGCTGCGGCTGGTCTGCGACACAGCCGCGCTCCGCTGAAAGGCACCACGAGCCGGGTGCATCTTGGCACTGCCCCCCGGAGCGCGACTGTGTCCCGCTCGGCGCGGGATCAGCCACAGCATCGTCAGAAGGCCGAGCGGGGGCGTAACGCTTCAACACCCCTGCCAGGCGCAGCCGCTGCGGCTGGTCTCCGAGACACAGCCGCGCTCCGGAAGAGTTCGCCCATCGGGGGCAGTGTCGAGATGCGCCCCCTCCAGCCTGTAACTTGTTCGCCGACTTGATTTATTTTGCCGGCAGCCGTCCAATTCATGAACAACATGAAGACCAATCAAAAGGAGTTGTCCCCCAAGCAACGCGACGAGTTGCTGGCCGCGTTGAAAGCCCGGTTTGACGCGAACACGGCCCGTCACCCAGGTTTGGGGTGGGCCAAGGTGCAGGCGCGGTTGGAGGCCCAGCCGGACAAGCTGTGGTCGCTCGCGGAAATGGAACGCACCGGCGGTGAACCGGATGTGGTGGGGCAGGACAAGCAGACGGGCGAATTGGTTTTCTTTGATTGCTCCCCGGAAACGCCCAAAGGCCGCACCAGTGTTTGTTACGACCGGGAAGGACTGGAATCGCGGATGGAGCATCGCCCGAAGACCACCGCGATGGACCTGGCGGCGGACATGGGCATTGAGCTGCTGACGGAGGAACAATACTTCGAGCTCCAGAAGCTGGGCGATTTCGATACGAAGACGTCGAGCTGGGTGAAGACCCCGGCGGAGATCCGGGAACTCGGCGGCGCGCTTTATTGTGATCGCCGCTACGGCCGCGTCTTCGTAGGCCACAACGGCGCGCAGTCTTACTATGCCGTCCGGGCGTTCCGGGGCTGGCTCAAGCTTTGAATTACTCCCATGAACTCAGCCTCGCAAAACTTTCCCCTACACCTCGCAACCCTCCGTGAGCGGATGCTGCATCCCACGGACTTCGAAAAGGCGGTACATTATTTTCTGGAGGAGTTTGCGGGTGATCCAGCGTTCGTCCGTGCGTCGGAGGTGGACACCATGCCGCATCTCGTCGCGGTGCTGGGGCACGTCGCTTCCAAGGCCATTGGACGGCGGGTGGAGGTGGCGGGCGCGCTCGTGTCGCATTTGCGGGAGCACCGGTTCATCCACGGCAACGCACAGGTGGACGGGCGCATCGTGCTGTTCTTTTATTTTCTGGAGGGCGACACGGGCATGATGATGTTGATTCCGGGCGTGCGTGGTGAAGGCGAGGTGGCGCGCTTCCACCTGACCGGCGGACTTGCCGATCCGCAGCTTAATTAATTCCTTGCCGGATTGTTCCGCAAAAGCGAACAACGGCGTGCCAGTCCAAATATCAGAACCACCATGAGCACCTTTGCAACCTCCCGTGAAATAGCCGCAACCTTGGAACAGGTGTTTGCCGCGATCAGCGCTCCCGACCGCCTCGCGCGCTGGTGGGGGCCGGCCGGTTTCACCAACACCTTCGATCTCTGCGAGTTCAAGCCGGGGGGCCGCTGGTCCTTCACGATGCACGGACCCGATGGCAAAAACTACCGGAACGAAAACGTGTTCACGGAAATTGAACCGCCGACCAGGGTCGTCATTCACCACGTTTGCGAGCCCAAGTTCGCCCTGACCATCACGCTGGCCCGGACTGCCACAGGCACTTTGCTGTCCTGGACACAGGTGCTCGAGGACCCGGAATTTGCCCGCCGCGTGGAACACATCATCCGCCCGGCCAACGAGCAGAACCTGGACCGCCTGACGGCCGAAGTTCTGCGCACACCGGGCGCCTAAACCCTGAGGGTATTGCCCTACTGAGCCGTCCTCGCCATGAAACCCATTCAAGGCTACCACCTCATCAAGCCGGACGACCTCCACTGGCGGCCCTCCAACTTGATGAAGATCCCGAACGCGGATTATCTGGAGCGCACCGGGAGCGAGAACATGGGCGCGCGGCTCTGGCGGATGCCGCCCTGGAGCGCGAACACGCTGCACAAGCACATCCGCGCGGAGGAATTTTACTTCGTGCTGGAAGGCACGGGCCGCCTGCGCGTGGGCGACGTAACGTTGACGGTGCCGAAGTACGGCGGCGTGCTGGTCGGTCCGGACCAGTTGCGTCAGGTGTTCAACGACACGAACGCCGAGGTGCTCTGGCTGATCATCGGTGCGCCGGAGGAACTGGAGTTTCTCCAAGGCTCAAAGTCCCAGATGGACCTCTCGCTCATCTACCCGGTGGACCCGAAGCAGTTGCCCAGGGAACTCG
This sequence comes from Pseudomonadota bacterium, assembly GCA_009924135.1. GTDB lineage: Bacteria > Verrucomicrobiota > Verrucomicrobiia > Limisphaerales > SXTU01 > SXTU01. The sequence goes on along the minus strand of RFSE01000222.1, from coordinate 3,163 downwards.
CTGGGGCAGAATGGCCGCCGAAGTAGGAGAAATTTGGTTTAACCACAAAGGCACGAAGGACACAAAGAATAGGCAGCAAAGAAGTGAAGGTGAGGCTGCCGATGGCCGCCGCAGTTGGGCGCTCCACTTTGTGTGCTTCGTGTCTTTGTGCTTCAAGCTACGGCACTGGGGCTTAAAAGCATTCAGCCCGGGGGGCGGCTTGAAATGGCCACCAGCCCGGGCTGAATCAAAAAGGACCCGCAAGCGCGGGCGGCGTCTGAACCGTACGCCTTACTTCTTGTTCAGGAACTGCTTGGCGGACGGCGGGACGGGATCGCTGGGCGTCGGCTTGAGGTAGGTGTCGTTCAGCTTGTCGCAGGACCAGAGCAGGCCACGCGTGACCATGTCGAGATAGCGGGGATCACCGACCGTGGCATTGTTGTGGCCGAGGGTGCTGCTGAACACACGGGTCGTCCCGTACACGTTGCCCCAGGTGACGATGGATTCGACTTCCTTCTCCGTGCCGTCCTTCTGCTTGATGACCTGCTTGCCCTTCATCATCGGGATGGCGGTGGGGAAAACCTTGATGTTGTTGTAAAGCTCCTCGTTGATCGTGGTCCAGCCGGAGAGCGGCTTGGTGACGGGGTGACCGGCGTCGGCGATGGTCACCTGGATGGGGACCTGCGGACCGTGGGCGTTGGACTGGATGCCGAGGAGGTCAAACCACAGCGCGTCCGGCGAACCGGGCATCACGGGGGCGCGGAACTCGCCCACGCGGTAGCTGTGCATGGCGCAGTGGAGGTTCACGGCGGCCACCCCGGCCTTGTGCGCGGCGAGGATGTTCTTCACGTATTCCACGTCCTTCACGTCCGCAGAGCATTCGTCATGGATGATCACGTCGTAGCCCTTGGCCCAGTCGGGTTTTTCGTACTTCGCGAACTTGGCCTTGGTGGATTTGTCCGGCTTCTGCGCGGCGTCCACGGCCACGACGTAATCCACCTCGATGTAGGCGCGGGCCTCGAGGCCTTCCTTGAGGATCATGGGCTGCATGGCGTAGTCATGGCAGCACCCGCCCGCGATGATGAGGGCGCGCAGCGGCTTGGGCGCGGCGGCATGGGCTTGGGTGAGGGCCGCAAGGGCGAGGAGTCCGGCGAACAATCGTTTCATAGATGGCAATTCGAGCACAATGGACGCGTCGGGGAGAAGAAGAAATTCACCGGCCCGGAGACCCCGGACCTTTGCCCTTGCCAAAGCCGGGGGGCATTTCTACCGTCCGGCCATGGATTCGCAGCTGGTCCAATACGTGCCGGTCCTCTTCCTCCTGCTGGTGGCGCTCGCCATCGCCGGCGGCATTCTCATCCTGTCGGAAATCGCCGGCCGGTTCTTCAACCGCAAGATCGCGGCCCGCACCACGCAGGTGAAGGACATCGCCTACGAATGCGGCATGCTGCCCATCGGCGAAGGCAGCACCCGGCTCTCGGTGAAATTCTACCTCGTGGCGATGCTCTTCATCCTGTTCGACATCGAAGTGGTGTTCCTCTACCCGTGGGCGCTGGTTTACCGGGATCTGCTCGCCAAGAATGCCGCCCTGATCCTCGGCTCCATGGCCTCCTTCCTCGGCGTCCTGCTCGTGGGCTACATCTATGCGCTCAAAAAGGGCGCGCTCGACTGGAAAAGTTAAACCGGGAAGTCAGGAGTCAGAAGCCAGAATCCAAACCGTGCTTCGTGACTGTTCGCTTCTGACTCCCGACTCCTGACTCCTCAATTCTATGACCATCAAATTCGGCACCAGCGGCTGGCGCGGCCTCATCGCGCGTGACTTCACCTTTGACGGCGTCCGCTTCGCGGCCCAGGGCATCGCGGACTACCTGAAATCCGAAATCGCAAATCCGAAATCGGAAATAGCCTCCCGCAAGCCCGTGGTCATCCTCGGTCACGACACCCGCTTCCTCGGGCGCGAGTTCAGCCTCGCCGTCGCCGAAGTGCTCACGGCCAACGGCCTCACCTGCCTGCTCTGCCAGCGCGACGCCCCCACACCCGTCATCGCGCACACCATCCGCCACCGCAAGGCCATCGGCGGCATCAACATGACCGCCAGTCACAACCCGGCGGAATATCAGGGCCTCAAGTTCTCCACGTACAACGGCGCGCCGGCCACGCCCGAGGTCACCAAGCAGATCGAGGCGAACATCGCCAAGCGCCAGGCCGAGGGCTGGACCTTCAAGGCCGCCGTCGTCGGCACTTTCACCTGCAAGACCATTGATCCGCAGCCCGATTACTTTAAGCAGATCCGCAAGCTCATCAACTTCGACGTCATCCGCAAGGCGAAGCTCAAGATCGCCGTCGAGCTCATGTACGGCACCGGCCGTGGCTACCTCGACACCTTGCTCACCGAGGACGGTGGCGCGAAGGTCACCACCTTCCACAACGAGTTGAACCCCCTCTTCGGCGGCCACCACCCCGAGCCGGACGCGCACGGCATGGAGGAAGTCAGCCAGTTCGTCCTCGCGGGCAAGGCCCAGTTCGGCCTCGGCCTCGACGGCGATGCCGACCGCTTCGGCGTCGTGGACAAGAGCGGCGTGTGGCTCACCCCGAACCAGATTCTCGCCCTCGCCCTGTACCACCTGAAGAAGAACCGCGGCTGGACCGGCGCGGTCGTCCGCACCGTACCCACAAGCCATCAGGTGGACGCCGTGGCGGAACTGCTGGGTGTGAAGGTTCACGAGACTCCCGTCGGCTTCAAATACATCGGCGCGCTCATGGAGAGCGAACCCATCATCGTCGGCGGCGAGGAGAGCGGCGGCCTGAGCGTGAAAGGCCACGTGCCCGAGAAGGACGGCGTCCTCGCCTGCCTGCTCATGGCCGAACTCGTCGCCACCGAGAAGAAGTCCCTCGGCCAGATTCTCGCCGCGCTGGAGAAGCAGACCGGTGAGTTCCACACCACGCGCATCAACGTCAAGATCAACCCCGAGACCAAGGACGCCCTGCTCGGCAAGCTCAAGGCCGGTCTCAACGACGTGGGTGGCCTCAAGGTGGAGAAGTTCATCACCACCGACGGCTTCAAATTCCTCCTGCCCAACCGCGAGTGGGTCGCCTTCCGCGCCAGCGGCACCGAGCCGCTCATCCGTTGCTACATCGAGGCCAAGTCGGCGAAGCAGATGAAGAAACTGGAAACGGCCTGCCG
>RFSE01000221.1 GCA_009924135.1 Pseudomonadota bacterium | reverse complement strand
GTTCGGGGCGCTTCAGGAAAGTTTGCGGGCGCCTCCGTGGCGCGGCGGCGAAAACGGAAGTCAAATTCTGAAACGGGGCGTTTTTTGACGGGCTGCTAAACGTCGTACGACGCGCTATAAGGTAAAAGGAACTGGGGAAAAGCTACTTTCCAAGGTAACTGGCGTGCAATGAATTTTTATGGGTTTTCGGTGCGGCGTACAGGTGCCGTGCGAGTTGGGCAAGGGAATTGGGGACAGAGGAAATTTTTCCGGTTTTTCTGTGCTTGATCTTCCTGTCTAAACCGATGCAGGTGAGCCACGGACGAAACACGGAACCAGCGCCAGAGGGCTGGCCGCGCGCTTCTGGACTCGGCGGCACCGTTTGGTGGCGGCGTTCGGGAACCATGCCGGACTTGGTGGCTCCCTCTCCCCTTGCGGAGCAAGGGGAGAGGGTTGGGGAGGGGTTGCGTGCGTGGGCGAGGGTGGCCGAACCCCTCATCCGGCCTCCGGCCACCTTCTCCCCTTGCTCCGCAAAGGGAGCAGGCTTCCCAAGTGGCTCCCCGGAGGGCAGGAAACGGAGATGCGCCAGTCCTGCCTACCAGATTTTTACGCGGGCATCGGGTGAGCGCCACAGCGGCTGGCCGGGCTTCACGCCGAACGCTTCGTGGAACTCCGGGATGTTGGACAGGGGACCGAGCACGCGCCATTTGGGTGGGGCATGCACATCGCCCAGCAGGTTGCGCCGCAGGCTGGCTTCACGTTCCTGCGTCAGCCAGCCCAGCGCGTAGCCCAGAAAGAACCGCTGCATCGGAGTCAGGCCGGCGATCGTTTCGCCATTCCGGTATTGCTCGGTTTTCTTGAACGCCTCCAGGCCCAGCAGAAGACCGCCGTAGTCGGCGATGTTCTCTCCGAGGCTGGCCTTGCCGTTGATGTGCAGACCGGGCAGCGGCGTATAAGCGTCGAATTGTTTCACCATCACTTCGGCCCGTTGCTGGAAATTGGTCGCATCCTTCGCCGTCCACCAGTCCGCAAGGTTGCCTTTCTCGTCAAACTGCCGGCCTTCATCATCAAATCCGTGCGTGATCTCGTGGCCGATGGTGGAAGCGCCGCTGTAACCGTAAATGACGGCGTCATCCACGTCGGCATCGGCGAAACCCGGAATGATGAACTGGGCGGCGGGCAGCACGATCTCATTGTTCTCCGCCTTGTAGTAGGCGTTGTAAGTCTGGGGCGTCATGCTCCATTCCGTGCGGTCCACGGGCCTGCCATGTTTGGCGAGCATGTCCTGGTAGTGCCAGCGGGACGCATTCATCAGGTTCTCCACGTAGGAGTTGGTGCCGACCACGAGCGTGGAATAGTCCTTCCACTTGTCGGGGTAGCCGACCTTGGCGGTCATGGCGGCGAGCTTGATCTGGGCCTTGGCCTTGGTCGCCGCCGTCATCCAGTCCAGTTGCTCGATGCGGTCGCGGTAGGCGCTGCGGATCGCTTCGACGAGGTTGACGTAGCGTTGCTTGGTGGTGGCGGGGAAATACTCCTGCACAAAGATCCGGCCCAGCACCATGCCCATGGCACCTTCCTGCGCATCGAGCACCCGCTTCCAGCGCGGACGCGGCTCCTTCTGCCCGTTCATAACCTTCCCGTAAAAGGCGAAATGCTCGTCATCGAACTTCTTGCTCAGGTAGGGGGCGAACTCGGACACGAGATGGAAGCGCAGGTAATCCTGGAGCACGGGAATGGGCGTGCCTTTGAGCAACTCTTCCAACGCGGTGAAGAACTCGGGCTGGCCCACGATGACCGTCTCCACCCGCAGTCCCCGGGCGAGCAGGCGCTCGTTCCAGTTGATGCCGGGCGTGTGTTTGCGCATGAGTTCGGCGGGCGGCATCTTGTTGTAATTCCGCTCGGGGTCGCGCAGGTCTTCCAGTTTGCGGGAGGCCTTGGCCAGGGCGGTTTCAAAATCCATGACGCGGGTGGCGGCGGATTTTGCCTCGGCCTCCGCCCGGCCCAACAGCTTCAGCACCCGCCTGATGTGCGCCACATATTCCGTGCGGATTTTCGCCACGCCCTTTTCCTCGTTGAAGTAAAAGTCGCGCTCGGGCAATCCCAGTCCGTCCTGGGACAGGTGCACGGCCATCACATCGCTTTGCTTCTCGTCCTGGCCCACCGACAAACCCAGGAAGGTGGTGACGCCCAACGGCTGCCAGGCGAAGCAGGTGTCCACGACCCCGGCGGCATTTTGAATGGCGGCGACGCGTTGCAATTCCGTTTGCAGCGGCTGGATGCCCAGCCGCTCGGCCTTGGCGGCGTCCATGGCGGTCGTCCAGAAGTCGCCGATGCGGCGCTGTTCGCTGCCCGGCGGGTTGGCGGTGCCCGCGGCCCGTTCATTGATTTGCCGCAGCCGGGTGTAAAGCTCTTCGCGCACGACTTCGCCGATGCCCCAGCGGGACTCGGAGGCGGGGATGGGATTGCGGCGCAGCCAGCCGGCGTTGGCGTACGCGAAAAAATCGTTCCCCGGCTGAACGGCCGGGTCCATGTTTCGCCGCAGGATGTCTTCCGGTGGCTGGGTGGTTTTCGAACTGGCCCCGGTGGCCGGCAGGGCGATCAGCGCCGTCAGGACCAGCAACCCACCTGTCAATTGTCGCATCAATCGGTGTTCCATTGGCCGCCATCATGCTGGCTGGAGATGCGAGGTCAATCTCGCGGGCGCTGGCGTGGTTTTGGAAGTTGCCAATCGCATCCAAGGGTCGATTATCCCCTCAGTTTACAGTCCCGCACTTCAGTTGCACGTCCAGCATGAATACTCACGAAAATCCGTCCACATCGGGGGTTCGCACCCGGCGGGTCAGGCAGGTCAGGATCGTGGGGTTAATCGTGTTGCTGCTGGGCCTTGGCTCGGCGGGGGGCGTTTACTGGCTGGGAACGCGGGAGCCCGATCTGTCGGACGATCCCATGATGCTGCGCTACCGCAAGACGACAACGCGGCAGATGGGTTTGCTTTTCGGGCGGGCGGGCTTGATGACGGATGATGCCACCGAAGCGCTCAAACGGCCGGGCAACCAGGCGGTGGTCGTCGTGGCCTTTTCCACGATCGTTTCGCTGGGCTGTTTTTACTTTGCCAGCTGGCTGGAAAGCAGCGACTGACTTTCGGGATTGGACCGAGGGAGCCACGCGTTGGCCCCGGATTTGAACCCGGTGGACACGGGGGAAATTACCCGCGGACCCTTATGAGCCTGTGTCCGGGCCTCGCCTTGAACTGCACGAACCAGCGCCAGCCGTCTCCGCCACAATCCAACAAGTAACTTGACGGTTACTAGGGGAAAACTAGAGTCCGGCCATGCCGATTAAATCCGCCGGGGGCAAGGCCGTCCCCAAGTTCAAACCGGTCCGACGCGACCCTGCGCGCACGAAATTGCGCATTCTGGCGGCGGCCCTGGAGGAGTTTTCCCGGCAGGGTTTCGCAGGCGGGCGCGTGGATGTCATCGCGCGGCGAGCGGGGATCAACAAGCGGATGTTGTACCATTACTTCGGCGACAAGCAGGGGTTGTTTCGCGAAGTGATGCACCGGAAAATGGTGCAGCGGGAGGCCTGGCTCGTGGGAGCTCCGGAAGACCCGCTGGACATTCTCGCCTACTGGTTTCAAGTGGCCTGCAACGACACGGAGTGGGTCCGCCTGCTGGAATGGGAAGCCTTGCAACTCGCGGACGCGCCGCTGGCCAATGGGGCCAAACGGCGGGCCTCCTGCCGGCGCTTCATGGAGCGCATCCGCAAGAGCCAGCGGCTGGGCCGGATGCCGAAGGACTTTGATGCCGGTCAGATGGCGCTGACCATGATGGCGCTGACCACCTTCCCGCTCGCGTTTCCCCAGATGACGTGGATCGCCACCGGCATGTTGCCAACGGATCCCAAGTTTCAGCGGCAGCGCGTCAAGTTCCTGAGCCAGTTCGCCGCCGCGCTCCGGCCCGCGACGCAGTCCGCCGCCTGACCCTTTTGCCACCTGCTTGACCAACCGCATTTAACCGCATGATACAAACCCAATCTTCATCGCGAAAGAGCCACGCCCTCCAACTGGCCGCCGCGCTGTTCGCTTCCGCCATCGGCCTCACGGGTTGCACTCGCAAGGAACCGGCGAAGAAGGCCGGTCCACCACCACCCGTGCCGGTAGTGGTCGCGGAAGCCAGGGAAAAGGACATGCCGGTTCAACTGCGCGCCATCGGTAATGTGATGGCGTATTCCACGGTCACCATCCGTTCGCAGGTGACCGGCCAGCTCGCTAAACTGCATATTCAGGAAGGCCAGGACGTCAAGGCGGGCGATTCACTTTTCACCATCGACCAGCGGCCCTTCATCGGCCAGGTCGCCCACACGCGTGCCGATTTGGAACGCGACAAATCGCAGTTGGAGAGCGCCCGCCTCGACTACGAACGGAAGCTGAAATTGTTTGCCTCGAAGGTTTCTTCGCAGGACGAGATAGAAAAGGCCGAAGCCGCTTACAAGACTTTGCAAAGTGTCGTGCTGGGCTCCGGGGCGGCGTATTCCAACGCCCTGCTCAACCTCGACTGGACGACCATCCGTTCGCCGATCAGCGGACGCACCGGCAACCTGCTGGCGCATGAAGGCAACATTGCCAAGGCTCCCGACGACGCCCTGCTCAGCATCAACCAGGTGCAGCCCATCTACGTTTCCTTCAGCGTTCCTGAGCAGTTCCTGCCCATCATCCGCCGGCGCATGAGCGAGACCAAGCTGACGGTGGACGTGACCTTCGCCAATCAGGAAGGCACTCCGCCACGTGGAGAACTCACCTTCGTGGACAACTCGGTCAACCCCAACACTGGCATGATCCAGCTCAAGGCCACGTTCCCCAACACGGACAATTCGCTATGGCCAGGGCAGTTTGTGCGTGCCTCCCTGACCTTGTCCCAACGGCCACGTTCAGTGGTGGTTCCCTCGGAAGCCATCCAGCCCGGTCAGAACGGTGACTTTGTTTTTGTCGTGAAAGCAGACCAGAGCGTGGAGGTCCGCCGCGTCAAGCCGGGCACGGTGGACGGCGGAGTGACGGTGGTGGATGAGGGCTTGCAAGCAGGCGAGACCGTGGTGGTGGACGGGCAGTTGCGCCTGATGCCCGGGGCGAAGATCAATGCCAAGCCGGCGGTGATCGAGAAACCGGCGCAAATTGCCAAAGAGGAGGCAAAGCCGTGAGCGCGTCCGAGTTGTTTATCCGCCGTCCGGTCATGACCACGCTCGTCATGGCAGGCATCTTGTTGTTCGGCCTTATCAGCTACCGCTACCTGCCGGTCAGCGATCTGCCCAACGTCGATTACCCCACCATTCTGGTCACCGCCAACCTCCCGGGGGCGAGTCCGGAGAACATGGCGGCGTCGGTGGCGACGCCGCTGGAGCGCCAGTTCTCCACCATCGCGGGCATTGATTCGATGAACTCGATCAGCGCCCAGGGCATCACGCAGATCACCATCCAGTTCGCGCTGGACCGCAGCATTGATGCGGCCGCGCAGGATGTGCAGGCGGCCATCGCCAAGGCGGCCCGGGCGCTGCCGCCGAACATGCCCACTCCGCCCATCTTCAACAAGGTGAACCCGGCCGACCAGCCCGTGCTCTTCCTCGCGCTTACCTCGCCCACCTTGCCGCTCTCCACGGTTAACGACTACGGGGAGACGCTCATGGCGCAACGCATTTCCATGGTCAGCGGGGTGGCACAGGTGACGGTCTTTGGCTCGCAGCAATACGCCGTCCGGGTCGAGCTTGACCCCAACGCCTTGTCTTCGCGAGGCATCGGCTTGGATGAGGTGCGCAACGCCTTGGCTGCCGCCAACGTGAACTTGCCCACCGGCACGCTCTTCGGGAAAAACCAAGCCTTCAATGTGCAGGCCAACGGCCAGTTGATGAAGGCAGTGGATTACCGGCCCATCATCGTGGCCTATCGAAACGGCGGGCCCGTGCGCTTGCAGGATCTGGGCCAGGTGGTGGACAGCGTGGTGAACAACAAAATTGCGAGCTGGTTCAACGGTACCCGCGGCATCATCTTGGCGATCCAACGCCAGCCCGGCGTCAACACGGTGCAGGTGGTGGACAGCATTCGGAAGCTGCTGCCCACCTTCCGGGCGCAGTTGCCGGCCTCGGTTGACATCAACGTCCTTTACGACCGTTCCGAGTCGGTGCGGGCCTCGGTGGAGGACGTGGAGTTCACGCTCATCCTCACGGTCGGCCTGGTGATCATGGTGATCTTTCTATTCCTACGTAACCTATCGGCCACGCTCATCCCGAGTCTGGCAGTCCCCATGTCCATTATCGGCACTTTTGCCGTGATGTACTTGGCCGGTTACAGCCTCGACAACCTATCCCTGATGGCCCTGACGCTTTCAGTCGGGTTCGTCGTGGATGACGCCATCGTGATGCTGGAGAACATCGTCCGCCACATGGAGGAAGGGAAGCCAGCCATGGAGGCAGCCCTCCTCGGTGCGCGCGAGATCGGCTTCACGATCATCTCGATGACCCTCTCGCTTGCGGCGGTGTTCATCCCGGTGCTGTTCATGAGCGGCATTCTGGGGCGTCTGCTCCACGAGTTCGCCGTCACCATCGCCACGGCAGTACTCGTATCCGGGTTTGTCTCGCTGACGTTGACCCCGATGATGTGCAGCCGTTTTGTGCATCGGCACGGGCACCAAAAGCATGGCCGGATGTTCATGTTCTTCGAGCGGATGTTTGACCTCTGGCTGCATCTCTACGATGTGACGTTGAAACTCGTGATGCGTTTCCGCTTCACCACTCTTGTGTTCTCCGTTGCGCTCACCGTGGTGACCGCCTGGTTGTTCATGCAGATCCCCAAGGGCTTTTTCCCCAGTGAAGACGCCAGCCAGATCTTTTGCATCACCGAGGCTGCGCAAGGCACCTCGTTTGAATCCATGCGCGAACACCAAATCGCCGCCGCCAACATCATCGCGCGGGATACCAACGTCGTGAATTACACCTCCTCCATCGGGCTGGGTGGTTCGACGCTCACCGGCAACAGCGGCCGCATCTTCATGCGGCTCAAGCCGCGTTCGCAGCGGCAGGAGCACGTGGACCAGATCATCCAGCGTCTGCGGGGCGAATTGTCCGGCATCCCCGGTTTTCGTGTGTTCCTCCAAAACCCGCCCATCATTCGAATCGGCGGCACACTGACCAAGAGCCTTTACCAGTACACGCTCCAGAGTTCCGACGCGAGCGAGCTGTACCACTGGGCGCCCATCATCGAGGCAAAGATGGCGGCCCTACCGGGCTTTCAAGATGTGACCAGCGATCTCCTGATCGCCAACCCCAATGTGAAGGTGGACCTCGACCGCGACCGCATTCACGCGCTGGGCCTCACGGTGGACCAAGTGGAAAACGCGCTGTATGACTCTTACGGGGAACGCCAGGTCTCCACGGTTTACTCCGACATCAACCAGTATCCTGTCATCATGGAACTGGCTCCGGAATTTCAGGCTGACCCCGCCCGGCTTTCCGAACTCTACATCCGCTCGACGGCTGGCCGGCTCATCCCGCTCAGCGCCGTGGCCACGCTCAAGCGGGGTGTTGGCCCCATGACCGTGAACCACCTCGGCCAGCTTCCCGCCGTGACGATTTCCTTCAACCTCGCGCCCGGCGTTCCCTTGGGCACGGCGGTGGAGGAAGTCCGCGGCATGGAGGCTGACCTGCATGTCCCCGCGACCCTGAGCGCCAGTTTCCAAGGTTCGGCGCAGGTCTTCGAATCCTCGCTCAAGGGCTTGGGCATGCTGCTGGTCATGTCCATCCTCGTCATCTACATCATCCTCGGCATCCTATACGAGAGCTTCATCCATCCCGTTACGATTCTGTCCGGCCTGCCATCCGCCGGATTCGGTGCGATCGTTACCTTGATGCTGTTCCACATCGACCTGAACATTTACGCCTTCGTTGGGTTGATCATGCTCGTGGGCATCGTGAAGAAGAACGCCATCATGATGATCGATTTCGCCATCGAGGCGCAGCGCAACGGGATGGACGCGGAGAAGGCGATCTATCAGGGCTGCTTGCTTCGGTTCCGCCCCATCATGATGACCACCATGGCCGCCCTCATGGGCACCCTGCCAATCGCTGTTGGATATGGCGCCGGGGCGGAGGCTCGCCAGCCACTGGGCTTGGCCGTGGTGGGTGGGTTGATCGTCTCGCAGTCGCTCACGCTGTACATCACGCCGGTCATTTACCTCTACATGGAGAAGATGCGAACCGGAGTCCCGGAATGGTTTCGCGCGCAGAAAGCCACCTCGCCGCTGCCTCCGGCTTCGCCCAGCAGTACGGCAGCCTGAAGTTTGGCTTTTGTACCGAAGTGCTGTGGTGCACGCATCGGCCTCAGCCCCCCTTCGGGGTGCCAAAGTTGGCCTCAAACGGAAGTCTGATCCGGCCCAGAGGATGAGGAGGCCATACCCGGTGTGCTGCCGCTTCTGTCGGCGAAGGGTATCTTCCTGTTGGACTGGCAGTTACAGGGTAGGGGTAGGGGATTCCCTGCTTGCTTGTGGGTGCAAAATCGGCATCTTCGTTGACCACGAATTAAAGCGGATGGCGACATGCATGCTTGGGGTGCAGTGGCAGACTGGCTCAGTTAGCAGCATGGCTCTCCGGAATTGTGTCGTTATGAGAATGTTTCTTCACTCCATCGCACATACGTGCACCGCCTTGCTGCTCGGCTGCCTTACCTTGCTGACCTCCTCCCGCGCGGTGGCAGACTCACCTCCGGTGGTGCGGGACTTCGAGCTGATCAGCATCAACACCAACGGGGTCAGCAGCGGCGACGGGGCGTCGATCAACCCGGTCATCAGCAGCAACGGGCAGTTCATCGCCTTCGTCAGCAAGGCTTCCAACCTGGTGTCCAACGACACGAACGGCCTGCAGGATGTCTTCTGGCGGGACCGGCAGGCCGGGGTGACCCGGCTGGTGAGCCGGACCCCCAGTGGGTTTAGCGGCAACGGGGAGTTGGATGCGCCGGCGATCAGCGCGGATGGCCGTTACGTGGCCTTCCACAGCCGGGCAAGCAACCTGGTGGGGAACGACGGGAACACGAATTACGACGTGTTCCTCTGG
>RFSE01000023.1 GCA_009924135.1 Pseudomonadota bacterium | reverse complement strand
AAACCGTTTAAACGGTTTCCCGTCGTCACCATTTGCTTCCACCTGGCTGAAGCCGGGTGCTAATGAGATGAGCGACTCCCAGGCCGCCCGGGCGATGCGCGGGTCGTTGCGATGCGTGAGTTCGACGAGGAGGTTGGCAGCGTTTGGGTCCGTGCTACGGGCCAACGCCCATGGCACCCGCGCGACCAGTTCCGGTTCCTCGCTGGTTACAAGCTTGCGAGCCAGCTCAACGGGCACGCCGGCAAACAATTCCACGAGCACCTCCACCGCACGGATGCGCTCCAGCAACGGCAGCCGGGCGTTCAACGCGGCCTGCTCGAAGGCTGCCTTGCCCAGTTCCTTCGCCGCCGGCACCCATTTCGCACGCGACCAACTGGCGAGCGGTTGTGGGGAGGTGAGGACTTGACGCACTGGATCGGTGACCGGCTTCTCCACCGGCAACTTGCCCGGGTAGTGCACCCGGAACACGCTGCCGATTGTCCCGCGTCCACCGATGGCTACGAAGACATCGCCGTCCGGGCCGACCACTGCGTCCACGGGCGCGAAGCCGGTGTCGCCGGCCGTCTCCATGAAGATTTCCATCTGCGTGTCAAACGTGCTGGCGCGCCGCGTGAGGGGGAAGTAGTAGAGCCGGCCATAAGTCCAGCAGAGCGCGAAGAAGCCATTGCGATACCGTTCGGGAAACGCCCGGTGGCGATACACGAAGACTCCCGTGGGCGAGCCGCGCCCGACTTCCCAGAGCCGCTCGGTATTGTCCGGCCAGGCGGGCGGACGATTCCAGGCGTGGCCCCAGCCCTTGAGCACCCACCCGTGATGTGCGCCGATCGCGATGTCAAAGATGCGGGTGCCGGAATACCACGGCAGATGGTGATCGCGCTCACCGTCGGCATCGTAGGTAAAGACATTCCCGAACGGATGAAAATCGATGTCGTAGGGATTGCGGAAGCCGTGCGCGAGGACCTCGCTCGTCTTGCCATCGGGCGAGATGCGGACCAGCGCGCCGGCGTTGACCTGCTTGATCGGCGAGCCGGGGAGCTTCGCGTGTTCGCTGGAGATGCCCGTGTCATTGCCGCAGATCAGGTAGAACCAGCCGTCCGGGCCTTTCACGATGCCGTTGGCCGAGTGCTCGCCGTCGCGTTCGGTGCGTAACCAGAACTCCGGTTCGCCATCTGCCACACCGTCGCCATCCGTGTCATGCCAGCGGCGGATACCCCCGTCACCGTTCATGATGAGGTCGTTGCCCTCGAAGTACATGCCGTGCGCGCCGGTCTTGCTGGCCTTCACGAAGACCGTGGCCTTGTCCGCCTTGCCAGCCCCCTTCGTGTCGTGGAGGACCTTTACGTAGTCCTTCCCTGCGACGACGATGCGGCCTTTGGCATCGGTGGTCATGGAGAAGATGTCGTGTGCCAGCTCATCCCCCGCGTAGAGCGAAACCGCGAAACCGTCCGGCACGCGAAAGCCGTTGCTGACGGCGGCGGATGCCGAGGGGGCATGGGTGAAACACAGCCCGAAGGCGGCGAGCAACAGCGGAATGGTGGCGCGGTGATGCATGGAGAACAGACTTGCCTCGCAGCGTAGGCGTTCAAGCCGTCGGTGACAACGGCGCGGAGGGAGATCGCACGAAGGCTGCAAAGGATTGGCACCCCTGTAGCGGCGTGTCTATGACCGCCGAGTTGCGGCCACAACAGCATGGCAGCGTTCGGAGCTAGGCACGCGCAACTCGGCGGTCATAGACACGCCGCTACAGGCCTTGGCCGTCGCCTGCTTAAATTTAGGCCAGCCTTGGACAATTGCGGGGGAGCCGCCCGGCCCGCGGGGTCGCAACGTACGCCGTATGAGACGAGTCCTATCCATCAGCGAAGTCGTGGAAACGCTGGCGACACCCAGCGGAGCGGTCGAGGTGCTGGCCACCGGCGACGCCGCTTACGACGAGGACAAGGCGCAGATGGAGATGCGGCTGGACAGCCGGTTTCGTCCAGTCGAGGTGAAGTCAGACGGTCGCTGGCCGCTGCCAGCAACACTTCCGCGGCAGGATACGGTGAAGGTTGGTTTGGAATGGATGGAGGCGCTGCCAGCGGCCCGCGACATTTTCCGGGACTGGGCGAAGCGGGTTCACCAGTCAGTCAGCAACACCAAGAACCTTAACTGAACAGGCTTATGATCGCCAAATACCACATCGAATACGCCATGCACATCGGGCGGAACGCCCACGTGAATCACTATCAGACGGATGACCCGGTGGCGGCCGAGGAGTTCCTCGTGCATGTGCTGGAACAAGGCTATCGCTTCCACGCCCTCCGTCATGAGGGGCTGGAGCTGCCGCGCAACGAGTCCGACAAGATGCTCAAGACGGCGGCGGGCGTCCTGGCCTCGCGCCGGCTGTGCACCTCGCTCGGCATCAAACCCGACGAAGAGCATTTCCGGTTCGGGTTTGCCGCGTGAGCCGGGCGGCGGCAGGTGCCGTGAGAACTGCGCCCGTGGCATGTGCGACCCGGGCGCGCAGCCGGAGTTGTCTTATGAAAACTAAAATCGTTCTGAGCGCGTTGTTGAGCATGGGATTGCTGGCCGGGGTGGCGGCGACCCTTACCCCCAACGACCCGAAAATCACCACGCGCGAGATCATGAAGCTGAAGCTGGAAAGCTCGCAGAAGGTGCTGGAAGGCATCGCCATCGAGAACTTCACCACCATCGCCGTCAATGCCCAGAAGCTCGTGGCCTTGAGCCAGGCGGCGGGCTGGCAGGCGCGGCAGACGCCAGAATACAAGCAGTACACCGCCGAGTTCCGTCGCTTTGCCGAATCCTTGCAAAAGGCCGCCCGCGACGAAAACACGGACGCGGCGTCAGTCGCCTACTTCCAGCTCACCATCAGTTGCGTGAACTGCCACCGGCACATCCGCGAAGGCGTGCGGTCAGTGAGCTATCCGGGGAGATAATGCCGGCTAGCGGTGGATTTCGGTAGCACGAAGGTAGGGCGGGCAGTCCCCTGCCCGCCGGGGCGTGGGAAACTGGGAACGCAACGGATTCACGGCGGCGCGCAGGGGACTGCGCGCCCTACCCGTTGCGGATTCCGTCGGCGTCTCGCCGTCCGGATTGCCCGCCCACCGGGGTGGTGCGCGGACTCGCCGCCGGGACGGTTGCGCTGCCTTGCGTCTGCAAAGGCTCTAATCGAGGTAGAGAAACTCGTTTGCCCCCAGCAAGGCACGGCTGAGGCTGGCCCAGGCTTGGTCGGCGGGAAGTTTTTTCTCAGCGAGTTTGGTGCGGAAGGTCGCGAGGTAGTCCGTTGCCATTTTCAGTTCGTCCGGCTGGGGCGGGCGGGCGTAAAGGGCGAGGAAGGCGCGGTTGATTTGGCGGGCTTCATCGGTTTCACCCTGCTGCATGCGGGCGGCGAACTTCGCGGCTTCCTCATGCGCGAACTTGTCATTCATCATGAAGAGCGACTGTAGCGGTGTGGTGCTCGGCTCGCGCGTGGCGGTGCTGGAGTTTGGGTCCGCGCCGTCGAAGAGCGCGAGGAAGGGATGCTTCCGCAGGCGCTGCTGCATCTGATAAACGGTGCGCTGGCGGTTGTCGTAGTTGGCGAAGAACTGGTTATGCTGCGTGAAACCCCAGGTGTGCACGGGCGGGAACGGATGCGCGCCGCCCATGGTCTCATCGAGATCGCCGCTCACGTAGAGCAGCGCGTCGCGGATGGATTCGGCATCGAGGCGACGGCGCTCGGCACGCCACCAGAGGGAGTTGTTGGGGTCTTTGACGGCGTTCTTCGCGAAAAGATCGGCGGTGGCATTCGCGGCCTTGGGTTTTGAACCAAAGAAGCCGGACCGGGTGCTGGCAGCGTTCTTGCCGCCGGGCGGGACGCCCGGCTCTACGTCAGGCGAGACGCCTGACGCCACGGACCACGTGTGCGAGGTCAGGATCAGCCGGTGCATGGCCTTGATGGACCAGCCGCTCTCGATGAACTTCCTGGCCAGAAAATCCAGCAGCTCGGGATGCGTCGGAGCCTGGCCACGGGTCCCAAAATCGTTTGGCGTCGTGACGAGGCCGCGCCCGAAGTGGTGTTGCCAGAGGCGGTTCACCAGCACGCGCGCGGTCAGCGGATTGGCGGGATCGGCAATCCAGTTGGCCAGGTCGAGCCGGCCGCTGTTGCCGCAGTCCTTGGGCAAGGGCTGACCACCGAGCACCTGGATGAACCGGCGCGGAACTTCCTCGCCGAGCCGCGTTGGATCGCCGCGCACATGGACCCGGGCGTTGGCGGGTTTGCTGTCGGCGACGGCGTAGGCGAGTTCGTAGGGAACAGTCTCGTTGAGCTGTTTCTGCTTGGCCTTGGTGGCGGTGATGGCCTTGGTGAGTTCCTCGACTTTCGTCTTCTTGGCGGCGGGATCGGTGAGTTTGTTGGCAGCGGCCTTGTCGGTTTCGAGCTGCTTTGCCTCGGCCTCCAGGGCGGCAAGCTGTTCCTTCCAGGCTTTTGACGCGACTTCGAGCTCGGCCTTGGGCAACAGGGGAATCAGATCCTTCGGCCGGTTCATGCCTTCGCTGCCGGGGTGCGGATAGGTCGTGCTGCTGAAGATGCCGTAGAGTGCGTAGTAGTCCGTGCTCGCGATGGGGTCAAACTTGTGGTCGTGGCAGCGGGCACAACTGAGCGACAAGCCGAGGAAGGCGCGGCCCATGTTTTCGATGCTGTCCTCGATGGTCAGGTGGGTCTCGCCCTTGCCGCCGCCGAAGTGACGGGCGATGGCCAGGTAACCGGGCGCGATGACCAGTTCCGGGTTGGACGTTTCCAGCTTGGCGTTGAGCAGGTCCCCGGCGAGCTGCTCGCGGATGAAGCGGTCGAAGGGTTTGTCCTCGTTGAAGGCCTTGATGACGTAGTTGCGGTACTTGTACGCCTGCGGCACGGGATAGTCGGACGCATTACCGCAGGTGTCGGCGTAACGGACTACATCCAGCCAGTGGCGGCCCCAGCGTTCACCGTAGTGCGGGGAGGCGAGGAGTCGGTCAATGGCATTGCCGATTGCCGATTGCCGATTGCCGATTTTTGAACACGCGCCAACGAAGGCTTCCGTTTCCTCGGCCGTCGGCGGGAGGCCGGTGAGGTCGAAGGTGAGGCGGCGGATGAGAGTGCGAGGGTCGGCGGCGGGCGCGGGCGTGACGCCGGCTTTTTCCATGCGGGCGAGGGTGAAGTGGTCCAGCTCGTTCTGCGGCCAGGCCTTGTCCTTGAGCTTGGGAAGCGGCTGCGCTTTCACCGGCTGGTAGGCCCAGTGCTTGCGGCCTTCTTCAAGGCTGATGCCGTAGGCAGCCTTGGCGGGGGTGGAGGCGACGAGTGCGGGGGCGTTGGTACGCGGGTCGGGGGCACCGAGCTTCACCCACTCAACCAGATCAGCCACCTGGGCAGGCACCAGCGGCTTCTCCGGCGGCATCTTGAACTCCTTGTCCCAATGGCGGATGCCCTTGATGAACAGGCTGTCGTCGGGTTTGCCGGGGATGATGGCCGTGCCGGAATCTCCGCCCTTCACCCAGCCTTCGCGCGAATCCAGGCGCAGGCCGCCCTTGGTCTTTTTGGCGCTGGCGCTGTGGCATTCGTAGCAATGCTCGACGAGCACGGGACGGACGCGCTTCTCGAAGAAGGCGATGCCTTCCTCCGGGGTCGCCGCCCGCACCGAGGCAGGCAGGCTGCTTGCAACCAAGGTGGCCAGCCACCAGTCAGTTCGGAAGATGAATTTCATTTTGTTTCACCCGTTGCATCGGCGGACCAGCGACGTGCGCGGGAGATTACGAAAAATGGACGCGGCAGCGGCGACATCCTTCAAGCGGGTGTTGGTTTATGCGCTTGCGCCGGGGCTTATCCGCTCGTTCAAGGCCGCAACGAACCGTTCCGGTGAGTCGGGCGAGACGACGATGGTCCGCGTGCGGAGTTTGACTACGACGCAGCGGCTCAAGTCCGTGCAATAGGCGCGATACACGCCCAGCCGGCCGTTGCGGAACCAGCCGAAGAAGCCGAACATGCCGCCGCTGCCGCAGAGTCGCAGGGAGCCGTTCATGGCCAGCGGATCAGCCTGCACGGAGACGATTTCCGTGAGCGGGATGCGGTTGCTCCAGCCGAGCCGAATGATCTCCAGATCACGCGGTCCGATCACGTACCCGCACACCACAAAGGGCAGCGTCCCGCAAATGACCATGGCGGGCAGGGCGCACAGCAACCACATGACGAAGGCGGGAGTTTTCGCCGGCAGGGCGGGAACGCCGATGAACGCCAGGGCCAGGAGTATCAGTACCACACCGGTCGAAATGATTTTCACCATGGTCGCCCAAGGCGCGGAGAACTGTTGAGAGGGTTTCATAGGCAAGATGCTCGGAGCAAGTTAATGCGGACACTGGTGTTCGGGTGGCACATCACAAGCAAGTTACACGCAGTGGTGTTATCAGGCTCACGGAATAAGCCCGGCGGGCCAGATGACCCGCCGGGCAGCGGATATCCTTCAACGAGCCGTCGCGCCGGGCAAAGGCATTTGCACCAACAGGCCGGGCGGAGTCGCGCCACCGCCGAAGTACCACTGCGGGTAGGCCCCATCCCAGCGTTCGACCCGCGCCTTCTCGATTTCGAGCTGCTTGATCTGCAGCAGCAGCGGGTTTTGCTGGGCCTCGGCGAGCGCACGGCTGACTTCACGGATGGCCTCGGCCTCGCCGGAGGCGGCGGTCTTGCGGGCATCTGCCAGGCCCATCGCCTCGCGGCGCGCCTTCTCGGCCGTGGCGTTGGCTTCCAGCTCGATGCGCTCGTTCTCCTTCTTCTGCGCCTCGAACTTCGCCTCGGCGACGACCTTGAGCTGCTGCGCGATGAAGGTTTCGTCGATCGACTTTTGAATCGCCGGGTTTTCGTAGGTCATGCCGCCGAACATTCCGACGGTCGTCACCGTCACGCCACGCAACGAAAAGAAGTTCGTCACGTCGCGCCGCACGGAGTCGGCGATCTCCTGCTTCTTCGCGCGGAGGAGGTCCAGTGTGTATTTCGCCGCGACCTCGGCCGCCACCTGCTGGATGCGACCGCGCACTTCGGTGTCCATGACGTTCGCAAGCGAACCGCTGGGGTACCAGTAAAGGAACTTCGCCGCATCGTCCTCCGAGATGAAGGCCGTGCAGGTGAAGCCCATGCTGAAGCCCACGCTGTCCGCGCTCTCGATCCAGATGGCCTTGTCATTCAAGCCGCGCGCCAGCGAACTGTTGTGCGTCGGACCTTGGGACATCGTCCACTCGCGCGTGACGGGCGAGCGGTTCACCTTCACCAGCCGGACGCTCGGAATCCACCGGCCCTCTGTTTCGTAGCGGCCTTCCTGCGACCACCGGTGCGTGATCTGGACGCGCTTCGCGGCGACCTTGCGCTGCACGAGGTAATCCTCGCTCTGGAAGCGCGTCTGCGTCCCGGTTTCCCCTTCGAGCGGGATGAGGAAGCCCGTGTCCGACGTGTCGATCTCAACGTACTCGGGCCGGTCGTACGGCTTGATGCATCCCGCACCAAAGAGCGGCAACGCACCCAGCAGGACCACCGCTGCCACCTTCGTGAAATGCGCGCGGCCCTTTGTCCACGCCAGCTTCGCCCATTCGCCGAAGCAGGCCCACGCCAGGACCAGCGTGAGCACGCCGACTCCGACGTGGAGCGCATCCTTCGTCGCGGTGAACTCGCGCAACTCGCGCGCCGCCGGATCGCCGCCGGTCATCTGCGCCAATGCCAGTACGGTGGCCGTACCGGCCTGCCGCGCGCTGAGCCACCAGTTCTCCGCCGCCCACAACGTGGCGGCGGCCATCACAAACACGACAATCCGTTTCATAACAACACACTGCATGGAGCGCCGCGCCGGGGTGGACGGAGAAGGGTGGGTATGAAGCTGCTACGACGGAAAGGACTTCGCCGCTCGCAGGCACACGCCGCACCAATCCCCATCGCGCCCAGCGCGACGCGGGTTTGCTACACGGGGAATTCGTGGGTGCCGCGACCTGCGGTCCTAGAGGAACGCCCTTCCAATTGCCTGCGAGGTTAGCTGACGGGCTCGGTCCTGGAAGTGACCTGGGCGGCGGTAGCGCAGCGAGCATCTTGGCCGTCCGCACCGCTTCCCGCGAGACGCGGATGCTACCCGAGGCAGGCGGATGTCTTGCGCCTGATCGGAGCGCCGATCTCCGATCCGGCGCGCTCATCTTCCTGGCTGGTTCGCGCCGGGTCGGAGACCGGCGCTCCGGCTTTTCCCCACTCGCACGCGCGAACGTCCGCTGCTAAAATTCCCGCCGTGATTACCGTCGTTGGCAGTTTCAACATGGACTTGTTCATCGAGGCACCGCGCTTTCCCGCCCCGGGCGAGGCCATCCTCGGCAAGAATTTTCGGCGCGCACCGGGCGGCAAAGGAGCCAACCAGGCCTACGCCATCGCCCGCATGGGCACCCCGGCCGCCATTGTCGGCGCGGTGGGACAGGATGCCTTTGGCGATGAGATGGTCGCCAATCTTTTGGAGGCCGGTGTCGGCACGCGCGGGGTCGCGCGGCGCGCGGACGTGGCCAGCGGCACGGCGATGATCATCCTGGATGCAACCGGCCAGAACCAGATCGTCGTGGCCAACGGCGCGAACGACACACTCACGGCGGCGGAAGTGCGGGCGCAGCGTGACTTGTTCGCCCAGTCACGCGCAGTCGTGGTGCAGTTGGAAACGCCTTTGGACTCGGTGGAAGCCACGTTGCGTCTCGCGCGGGAGACTCGAGTGCTGGCCGTCTTGAACCCTGCACCTTACGCCCCCGTTGGCGATGCCTTGCTCCACCTTTGCGACTGGATCATCCCCAACGAAAACGAGGCGGCCAAACTCAGCGGATCCGCCGTCCACGATGCCGCCAGCGCCGCCGGAGCGGCCGTCGCCATCAAGATGCGCTCGGCCTGCCCGCGCGTGCTGGTGACGCTTGGTGCGAACGGTGCGTGGCTGGACACGCCCGAGTTCACCGGTCACGTGCCGGGCTTCAAGGTCCAGGCCGTGGACACCGTCGGTGCGGGCGATACTTTCATAGGCGCGTTTGTCACGCGGCTCGTCGAAGGCGCGGGACCACGTGAAGCCGCCCGTTTCGGCTGCGCCGCCGCCGCCATCGCCGTCACGCGCCGGGGCGCACAGGCGAGCATCCCTACGCGCGAAGAGGTCGAGGCCTGGCTGAAGACCGGCGGTGCGACGGCATGAGTCCGATCACCCACTTCCTCGCGGGCTGGGCGCTGGCGCAGACTGCCGAGTTGAGCCGGCGCGAGCGGATGCTGGTCAGTGTGGCGGGGGTGATTCCGGATCTGGACGGACTCGGTATCGTCGTGGACCTGGCCACGCACGGCCAGACTGACTGGTGGGGGAAGTACCATCACGAACTGGGCCACAACCTTGGTTTCTGCCTGATCGTCACCGTGGTCTCTGGTTGTCTGGCAAAGCGCAAGGGTCTGACTGCGTTGCTCGTGTTCCTGAGCTTTCACCTGCATCTGCTCTGCGACCTCGTGGGGGCGCGCGGGCCGGATGGCGATCAGTGGCCCATTCCGTATCTGGTGCCGTTTTCCCCGCTCCCGCGCCTGGTCTGGAGCGGCCAGTGGGCGCTGAACACCTGGCCGAACCTGCTGTTCACCGCCGTCCTGCTCGCGCTGGCGCTCCGCTGGGCCTGGCAACGCGGTTGTTCGCCATTGGAAATGATCTCAACGCGCGCCGACGCGGTGGTGGTGGCTGCTTTGCGTCGCCGTTTCCCCGGTGCATCCCGCCAAAACAGTTGACGCTCCGCCGCCGGACTTGAAACTCTGCGCCGCGCGGAGTTCGGATTCGCCATTCGCTCTTCGCAATTACAGATGCCTTTGCCTCCAGTCATCGAGATCGTCCCGCTCACGCAGCCCGTGCGTGCGGAAATCACCGTGCCCGGCTCCAAAAGCATCACGAACCGCGCACTCATCCTCGCCGCGCTCGCCGAGGGCCACACCACGCTGCGCGGCGCTCTGTGGAGCGAGGACACGCAGGTGATGACCGATTGCCTGCAAAAGCTTGGCTTCACCGTGGGCTTGCAGCCGGACCCCGCCGAGTCCTGCAACCGCACGATCACCGTGGATGGCCTGGGCGGACGCCTCCCGCGCGCGGGCACGGCGGAGCAACCTCTGGAACTTTTCGTCGGCAACGCAGGCACGGCGGCGCGCTTCCTCGCGGCGATGGTCTGCCTCGGTGACGGCGTGTACCGCCTCAGCGGCGTGCCCCGGATGCACGAACGCCCGCAGGCCGCGCTATTCGCCGCGCTGCGTGAGCTGGGGTATCGCGTGGATTCGCCGAATGACAAATTGCCGGCCGTGATTTACGGCGAAGGCAAAAGGCAAAAGGCAAAAGGCAAAAGTGCGTGCTCGGTCAGCGTGGTGGATAGTTCGCAGTTCGCCTCCGCATTGCTGCTCTCCGGCGGCGTGGGCGGGTGGCAGGTGGAAATCACCGGCGCGAACGAGGACGAGATGCCCTACGTGACGATGACCCGCGAGCTGGTGAAGGTCTTCCCGGCCAAGGGCGGTGAGTTTCAGGTCGAGCCGGATGCGTCCAGCGGGAGTTATTTTTGGGCTAGTGGTTGCTATTATCTGCCCACTAAAGAAATAATTGGGATCGAACTGAATCCAGACCACGAAGCACTCACATTTACGGAAGAATGGGATTCGTCAGTCCGAGTGGCTGGCTGGCCGACGTCTGGCTGGCAAATTGATGAAAAATTTGTGGATGCCTTGTTTGTCATCGGCAGCTCCGCTGTAGGGTTTGGCTTCGAGACCGAGCTGAGCATGATGCTTAATTACGGCGTCGGGTGGCGGGAGAATCCGCATTTAGCCGACGACTTTGGAGCTGAGCCAATAAACTTCTCTCGAAGGCTAGACCTCGGTGACAGTATTATGACGGCGATTGCCATCGCGCCGTATTGCTTCAAGCCTGTTCACTTCACCGACCTCGGCCGCCTCCGCGTGCAGGAGTGCGAGCGCGTCGTTGCGTTGCGGACGGAGCTGACCAAGTGCGGGGCAAATGTCATCGAGAAGGGTGACACGTTGACCGTTTTCCCCTCGGCGCTCCACGGCGCGGAGATCGAGACCTACCACGACCATCGCATGGCGATGTGCTTTGCAGTGCTGGGTTTGAAAGTGCCCGGCATCAAGATCAAGGACCCTGCCTGCGTGAAAAAGACCTTCCCGAACTTCTTCCAAAAACTCGCCACCCCGCCCCCGCACGGCCTCGGCGTCGAAATCCGCGACGCCGCCACCGGACGCAAGCTCGCAGTCGAGGAGTTGTTCGCGGATTAGTGTTTCGCTATTTCACCTCGGACTTGAGCAATTAGCTTACGGGTTACTGCGGCAACCATTTCGTCGAGCTGGCTGTAGTCAACAGGAGCTTCGTAAGAGTATCTTAACGAAGCAGTGCTACCATCTCGACTTCCGATCGAAAACTCGGACTCTTCAAGGACAATGTTGACCCCGATAGAAGCCGACAGTGGAGGCGCGCTTTCACCGACCCTTTTGAGTTGGGACCAATTGACTTTCATCACCATTGCACCCATCGGCTCTGACAAGAAGCCGCCGATTGTCCATGCGTCGAGGCTAGCTTTGGCAGCTTCCAACCCGTGTGTCTCGGTATGACGACTCGTTGTCCTTTCAGCATAGTGAAACGATTCAATGCGAACGTTCGTTAAGTCGAACAACTCACTAATGGGTGCGATCCTAGTGAGAACTCGGATCAAGAGTGGTTTAATTTTGGCATGGAAGCGTTGATTCTGAATCTCCAATAAGGTCTTTGCAGCGTTCGATCGTCGGCTCTGTAGTTCCTGTTTCAAGAGTGCTACTTCTCTTGCTAAGTCTACCGGTTCATCGACGGACTCTCCCTTTGCGCCTCGAAGCACAAGTTCTTCCGAGCGAAGCAAACTCGTTCCGACGAACATCGCCAAATCCCCAGAGTCGCCGCTGTCCGCCTTGCGCAAGGCTGCCACGTATTCAGCGCGGTTCTGAGTCTTCAACACCGCAGGCGGAAAGCCCTCGCGCATCAAAATCACATTCATCAGCGCGCGGGCCATGCGCCCATTCCCGTCGTCAAACGGGTGGATATGCGTGAACCGGTGGTGAAACAGCGTGGCGACCAGCAGCGGATGCTCCGCCTGCGTTTCGGTCTGCTGCCGATACCACGCGACCAGCTCCGCCATGCGGGGACCGGTGTCCTCGGGGCGGGCGTAATAAATCCATTCGCCGGTGGCGGTCTGCACGGCGTTTGGCTCGGTCTTGTATTCGCCCAGCGTGACCCACTTTTTTGTGACCTGGCCATCGGGTGTGCGCGCCTCGACTTGGTAAGGCTCGACGAGGAGCATCTTGTGCATTTCGCGGATGCCAGCCTCGGTCAGGATTTCCTTCTGCCTGACAAAATCCTCCAGAAACAGGATGAGCTGGTTATGGCCGCGGATGTCGAGGTGGTCCTTGAAAGACTTGCCCTTGGCGGTGAGGCCCTCCAGCAGAAAGGCCCGGGTTTCGCCCAGCGTGAGCGAGTTCCCTTCGATGGCGTTGGAATGGTAGTTCCAGTCGAGGCGAAATTTCTGGAGGATGCGCTGCTCCTGCTCCGGCTTGATGGGGCGGAGGGCGTCAATTTGCGCCTTCAACTCGTCCAGGCGCGCGATCATTTGCCCGAGTTCCATGAGCCAAGTTTAGGGCCAGGCGACAAAAATGAAAGGGCACAACGCGGGAGGATTGAATTCGGCTGGGGCTTTATCCAGACTCACACGCCGGTTGCGCTGCGGTCTGCTCGACTCTGAATCCTGAAACCTTGAACCCTGAAACCTGCCCGTGATCAAACCCTACGTCATCGCCATTGATGGTCCCAGCGCCAGCGGCAAGGGCGTCACCTCGCGCCGCCTCGCCCAGATGCTGGGCCTGCTCACCGTGGACACCGGCGCGATGTACCGCACCCTCGCCTGGCATTGCCTCCGCATGAAGGTGGACGTGGGTGACGACAAGAAGGTCGCCGCCCTCTGCCGCAAGTGGAAGACCTCGCTCGTCGTCGCCGACGGCCAGGTGCGCCTGCTCGTGGATGGCTACTATCCCGAGAAGGAAATCCGCACCTCCGAGGCCAGCGCCGCCGTGGCCCACGTGGCGCAGATCCGCTATGTGCGCGACTGGATGAAGGCCAAGCAACGCGAGTGCATCCAGTTCGGCAGTTGTGTCATGGAAGGCCGCGACATCGGGTCCAACGTCTTTCCCGAGACCGACTACAAGTTCTTCCTTGATGCCAGCCCCGAGGTTCGCAAGCTCCGCCGCGAGCGCGACGGCGTGCAGGAGGACGTGCACGCGCGCGACAAGCGCGACAGCCAGCGCGCCCATTCGCCGCTCATGCCCTCGCTTGGCGCGCTGGTCATCGACAACTCCCATCAGAACGTGCAGGAGACGTGCGACCTCATGCTCGAGGAAATCAACCAGCGGCGGAAGGCCAACCGCCTCGTGCCGCTCAAGCCTGTGGCGTGAAAAATTGCCCCGCCCAACCGCCAAGCTCCCGGCCCCAAGTGTCACCGCGCGCTGGGTCGGGGTGGAGTGTGGGCAAGGTTGAACGGCCTCTTTCGTCCAGAAGGTGTCCGAAGACATTGAAGCGCAGGTCTCCGACCCGGCGGGCATCGTCACCCTCGCCAGAAAAAATGGTTCTGAGCCGGAACAATTCATTAGCCACGGATGAAACACGGACGGAACACGGATGGGGATGGGGTGAACTGTCATTTTGTCGCAGTTGCCTGCCGGCAACAAACGGTGCGGGTCAAGCAGCGGTGCGAAGCGGCACGGGCACCGTTGGCTCCGTGTTTAATCCGTGTTCAATCGAATCGTTCCGGCTGAGGGATAGCTTCCCCATCTTCCTACCCCCAATTTTCCTGCCAAAGACTTTGGGATTGTGGTCGGGGCACCAGCCGTTCAACTGCGGCACTTCGCTTCGGATTCGGGGCTGGGGATTTGGCACCTGATGAAACCGGTTTATCGCATCACCTGGGCGGCCTGCCGCGCGTATTTCGCGCTGTGGCACCGGTGGCGCGTGTACCACCCGGAACGCGTCCCGCTGACCGGCCCGGTCATCATCGCGGCCAACCACGCGAGTTTCCTGGACCCGCCGCTGATCGGCAGCGGCGTCCCCCGGCCCATCAATTACCTCGCGCGTGAATCGCTGTTCCGCTCCCCGGCGTTCGGCTGGTATCTGCGCCAGCTCAACTGCGTGCCCGTGGACCGCGACGGTGCAGGCGCGGCCGGCCTCAAGGGAATTCTGGACCGCCTGCACGCCGGCGGCGTGGTCATCCTTTTCCCGGAGGGTACCCGCTCGGCGGACGGCCAGTTAATGCCGGCCCGCAGCGGCGTGGGCCTCACCGTCATCAAGTCCGATGCACCGGTGGTGCCCGTGCGGGTGTTTGGCACCTATGCGGCATGGAACCGCCACACGATCCTGCCCCGCCCGCGCCAAGTGGTGGTGAAGTACGGCCAGCCCATGGACTTCGCGGCCCTGCGTGCCGAGGCCAAGACCTGCCCGAAACCCCGGCTCAAGCAAATCTATCAGGAGATTGCGGACCAGTTGATGGCGGTCGTTGCCCAGCAGGAGCCGGCACCGGACGCGAAGTAGTTCCATGCCCTTCGGAGAATCCGGGTGAAGGCGGCGGAAAGGGGCATCCTATCAAGTCCCCATGTGCATCGGTAGGAAGCGGTGATAGTTCGTCCCCTTCCCCCTCACCCCGGCCCTCTCCCCAGGGGAGAGGGAGCCACGACGCCCGCGTCCAAGCTATCGGGCTCGCAGCCACTTCGAATGTTGTCTGATTTCGCCCCTCTCCCTTGGGTCGGGGTGAGAATTCAGAGAACAAAAAATTCGCGCTTTGAACCCCTAAACCATGGTGCGTTAGCACTTTCGCGACCGCTCGATTGCAGACTGCTTAACAGTTGCATTGGTCAGAAAAATGGGGTCAGAAAAATTTCAACTCAGGTCCTTTCCCATCTTTCTGCCCCCATCTTTCTGACCCTCTTCCGTTCATAGTGAGGGGGAAGGCGTGCAATGAAGTCAATTTACCGAATCTCTTTGAGAATGGGCAAAAGTCCCCCAGTCTTTAAAGTGCACCGTTCAGGATCAGCAACTACGCCGCAAACTCTTTTGAACCCCGACCCATTCCCTCACGCCACCAGCTCGCGCAGGGGCGTGATGCCGGAGTCCACGAGGTATTGCGGGCGACCTTGCGTGTCCGTGAGCGTGGCGGTGGTCACGTCGATGCCCAGGCACTGGTAGAGGGTGGCGAAGACTTCCTGGAACTTCACGGGCCGGTCGGCCACATCCGCGCCGATGCGGTCGGTCGAGCCGATGACCTGGCCGGTCTTCATGCCGCCTCCGGCGACGAGCGCGAAGTTCGCGCGCGGCCAGTGGTCGCGGCTGTTCATGTTGTTCAGCTTGGGCGTGCGGCCGAATTCGCCCCACATCACCACAGCCACATCGCGGTCCAGACCGCGCTCCTTCAGGTCGGTGAGCAGCGCGGAGAGACCCTGATCGAGCAGGGGGAATTCTTCGCGGGCACTCGGGAAGTTCATGCCGTCGCCGCCGTGCCAGTCCCAGCGGCTGAAGTTCAGCGACACCACGCGCGCTCCGGCCTCGACGAGGCGGCGGGCGATGAGGAAGTTGCGGATCATGCGCGGCGCGCCGTCGCGGAGGTACTGGTCGTTGTTCACGCCGTAACGCTCGGCGACCTTCGGATTTTCCTTCGAGAGATCAAGCGCGGCAGTGAGCTTGGAATCCGACAGGATGCCCAGTGCCTGCTGGTTGTAGCTGTCGAGCCCGTCCATCTGTCCGGCGGTGTCGGAGTCGCGGCGGAATTGATCCACGGCCAGACGCAGCCGTTCGCGGTCCTGTAGGCGGTCGAGCGTGATGCCCTGCAACGTGAGGTTCTGCACGCGCGCGTTCGGGTCCTTGGCGACGAGCTGCATCGGGTCGTGCGCGTGACCGAGGAAACCGCCTTCGCCGGGCTCGCCCCAGGTGCGGTTGCCGGTTGGATACATTAACGAAAGGTGGGCGGGCGCACCGGGCGTGGCCCCCTGGATTTTCGAGACGGTGGAACCGAAGCTTGGCCAGCCACCGGCAGGCGCGGTGCGCTTTTCCTTCTGCGTGCGGCCTGTCATGCACTGGAAGCAATCGTGCGCGCCGTCCGAATCCGCCAGCGAGCGGATGATGGCGTATTGGTCGCCGAGCTTCGCCAGACGCGGGAACAGCTCGCAAATCTCCATGCCGGGCACGTTCGTGGAGATGGGCCGGAACTCGCCGCGCACCTCGGACGGCGCGTTGGGCTTGAGGTCGAACATGTCGATGTGCGACGGCCCGCCGGGCAGGTAGATGTTGATGACCGCCTTGTGCGAGCGGCCGGTGCCGGCCTGCGCTTCCAGCTTCAGCAACTGCGCGAGCGAGAGCCCGCCAGCGGCCATGCCGCCGATCCGGAGAAATTCCCGGCGCGACACCCCATCGCAATGGGCGTTGCCGGCGATTCGTTGGCCGAAGAGATTAAGCATGACGACAGTTCAGTTGCGAAGTCAGACGCCGGCGCTCACGCAATTATTCCCTTAACCAGTTCGCCGCTGATGTCCGTGAGCCGGTAGTCGCGGCCCTCGTGGCGGAAGGTGAGCTTGAGGTGGTCCACCCCGAGCAGGTGCAGGAGCGTCGCGTGGAAGTCGTGCACGCTCACCGGGTTGCGGGCGATGTTGTAGCCGAACTCGTCGGTCTCGCCGTGGACCGTACCGGGCTTGAACCCGCCGCCGGCCGCCCAGATGGAGAAACAGCGGGGATGATGATCGCGACCGAAGCTCTCGGGCTTGATCTCACCTTGGCTGTAGGCGGTGCGGCCGAACTCGCCGCCCCAGATGACGATGGTGTCCTTGAGCAGACCACGCTGCTTCAGATCCTGCACGAGCGCCGCCGCGCCCTGGTCCACTTCCTTGGCCTTGCCGGGCAGGGCCTTCGGCAGACCGCCGTGGTGGTCCCAGTCGCGATGGTTCAACTGGATGAACCGCGCGCCGCGCTCGGCGAGGCGGCGGGCGATAATGCAGTTCGCGGCGAAACTGGGACTGCCCTTTTTTGCGCCGTACAGTTCGAAGGTGGAATCCGGCTCCTTCGAGAGGTCCATCAACTCCGGTACGCTCGTCTGCATGCGGAAGGCGAGTTCGTAATTCTCGATCTGCGCGGCAATCGCCGGATCGCCCAACGCGCCGAGCTGGACGCGGTTCAACTCGTTCATCGCATCAATCGTCGAACGGCGCGCGGCGGAACTGAGGCCGGGCGGGTTCGACAGGTAAAGCACCGCATCGCCCCCGCTGCGGAACGTGACCGCGCCGTGCTGCGCCGGCAGGAAGCCAGGGCCCCAGTAACGCGACTGGAGCGGCTGGCCGCCGCCGCCAGATTGCAGGCAGATGTACGCCGGCAGGTCGGAATTCTCGCTACCCAGTCCATAACTGGCCCACGCGCCCATCGTCGGCCGGCCGGGCTGTTGATGCCCGGTGCCGAAGAAGGTCACGGCAGGATCATGATTGATGGCCTCGGTGAACATGGACCGGATGACGGTGGCCTCGTCGGCCAGGCCCGCGATGTTCGGGATCACCTCGCTGAATTCCGTGCCGGCCTGGCCGTGCTTGGTGAACTTGAAGGGCGAGCCGACACAGAACAGGTTCTTCTGTCCGCTGGTCATGCCGGTGATGCGTTGGCCCTGCCGCACCGAGTCGGGCAGGTCCTTGCCGGTCATCTCGACCAGCTTGGGCTTGGGATCATAGAGGTCGAGGTGCGACGGCGCACCGGACATGAACAGGTAGATGACCCGCTTGGCTTTCGGCGTGTGGTGCAGGTTTTTCAGCAGGCCGGGTACAGCGGGACCATCGCCGGGGATCATCGAGAAGGCGGACGGCTTCAGCAGCGACGTAAGGGCGAGCGCGCCAAGGCCGGTTGAGTTGCGCTGAAGAAAGGCGCGGCGGGTCAGAAAGTTTGCGTTCATATGCGGGTCAGAAAGATGGGATCAGAAAAATTGAACGGGAGGGCAACCGTATCCCGCCGGCAATCGGTATCTGAGGTGAAAAATGCCGGGCGACGACGACCTCTCATTAGCACCCGGCTTCAGCCGGGTGTCCGACAGTGAGTGGAGCGGAAACCGTTTTAACGGTTTTCGCGGTCGGACAGCTAAACCGTTGAAACGGTTTAGCCCCCGGTGCCGAGCCAACACCCGGCTAAAGCCGGGTGCTAATGAGATGGACGCTCGCCTCATTGCGAAATGGTTTCGTTCAGGTTGAGGATGACGTTGGCCACGGCGGTCCAGGCGGCCAGCTCGGCGGCCTTGGCGTCGGCGGGATTTTTGAAGTCACCGATCTTCAGGAGCGATTCGGCTGCGGTTTGTTCGGCAGTGAACAACTCGCGCTGCTTCGCCAGGGTCTTCTCCAGCACGGCACGCTCAACCGAGTTGGGATTCCGCGCGAGGGCGAGCCGCCAGGCGTAGTTCAACTTCGCAGCGTCATTGGCCCCACCTTCCTTCAACACCCGGACGGCGAAGGCGCGGGCGGCCTCGACATAGACCGGGTCGTTCATCAGTACGAGCGACTGGAGCGGCGTGCTGGTGCGCGCGCGACCGGCCGCGCAAACCTCGCGATTCGGCGCGTCGAAGGTCAACAGGCTTGGATAAGGCGTGCTGCGACGATGGTAGATGTACATGGCGCGGCGGTATTGCCCTTCGTCGTGCTGCTGCCGCCAGCCGCCGCCGCCCATCTCATTGATCGACCAGATGCCTTCCGGCTGATAGGGGAACACCGGCTTGCCACCGATCTTCGGGCTGAGCAGGCCGGCGATGGCGAGCGCATTGTCATGAACAAACTCGGCATCCAGGCGGGTGCGCGGGCCACGCGCCAGCAGACGGTTTTCGGTGTCCTTGGCGAGCAGCGCGGGTGTGACGGCGGCGCTCTGGCGGAAGGCCTGGCTCAACACCATTTGTTTGAGGGTGCGTTTAATATCCCAGTCGCGCGCGAAATCGGCCGCCAACCAGTTCAGCAGCTCTGGATGGCTGGGCCATTCGCCCTGCGAGCCGAAGTCGTTCACGGTCTTCACGAGGCCGGTGCCGAACATCATCGCCCAGAACCGGTTCACGGCCACGCGCGCTGTAAGCGGGTGCTGTGGAGACGCAAGCCACTGGGCGAGGTCCAGCCGGGTGAGGCGGTTCGTCGAGGACGTTGCCGGCTTGGGCAGGAACGCGGGGAACGCCGCCTCCACCTTGTCGCCGTTCTTGTCGTAGGCCCCGCGAATCTTGATGAAGGTATCGCGCGGCTTCTCCATTTCGGACATGACCATCACCGAGGGAACCTGCTTCTCCAGATCGGCCTTGGTCTTGCGCGCTTCGTCGGCGGATTTCTTCGCCGCGAGATAATCCGCGGCCTGCGTCTCACGGAAGAATTTGCGGAGCTTCTCGTTCTGCTCCTTGGTGCGCTTGGCCTTCTCGATGGCTGCGAGGGCAAAGGTCGGACCACCAGCGAGGGTGCCGACTTCCGCCTCGGTCAACGTACGCGGGAAGACGTAAAGCTCATCCACACGACCCGTGAACGGCGAGCCCCCACCGCCGCGTCGGCCAATGGCGAAGGGCGCGGTGGTCTTGATGGTGCCGGTGAGTTTGTCCTTGAGCGCCTTGGTCGCGACGGGCTGCCCGTTGACGAAAAGTTTCACCCCCGCCGCCTTGCCCGAGCCGTCGTAAGTGAAAGCCAAGTGCTGAAAGGTGTCGAACGGCAGGTCCTTCTCGGTTTGCACATGGATGACTTCCTCGGGCCACTTGTGGATGAGGTGAACGCTGGCCTTCCCGGCGTGGAACTCAATGTCCCAGCCCCGGAAATTGGGGCCGTTCTCCATCTTGCCGATGGGTGCGCCGGACGGCGTGTTCTTCAAACGCACCCAGAGACCGGCGCTGAACTTATCGCCCTTGTCGAAGTCATAACGGTCTTCGACATTCACATGGCCCTTGCCATCTACCTTGAGCGAATTGCCCTCCGCGCCCTCGGCGTAGGTGATCTCACCCGCCTCGGTGCCTTCGATGGCCTTGCCGTCGTGAGTCACGCCATGGGCATTGGTGTTCAGCGGGAAGTGATCAAACGGCCCGGCGACACCGCGCGCGTTGGGGTCGCCGGCCAGCCGGGCTTCCCAGGCGGCCTGCGCGGCGTCGAGCTTGCCTTCGGCTTCCTTCACCAGTTTGTCCGCCGCCGCGATCTGTTCCGTAAGTTTCGCCAGTTCCTTCTCCTGATCCGAGGTGGGCACGGCCATGCGCGGTTCGGGATTCAAGGTGCGGGTGCCGTCCTTGCCCTTCTCCGGGACATTGTGGAAGAAGGCGTAGAGGCTGTAGAAGTCATGCATCGTGACCGGGTCATACTTGTGGTCGTGGCACTGTGCACAGGCGATGCTCATGCCGAACCACGTGGTGCCCAAGGTGCTCACGCGGTCCACGAGGTAGATGTTCAGGTATTCGGCGTCGATGATGCCGCCTTCGTCGGAGGTCATCACGTTGCGCATGAAGCCGCTGGCAACCTTCTGGTCCACGGTCGCATTGGGCAGGAGATCACCGGCAAGTTGCTCGATGGTGAAACGGTCGAAGGGCTTATTATCGTTAAAGGCCCGCACCACCCAATCGCGCCACAGCCAAGTCTCGCGCAGGGAGTCGTTGTGATAACCGGCGGTGTCCGAGTGCCGCGCGAGGTCCAGCCAAGGGACCGCGAGGCGTTCACCAAAGTGCGGCGAAGCGAGCAGGCGGTCCACCGCCGCCTCGTAAGCGCGCGGGGACTTGTCCGTGAGGAACGCATCCACCTCGGCGGGCGTCGGGGGCAGACCGGTCAGTGCCAGCGTCACGCGGCGGATCAGCCCCTCGCGCGAAGCCTCGGGGGCGAAAGCGAGCTTCTCCCGCTCCAGCCGGGCCAGCAGAAACTGGTCAATGGCATTCGCCGGCGACGACTTTGTACCTTGGACCTTGGACTTTGGACTTTGGACCACCGGCATCGCCGGCACCGCCACCGGTTCAAACGCCCAATGCCCCGCAAACTTCGCACCCTCGGCCACCCAGCGGCGGAACAGCTCCTTCTGCGCGGGTGAAATGGCCTTGTGCTGGTCGGCCGGCGGCATCAGGTCATCGGCATCCTTCGTGAACAGGCGGGCGATGACCTCGGACTTTTCGGGGCTGCCGGGTACGATGGCGGGTTTGCCGGATTTGCCGGCTTTAAGGGCTTCGTCGCGCAGGTCGAGGCGCAGCTTGCCCTTGCGCGCCTTGTCATCGGGGCCGTGGCACTTGAAGCATGTGTCCGACATGACAGGCCGGATGTCGCGGTTGAAGTCCACGGGCGCGGGTTTGGCCGCCGCTGCCGCAACGGCAGGCCGCACGCACCCCAACGCTACCGACGTGAAGAAAAGCAACCGGCGAAACATCTCAAACCGCATAGTGTGTGATATTGACCCGCCCTGCCGGGAGGTATTCAAGCGCGGTCGCAAACGGTCCGTCGGCAAGCCAAAAGCCCCGATCTTTTCGCCCGCCAGCTAAACGCCGTCTTTGACAATTCGCCCGGCATCGCAAACATTGCGTCACTTTTTCCGGGAAACCGGGTGCGGATGAAATCCACTGCTGCCACAATTGAAGAGCCGAAACAGGTCTGCGATCTTTGCGGAAGCGGACGTTATCAGGTGTTTGCCACGCGCGGGCGCGGCGGCTCCAAGCTCACGACCGTCATCTGCGAGGACTGCGGGCTGGTGTACACCAACCCCCGGCCCAACGAGCGCGAGAACTCAAAGTTCTACCACACCAGCTACTGGGGCGCTTACAAGAACCAGTCCATGCCGGACGAGCGGTTCTTCCAACGCCGGCTGCCGAAAATCCGACCCATCCTCACGCAGCTCCGGCCCTATCTGAAGCCCGGCGTACGCGTGCTGGAGGTGGGCTGCAGCGTTGGGGCGCTGCTCTGGAGCATGAAGGAAGTCGTCGGTTCCACCGGGCAGTTCACCGGCATCGAACCGCACGAAGGCCACGCCCAGTTCGCCCGCGAGAAGAAGGGCCTTGATGTTCACAACGGCCTGCTGGAAGAAGTCTCGCACAAGCTCAAGCCCGCCAGTTTCGATCTCGTGGTGATGAACCACGTGCTGGAACACACCATCAGCCCCACCTCCACGCTCGCGACGATCAAAAAGCTCCTCAAGCCCCACGGCCACTACGTCGTCGAGGTGCCCAACGTCGAAGCCCCCGGCTCGCGGCTCTCGCACTTCTTCCACGTCGCACATCATTACAGCTTCTCGCCGCGCACGCTTCAACGCCTCGCCCAAAAGTCCGGCTTCGCCACCAAACGGGTGGATTCATTGGACGGCGACCTGCCCGGTACCCGGCTCAACGCGGTGTTTGAGAAGCCCGTCGCCGCCGAGACCGGCGTGACCACGCGCTTCATCCGCGATGACGCCAGTGAACGCGCCGAGGCGCTGAAGCGTTACGAACGGTGGTATTGGCTGACGGCGGCGAGCTTCCGCAAGAAGATCACGCACTGGCAGCGGCAGCGGATGTGAGCGGAACCGCGCGCGGCTGATCCGCAGTGCCTGTCCCGCCTCTGCGGTGCGACCGGGGGCCGGAAACACCGCAGAGACGGGACAGGCGCAGAGGTCTTGGCTGTTAGCAATTAGCTGTTAGCTGGTGACTGGTCCTGTCATGAAGCTCCCACCAATTCAAGACGACCGCCGATTGAGTTTTTCATCGTGGGCGCCTTGAATCTGCGGGATTTGACTCCCGGCGCAGCTCAACCCCGGCTCAACACCGTCATGCCGACAATAAACTTTCAAACAAATCCCGTGCGCAGGCATCATACTCTCATGCAAATCAGGATTCTTGCGCTGCTGCTGGGCTGCCTATTCGGTCTGACCGCCTCGCGTACCGAGGCCGCCGCGACCAAGGTTGAGCTGCTGCTCGACAAGGAATCCGCCCAACCGGGCGAAACGGTGCTGGCGGGCCTGCGAATGACGATGGCCCCGCGTTGGCACACGTATTGGCGCAACGGCGGCGATGTCGGCTTCCCTACGAAGATTGTCTGGGAACTCCCGGTCGGCGTGACGGCGGGTGAAATTCAGTGGCCTGTGCCCCACAAGATTTTCGCCAACAGCCTCACCAGCTACGAATATGGCGGGGAAGCGGTTTTGCTCATCCCTCTGAAACTCGGGGCCAACGCACCGGTCGGCAGCCAGGAATTCACGGCCAAGGCCTCGTGGCTCGAATGTGAAACCGGCGGCTCCTGCGTGCCGGCCAAGGGCACCGCCAAGGCTACGCTGCAAATCGGCACGGCTACCAAACCCTCCGCCGCAGCCCCTGCGCTTGCCGAAGCTCAGAAGCTTCTCCCGACCTTGAAGCCCGACCTCGCCGCCACCGCACGCTGGGAAAAACCGGCGGCGGGCGACACCCGTCCGCTGCTCATCGAATGGACCACCGACACCAAACATCCCGACTTTTTTCCCTACGGCGGGGACGGCTTCGAAGTCGCCGGTCCCACCGAGATCGTAAGCCAGGCCGGTGGCAAGGCCGTGCTCCGCAAGCAAATCAAGAAGTCCGAAGGTGAATGGCCCAAGCAATTGCTCGGCGTGCTGGTGGATGTTTCCGAGGCCGGCCATTCCACTGCGTTTGAGGCCAACCTGCTCGTGGGTGACGCGGCCTCGGGCAACGCGACGGCTACCCCCAGCGGCCCGCCAGCCACACGGCCCCCGGCCCAACGCACCGACAGCGGCGAAGTCACCTCGATCTGGCACGCGCTGGTCCTCGCGTTCCTCGGCGGCCTGATCCTGAACATCATGCCCTGCGTGTTGCCGGTCATTGCCTTGAAGATTTTCGGCTTCGTGAATCAGGCGAAGGAGGAGCCAGGCCGGCTGCGGATGCTGGGTGCATTGTATTCGCTCGGGGTGATCACCTCATTCTTGCTGATGGCGGGGGTGGTCATTGCTTTAAAGCGGACAGGCGAATCCGCGAGTTGGGGAATGCAATTTGGAAACCCAATTTTTCTCGTTGGCATCACCAGTCTCGTCGTCCTTGTGGCACTCAACCTGTTCGGCGTCTTCGAAGTCACCCTTGGCGGTGGTGCAATGACAGCCGCCAGCGGGTTGGCTTCAAAGAAAGGGGCGATTGGGGCATTCCTCAATGGTGTTTTCACCACCACACTTGCGACCCCGTGTACGGCCCCGTTTCTCGCTCCGGCGCTCGGTTTCGCATTTGTCCAACCTCCTGCCAGCATCCTGCTGCTGTTCGCCACCATCGGTGCAGGCCTGGCACTGCCCTATTTTCTACTGTGCATGCGTCCGGGCTGGCTACAGTTGCTGCCCAAGCCGGGTCAATGGATGGTACACTTCAAAGTGGCCATGGGCTTTCCCATGCTTGCCACAGCATGCTGGCTTCTCTGGGTCTCCACCAAGATGTTCGGACGTGACGGCACTTTGTGGCTGGGGTTGTTCTTCGTTGTTCTAGCCTTGTCTGCCTGGATCTGGGGCGAGTTCGTTCAACGTGGCAGCGAACGGCGCGAGGTGGCGATGATTGTCAGCATCCTGCTCCTGATAGGTGCCTATGCCTTTGCTTTAGAACGTCAGTTGCATTGGCGAAATCCCACTCCGCAGGACCAAATCAACGGAATAATTAAATCCAGTCCAGATGGCATTGAATGGTATCCGTGGAGCCACGAAGCAATTGCGAAAGCACGCGCTGACGGCCATGTCGTTTTCGTGGATTTTACAGCTGACTACTGCCAGACCTGTAAAATTAACAAGGCCAGCAGCATTGAAATCGACGCCACGCGCCAAAAGCTCAAAGCAATCAATGCTGTCGCACTCATCGCTGACAATACGCTGTTTCCACCGGCAATCACCGCCGAGTTGAAGAAGTTCGGCCGGGCCGGGGTACCGATGGTGCTGGTCTATCCGCGTGACCCGAAGGCTGAGGCCATTCTGCTCCCCACCTTGCTGACCCCCAACATCGTCCTCGAAGCCCTCGACCAGGCCGCGAAGTAATACCTGCTCTGGATGAAGTTCGGCATCACGGCAGGGCAGCGACCGTCCTTCCTCCCTCTCCCTTTGCGGAGCCAGGGGCGGGGTGAGAATTCTCCCAACGAGCAGTTCGCGCTTTGAGCCCCTGAACGCCGTGCCGGCGACTTGCAGTCGCCGCGCTGCGGATGGGTTGC
The DNA here is from genome assembly GCA_009924135.1 of Pseudomonadota bacterium. GTDB lineage: Bacteria > Verrucomicrobiota > Verrucomicrobiia > Limisphaerales > SXTU01 > SXTU01. Next base: position 22,366 of record RFSE01000023.1, on the reverse strand, counting down.
TCCAAGCTGGTTCGTCCTGCTGTAGCTCAAGGACGGCGACTACAAGTCGCCGGCACCGGTTCATGGGGAGGGGTTGCCGCGTCGGCGTGGGTGGCCGCACCCCTCATCCGGCCTCCGGCCACCTTCTCCCCTCGCTCCGCGAAGGGAGAAGGCCACCACGCACCTGACCAGCACAATCCACCAAATTTCACCAAGCGCCGTCCGTCCGAGAAGCTCGCTGTGCTCGAACTGGAGTTCGACAGAGTCTCAGCCTACCTCAGTGTCCAAACGCAAAAACGCGAAGGCTTGCACCTTCGCGTCTTTGGCTCCGGCCGGTCGCCGGGAACTCAATGGTTATGCTCGTCGCTCGGCGGCAGGCAGCCGATCTTGCCAATCGCGGCCACCACGCCGATGACCGCCACGGTGAGGGGAATGAACGACGCCTTGGTCGGATGCACCGTCATGTACACGCCCCAGCCGAGGAACACCGAGATGCCCAACCACACAAACAACGCTTTGAAAAAATTCATGGCGCGAAGAGTAGCGGCGAGGCCGCCGCTGGCAAGCGTCCCTTTTCAGTTTGCGGTGCTGCCGGGCCACGGCTAAAACCTCCCCACCATGATCGGCCCAATTCAAAACTCCCTCGGCGAAACCATCGACCACTCCTTCCACCTCGGGGACGCGACCTCGAAGAATCTCGTCGTGCTCGGCCACGGCGTGACCGGCAACAAGGACCGGCCCTTCATCGTCGCGCTCGCCAACGCCTTCGCGGCGGCGGGCGTGAACGCGCTGCGCATCTCCTACGCCGGCAACGGGGCCTCAGGCGGCAAGTTCACGGATGCGACCATTTCCAAGGAAGTGGCCGACCTCGGCTCCGTGCTGGACGCCTGCGCCGGCTGGAACGTCTGCTACATCGGCCACAGCATGGGCGGCGCGGTGGGCGTGCTGCGGGCCAGCCAGGACGAACGTATCCGCCTGCTCGTTTCCCTCGCCGGCATGGTCCGCACTGCCGCCTTCGCGCAACGTGAGTTCGGGATGGTGAAGCCGGACGCGGGTTTCATGTGGGACGAGGAGAGCTGCCCGCTTTCCAAGGCCTACATGGACGATCTTACCTCCATCGGCACCGTGCTCGACGCCGCGCCGAAGATCAAAGTCCCCTGGCTGCTCGTCCACGGCACGGAAGACGACGTGGTACCCATCCAAGACTCGAAGGACATCATCATCCGCGCCGGCCATGACGTGAAGTTCGTCGTGCTCCAAGGCTCCAACCACGTCTTCGCCGGCGACTTCACCGCACCGATGATTGAAACGGTGGTGGGCTGGGTGAAGGCGCGGTTGGCGTGAGCACGGTGGCGGCTCCCGGGTGGCGGCAGGCATCCTGCCTGCCGTAGAGGGCGGCGTCCCGCCGCCCGGATAAAACGCCGCGTTGGTCGTATGACTTTGGAAAATCCGGGGCGTGCCTCTGTGTAGGTGGCATTCCGTCCGCCGGGCTGGAAGCCACGGCTCTACGGCAGGCAGGATGCCTGCCGCCACCTCAGTTGCTCCCTTCGTTGGCGATGAGTCACCCCCTTCCACCCGCTATCGTTCCACTCGACGATCGCCGAAGAAATATCGATTCACACTGCGGAGACGTGGGCGTTCAAGGTCGCGCCCATGAAAACGACTCTTGCGCCTCACACCAGATCCTCCCGATTTCACCTGCCGCTGGCGACGGTCCTGGCGGCAGTCGCACTGTTCGCCGCCGGCTGCCATGTCTTTGAAGGCAACAAACGGCAGCGGCACAACTCCAGCCTCGTGGATTACCTCCACCCGCGCGGTAACCACGACCGGGCCACGAAACCCTCGGTGCCCACGCTCTCACTGCCGCTGAAGGTCGGTGTCGCGTGGGTGCCCGAGTCAACCGGCGGCAAAGATCAGTATCGTCGGGATGATCCGGTGCTCACGGAAGCGAGGCGAAAGGAACTGGCGGAAGCGGTGATCCCGCACTTCAAAAAGTACCCGTTCATCTCGTCCATCGAGATCATCCCGACGGCCTACCTGACGCCCGGTGGCGGGTTTGAAAACCTCGACCAGTTGCGCGCGCTGCTGGGGGTGGATGTGATCGCGCTGTTGTCCTTTGACCAGTTGCAGACGACGGACAGCACCGAGCTCTCGCTGCTCTACTGGACCATTGTCGGGGCGTACCTCATCCCCGCCGAGGCCAACCAAACCCACACGATGGTGGATGCGGCGGTGTTCGACATCGCCAGCCGGCAACTGCTTTTCCGCGCGCCGGGCACGAGCAAATCACAGGGTCTCGCCACGCCCGTGCGCACCGACGAACGGTTGCGTGCCAAGAGCGATCAAGGCTTCGTGGCGGCCTCGACCAACATGGTGGCCAACCTGCAATTGGAACTCGCCGCGTTCCAGCAACGCATCAAGGAGAAACCGGAAACCGTCCGCATCGTGCGCCAGCCGGGCTACACCGGAGGCGGTGCGTTTGGCTGGGACCACGCCGGACTCCTTGGCGGCGTGCTGCTGCTGGGCATGCTCCTCCAACGGCCCCGCTCGTGAACCCGCGCATTCTCCAACCCCTGTTGCTGGCCGGCCTGCCGGTCCTGGCCGCCTTGGCAACCGTCCTGCCAGCCTGCCACCACGGGTGCCTGCTGGACCGCGATGCCTTGCTGGCCGGTGAGGTCTGGCGGCTGTGGACCGGGCATCTCGCACACTTTTCGCCCAACCATTTGCTCGTGGACCTGCTGGTCTTCGCGCTGTTGAGCTGGGCTTTGTTCCGCTCGGGCGAGCGCGGGTTCGGGTGGCTGCTGTTCGTGGGCGGGGCAGCCTTGAGCCTGAGCCTTGTCGCTTGCGATCCCGCGCTGGCCTGCTACGGCGGCCTGTCAGGACTGAATGCGTTGTTGCTGGGCAGGCTCGCCGTGCGGTGGATGCAAGCCGGTGGCCCGCAACGGGCGCTTGGGCTGGCTCTGCTGGCGGCGACGCTGGGGAAGTTCACGCTCGACACCCTGGGCTGGGGTGGACCGAGCGTGGACTTTGATTCCACCGCCGTGGTGCCGAGCCATTTAAGTCACTGGCTCGGCTTGTTCTGGGGGCTGGTGTTGCCAGTGGGTGCGCCCGGGCGAAGAAGCAAGTGGCGGCAGGCATTTTGCCTGCCGTAGAGGGTGGCGTCCCGCCGCCCGGATAAAACGCTGCGCAGGCCGAATGACTTTTGGAAATTCCGGGGCGAGCACTTGCGCAAGTAGCGTTTCGTCCGCCGGGCGGGACACCCGGCTCTACGGCAGGCAGGATGCCTGCTGCCACCGCGCTGGGCTTGCCTTCGGGACCCGCCTACCTCAGAGTGCCATCATTCACCATGATCCCGATCAAGATCCAATGCGCATGCGGGCAGCGCTATGCGTTCGACATCGAACCCGTCAACGGACAGATGCCCATGGAGATCGCCTGCCCCGGTTGTGGGGTTGATGGCACGGCGGCGGCCAACGCCATCATCGCGCAGAGCGGCGCGGTGCCAGCGGCCCCACCTCCAACTGCCCCCGGCCTGCGGACAAAACCACCACCACCGCCGCCCGCACGCTCTGCCGCGTCAGCACCGGCAGCGGCACCACCGTTACCACCGTCCCGCGCCTCCACAGGTTCCTCTTTCACTCCGTTGGAAAAACTCACCTGGTATCAGCAACTTTGGATCGGGCTGCCTTTTGCATTGGTGGCCATCGGCGGTATGATAGGAGGTGCCCTGGGCGGCGCGGCGTACGGCGTCAACCAACAGGTCTTCAAGAAGACCCGGAACCCGGTCCTCCGTTACGTCTTTACGGGTCTAATTTCCCTGACGGCTGTGGCCGCCTACTTTGGGATCGTGGTCTTGATCTTTGGCCTGCGAAAGAAGAACTGAGCCCGAACTCCGAAACCACAGATTTCGCGGACGATACGGATGGGAAGGGCTTTCCTGCGCTGCGTTGGGGAACTCATCCCGCTGGCAGTAAGCTTGGGCAACCGGATTCCTAATCCGCGCCATCCGCGCCATCCGCGGTTACTTTTTCGGAGTTCGGGTTGAGGAGAGAGGCAGGCAGGCGATCGCCTGTAGCGATGAAAACTCAGGACTTGGCGAGCAAGGCCTGGACCTTTGCCTTGGCCGTCGCGTCGTGATCGGCCTTTCGATACGCGCCGAAATCGCTGAACCAGTACTTCTTGGCGATCCGGTACATCCAGTGCTTCTCGGGGATTTCCTCTCCGGGGAGCCATTGGCTGAAGCGTGGCGTCATGGCATCCAGTTCGGCCATCGCGGTACCGCGCACGGTGGTGTCACGCGCCCCATGTTTCACCACGAGCTGCTTCACCAGGTCGGGCCGTTCCAGGACCACGCACCCGCGCGTGTGCTCGGCGCTGAGTTCGCGGAAGTCCTTGAGAAACGCACTGTCGCGCATCGTCGCGTAGATGCCGCGCGGGTCGCTGATGTTTTCGGCGGCAAACTGGATGATCGGGCAGGGCTCCAAATCCCCCTTGGGCCCGATGTGATGTGAAACGCCGGTGGACATGGGGCAAAGGGCTTTTCCCTCGCCGTCGTAGTAGGCGTCGATGATCGCGATGGGCAGGCGGGCACGCATGTCAGTGACGAACTTGCGCACGCGCACGAGCTGGTCGGGCCGTAGCGCGAGGCCGGCGTTCATCTTCGGGCCGACGGGCCGGTAGGTGTGATACCACGCGTAGTGGACGCCGCGCGTGATGAGGTGCTGGAGCCATTCCTCGGTGAGCAGCTCGTCGATGTTCGTCTGGCAGACGCTGGTCGCCACACCGGTGAGGATGCCCTCGCGCAGGCAGTTATCCAGGCCGCGCAAGGTCTTGTTCAGCACGTCCTTCTTGCCGCGTCGTTCGTCGCTGACGATCTCGCGGCCCTCGATGGAGATGAGTGGCGTGGCGTTGCCCAGCTCGCGCAGCCGCTTGGCCACCTTCTCGGTGATGAACTGGCCGTTGGTGAAGATCTGGAAGTAGCAGTCCGGATGCGCCGCGAGGAGATCGAGCAATTGCGGGTGCATGAACGGCTCGCCGCCGAGGATGCCGAAGAAGCTGTTCCCGTGCGCCTGCGCGTCGTTGATGGTGCGGTTCAGGCTGGCGAGGTCAATGGCGTCCTTCGACTCGACATCCACCCAGCAACCCTGGCACCGGAGGTTGCAGGAGTTGATGATGGAGAGGTAGAGGAACGGCGGGAACGTCTCACCGCGCTCGAGCCGGCGCTTGAAGCGTTCGACCGAGAGGAGGCCTTTGACGCCGAAGTTCCAGACGAACTTGGCGACACACCGCTTGTCAGCGGAGCGGAGGGTGCGGAGGGCGAGGGCGGGGAGCATGGAAAACGAGAGTTCTAAAACACCGCTCTCACTCCGAACAATTTCGCGACACGCAGAGGAACAATCTACCTAAGCTGGCGACTTCATTGTTTTGAGATTTGTGAATCGTCATCATAGTTTTGGAGGTCGCAGCCTTTTGTGATTTCTCGATAAACAATTGCCCGACGATCCAATCGTGGTCCCGGGTCCGCAGACGAAGGCCGTATTGGTTTTCAAAATCGCCAGACCAGAAGCGAACCCTTTCGCCGTTTTCGACATGGTATTTCAATAAGGCGAGCACGCCGGAAATCTGCTTAGACCACGGGCAATTCACAAAGGCATCCCAGTCATCCTTAATGCATTTGTAGATTTCGACCGACGTGAGGACTTCCGCAGATTCTTTGAAGAGTGGTTTGGAACTGGTATGGGTCACCGCCTCCGAGCGTGCGTGTGCAAAGAACGGACTTTCACCGTATGACTGACCTAGGTCGAGCGTGTTCCTTTCTACTTCGACAAGACCTTTCAATTTCACTCCCAGCGCAATCGCGATGTCTGCGAACTCGTCTTCAAAATTTTGATCTCCTCGTCGCCAATTCAGTTTCTGCGAAAGGATAAACTGTGCAGTCCCGCTGGCGAAGAATACACGGACTTCCTCATTGCTCCCTTTCGCGTGCCGGTGAAGCGATTGTTCATCGTTGTAATGTTTCTGCCATTCTTGAGGGGACTCGTTGGAATCGATCGCTGGAAGCCACCTGAGAGTCGCAGGCCGAAAGTTTTTCCAGAAGTGCTGATCACTTGGCTTGATTGTTAATTCTAACTGGTGTCGGCTTGCAACTGAGATGGTGCATTGTTTCGGTCGCCCGGAGGCATCGAGTTTTGTGACTTCTACTGTCAACTTCTTGAAGACCTGCTCCACGTTTTCAATCACGTCTGCTTCCTGAACTTTATAAACATTCGTGAGCACGGAAATCATTTCGTCTTCTCGCCGGAACGAGCGTTGCACAACGTTCTCTGTCTGAAGTTCGGCTTTCTTCAAAAGCTCAAGTTCACCGTCAGCCTTTGCTATCTGCGAATCCAAATCTCGGATTTTGTCAATGAGTTTGGTGACATCCAGCCCCTCGGCTTCGCTATCTCGCAGTAGTCCTTCCTTCTTTTTCTTCTCCTTCTCAAGCTGCGCCTTGCTTTCCGCCTTGAGCGCCATGTCCTTCTGGAGCTTTTCTTTCTCACTCTTTGCCTTGGCGACAAGCTCTTGTTGCTTCTTCTTCTCTTCGTCGAAGTACGCCTTGATGTTGATTTTCACGAGGTATTAGGCGAAGCAGAGGTTTGTTCCCTTCACGCCAAAGCAGCGAATTTGCTCGGCTTCGGCACGCTAACGCCAGCTTCCTTCGCCGTTTCAATCCAAAGCTTTAGGGCTTCTTCCGTCATCTCGACGGCCTGTTGTCGGGTCTTGCCGTGCGCCATGCAGCCGGAGAGGTCGGGCACCTTCACCACATAGCACTGGTCGTCGTCGCTCCAGTCAATGATGAGTTCGTAGGCTTTGGCGTTCATAGCTGGGGATACTTTGCCAGAAGATCGCGGATTTGTCGCACCTGATAGCGTTTCGCGTGCCGGCTCATTTGCCCTGTTGGTCCAGCTTGTCGAGCCGAGCTACGGCTTCAGCCCACGTGATGACATTCTTGCCTGCATCCATCTCGTCCATGCGCCGGTCAAGCTCGGCGAGCGCAGCAGTGTCCTGCTGGCGCTCGGTTTCCCACAAAGTTCGCGCCGCCAGCACTGCGCTGTCGGTCTTCGGCAGCGGCAGCGGCAGGACCACCACTTCACCGGTTACAGGCTTGCCCATGCGGCGTCCTCCTCCGGCGTGTTCCAGTCCTTTGTCAGGGACGACTCGCTCCAGGCCAGCCCATCGAAGCCTTCGTCATCCGCCCGCGTTTTGAGGAAGCACAGGTAGTGATAGACCTCACGCAACACCGGCTCGGGCGCTTGCTCAATTTCCCTCTGGATTAACTGGGCTGTGCTCATGCGGGAACTATGGGCGCTTGCGCCTGCTTTTGCAACTGCGCCAGGGCCAGCCGAAGCCATGCGACTCCGCCGCAGGACCTTGGCAAGCCTACTTCACCGGCGAGTAGTCAGTCGGGACGAGGAATACGGACTTCACGCCGCCTTTGATGGTCAACGGGCCGCCGGCCTTTTCCTCGGAAGCCTTCTTCGCCGCGTTCCAGTCGGGGTCACTGCCGAACTTGCCGAAGGAGGCCTTGGCGGCGTCCGGGCTGGCGTGCGCGAGCAGATAGATCAGTGTGTTGTCCTTGTCGGGCGGGTTCACGGCACCCTTCTGGTCGGCCAGCGGCGTCCAGTAGGCGATGTTGGTCATGCCGTGCTTCGCGAAGAGTTTTACGGTGTGGTCACGGAACCGGGCGTTCAGATTCGGGAGCCGGCCGGGTTCGGTGACGTAGGTGCGCAGCTCGAAGACGCGGTTGCCGACGTTTTCGGCCTTGGCCAGCGGCGAGTAATCGGTCGCGCTGAGGTAGGCGGACTCGACCTTGGCGACGAGCTTGCCATTGGCTTCAGAGGCCTTGTGGGCCTTCTGCCAGTCGGGGTCCGCCATGAAGGCCTTCCACGACGCATTCCGGGCATCGAGGCTCGGGTAGGCGAGGAAATAGACCAGCTTGCGCTCGGGGTTGTCACCGATGGGGACAAAGTAGCCGAGGCTGGTGATGCCGTGCTTCGCGAAGAGCTTGAGGGTGTGATCGCGGAAGCGGGCGTGCAGGGCGTCGAGCTTGCCCTCGGGGGCGTAATAGACGCGCATCTCAAAGCAGCGCGTGTCCTCGGCGGACGCAGTGACGGTGGCGGCGAGCAGGAGGGCCAGAAGCGATAGCAGCATTTTCATGTGTGGGCGGATGGTGAAGCAGGACGGCGCGGAGGCAAGGAATTTTGGAGGGAAGGGAATTTTGCCGCGAAAGGACGCAAAGAACGCATAGCGAAAAGCCTTCAACCTTCAACCTCCCACTTCCAACCAACGAGCCACGAACGCCCCTTTGAACCTTGAACCTTAAACCTCGAACCTTGAACCTTCCCCCATGACTTTACGCGAACAACTCGGGGCTCTGGCCACCGCCATCGCCGCCGCCCGGGCCGCCGGGAAGCTGATGAAACTGAACCTCGGCCGCACGAAGCGCGTCAACGAGGCCACCCAGCACGACATCAAGCTGGAGCTGGACGTGCGGTGCCAGAAACTGATCGAGCGCACGTTGCGCCGCGCGTTCCCGGACATCGCGATCCTCGGCGAGGAAGGCATCCTGGGCGATCCCGCGTCCGCCGCCCGCTGGGTGGTGGACCCGATTGATGGCACGGTGAACTTCACCTACGGCATCCCCCACGCCTGCGTGTCCATCGCGCTGCAAGTCCGGGATGACGCGTCCAAGCACCCGGGTGATCCATTGCGCGGCTACAAGACACTCGTGGGCGTGGTGTATGACCCGTTCCTCGACGAAATGTGGACCGCCGTGCGCGGGCAGAAGGCCAAGTTGAACGGCAAGCCCATCCAGGTGAGCAACCGCACGAAGCTCAACGAGGCCATCATCGCCATGGGCTTTGCCAAATACACCAAGACGCTGGCGCTCATGCTGCCGGTGTTCAACCGCCTCGTGCACCGGGTACGGAAGGTGCGCCTGCTGGGGGCAGCGGCCCTTTCCATGACTTGGACGGCCGACGGCCGGCTGGATGCCTACATCGAGAACGGGGTGCGCTTGTGGGACGTGGCGGCGGGCGGCCTCATCGTCGAGTGCGCGGGCGGCGAGTTCTGGTGGCAGCCGGTCGAAGGCGACTACGCCGTGGAGATTTGCGTAAGCAACGGCAAGCTGCGCAAGAAGCTGCTGGCGGAGTGAGCCGTCTTGGACTGCGCCGGCAGAGCGCAGCGGCGACGGCGCTTTTGAGCGGACGAATGCGCTCCTTGGTTCTGATGGGTTTCAAGCGGACGAAAGCGGTGTCGTGCTCCGCTTGCCACCGCAGTCCAAGACGCGCGCCGAGGTTGTTGGCCTCCTACCGCTTCGCCAACGCATCCTCGATGCTCTTCGCCACCTTCTTGGCGAGGAACTCGGAGCCATCCTTCTTGAAGTGGACATTAGCCGGGAGCTGCACGTCCGCCAGCTTGGGCAGGGTGTAGGCATACAGGTCGTTGATGGGGACCTGTTGTTCGTCCATGACCTTTTTGGCGACGGCGTTGTAGGCCTGCACGTCACTGTCCTTGCGGGGAGGCGTGAGGCGGGCGTCCGGGACGGGCGTGGTGGCGCACCAGATGAGCTTCGCCTTCGTGGCCTTCATCTGCTTCACCAGTTCACGCAGGTTCTTTTCGTAATCGGCGAGGCTCACCTGGGCCTTGCCCTCTTCCACGGACTTCAAGTCGTGCAGGCCGAAGTTGAAATGGATCACATCCCATTGGTTCGTGCCCAGCCACTTGGCGAGCTTCGCCGTACCGTTGGTGGTCGGGCCGCCGTTCTCCGGGATGCGGTGGACGTTGACCTTCCCCTTGAGCAGCTCGCGCACGGGCACCGTGTAGCCCATGGAGATGGAATCACCGATGAGCAGCACGCGGGGCAGGCCGGCCTGGTCGGTCACCGGCTCCAGCACGGGATCTTTCTTCGCGGGCTTGGCGGTCTTCGGGGTGGCGGCACTGGCGGTCAGGGCCAGCCAGCCACCGAGCAGCATGATTACGAGGGCAAAACGCAGTTTCATCGGGCGCAAAGTCATTTTCGACGGGCGCAAAGCGTGGAGGACGATTCCGTACGACGCCAGCTTTCCTTTGGCGGGGTTTGGACAAGGGATGCAATCTGGTTCAATTTTTGGCCCCGGCCCATCGTCAACTCACCCGATGCAAACGCCCCATCCACGCCTGCACCTGAAGCGCTGGCTGCTGTTGACCCTGCTAGCGGTCAACGTTGGGGTGTTCGCCGCCGAGCCGCTGCATGTGCAGGTGGACCAGCTCCTGGCTGCCAAGGCTGCCGGTAAAACTTTCGCCGCCCCGGCCACCGACGCCGAGTTCGTCCGCCGGGCTTACTTGGACTTCAATGGCACCATCCCCACCGCCGAGCAGGCCCGGGCCTTCCTCGCCGACAAGGCGGCCGACAAACGCGCCAAGCTCATCGAGCAGCTCCTGGCCTCGCCGAAGTTCCCCGAGCGCATGGCCGAGGCGTTCAACATCCAGCTCATGGAGCGCAACGGCAGCAGCGAGGAGTGGCGCAAGTACCTTACTGAATCCTTCCGGGCGAACAAGCCATGGGACCAGCTCGTTCGTGAGATCGTCAGCCCGGATTTCAAGGACGAGAAGCTGCGCGGAGCCGGCTATTTCATCACCCGCCGCCTGGACAAGGTCGGCCAGCAGGATACGGACTACCCCGGCCTGACCCGCGACCTGGGCCGGCTCTTCCTCGGTTTCGACCTGCAATGCTGCCAATGCCACAAGCACTTGACAGTCAAGGACTACAAGCAGGTGGATTTTAACGGCCTCTTCTTCCCGATCCAGAACCTGAAGATGCAGGCCGCCGGCGGGGAATACAAAACCGCCTGGGTGCAGGAGGGCCTCGTCACGAACAAATACGAGTTTGTCTCCGTCCTGAGCAGCGTGAAAGGGTCCACTGGCCCGCGCGTGCCGCTGGGAGCCGAGGTGGAAATCCCGATGGCCGCTTCCAAGGAAGACCTCTGGGCCGTGCCGCCTGACCCAAAGTCGCGCAAGGGCGGCGTGCCCAAGTTCAGCCCGTTGAAGGAACTCGCCGCCCGGCTCGCCGCCGCCGACAACCCGCCCTTTGCCCGCAACATCGCCAACCGGGTCTGGTGGCAGCTCATGGGGCGCGGGCTCGTCGAGCCGCTGGACCTACAGCACTCGGAGAACCCCGCGTCGCATCCCGAGCTGTTTGAGCTGATCGCCAAGGAACTGACCGAGCACAAGTTCGACCTTCAGTGGCTGACGCGTGAGCTGGCGCTGACGCAGGCCTACGCACGCTCCAGCGTCCTGCCCACCAGTGCGGACCAGGTGCCGGAGCAGCTTTTCCTCGCGGCGAAAGAGCGGCCGCTCTCCGCCGAGCAGCTCGCGCGGTCCTTTCTGCTGGCGACGGGCGAATACGAACGCGTCCTCGAGGGCAAGGCCGCTGGGGAAGGCGAAAAGAAGAAGACGCTGAAGGATTTTGAGAAAGCCTTCCTTTCCGCGTTTGCCAACGACGCAAAGGAGCCGGAACTGGTCGTGAGTCCCACGCTCAAGGCCGCGCTCTTCCTGCGCAACAACGACCAAATTCTGTGGGCGCTCCAACCGCGCCCCGGCAACCTCGTCGCCCGCGTCGCCGCGCTGAAGGAACCAGCCAAGATCGCCGATGACCTCTTCCTCACGATCCTAAGCCGCCCGCCCACGACTGCGGAAACGGCCACCCTGGAGAAGTACCTGGCCAAGCACACCGCCGACCGCGAGAAGGCCCTGGGTCATTTTGCGTGGGCCATGCTCTCGAGCATGGAGTTTTTTACGAACCACTGAGCTATGGCCAACGATACCGCCAAGCCAATTCAGTCCCCGCCTTCCGATGAGGAGGTTCGGGAGATGTTTCGTCGGCTGCGGGAGGTAGCGGGTGAAATTTGCAACGCTTCCGAAATGGAAGACGACGTTCTTCACCAAGTCCGCAAGCGGGCATTCTTTGATTACTACGAGGAACAGACCAAGCGCGGCTTTTGGCACCCTGTGCTCACCGAAGCCATGGCGGACTATGCCGACGACAGGCCGACGGCGATTCGTTTTTATCGGCTCGCGTTGGAACAATCAAAGCAGATGGAAGCTCCGACGTACACCGCGCTGATCGATCTGGTAAGGGAGCTTCTGGAAATTGGCCGGAGCGAGGAGGCTGAAGCTTGCCTGAGAGATGGACGGGCCGAAGCGCTTGCCCAGAACGACTCGTGGTGGGTTAAAAACGCCGACCGTCTTTTAAGTGAGATGCCTCAAACGCCGCATTAACATGAACCCCCTCTGCAAACCTTGGGAGCACACCGCCTCCCGCCGCCAGTTCCTCGGTGCGTCCGCTGGCGCACTCGCATTTGGCGCGCTGGGCGGCCTCATTTCACCGCAGGCTGCCGAAGCCATGCGCCAGAAGGAGAAGCAGGTGCTCTTCGTCTGGCTCGACGGCGGCATCAGCCAGCTCGAAAGCTGGGACCCGAAACCCAATACCGAGTTTGGCGGGCCGTTTCGCACCATCAAGACCAGCGTGCCCGGCACGCACTTCTCCGAACTGATGCCCATGTGCGCCAAGCAGGCGCACCGCCTCTGCGTCGTGCGGAACATCAGCACCAAGGACAACGCCCACTCCTCCGGCGTCGCGCGCATCCAGCGTGGCGATCCGAAGAACCGTGGCGTGCCTTATCCCTACTTTGGCTCCTCCATCGCGAAACTCATGGGGCCGACCTCCACAAAACTCCCCGCCTACGTCTGGGTCAAACCTGGCGGTGGCGGTTTCAAGGCCGAGGACGCCGGATTTCTCGGGCCGAAATACGGTTCACTCGCCTTCGGTGATGGCAAGCCACCCGATGATTTGCTCCGGCACGCCTCGCTGACTGCGGAGGAAGACGACGAGCGCAACGAGCTGCGGGAGGTGTTCAACCGCCAGTACGCCGCCCAGCGCCGCCCCGCCTACACCGAGGCAAGCAGTTATGTCTTCGATTCCGCGCGCGAATTGATGAAGCGCGCGAACATCTTCGATACCACCAAGCTCCCCGCCAAGGAACTCGACCGTTACGGGCGCACCGAATTCGGCCAGCACATGCTCGTCGCGCGCAACATGCTCGAAGCGGGCGTGCGTTTCGTGAAGGTGACGAGCTACGGCTGGGACACGCATGGTGACAACTTCAACGGCAGCGCGTCGTTGGTGCCGAAGTTCGACCGCGCGCTCGCCGCCATCATCGAGGACCTGGCCGCCAGCGGCCTGCTCGAAAACACGCTCGTCATCGCGATGAGCGAGTTCGGCCGCACGCCGCGCATCAACGGGCACGTCGGACGCGATCACTGGCCCGAAGCGTGGAGCATCGCCATGGCCGGCTGCGGCGTGAAGGCCGGGGCGGTCGTCGGTGCCACCAATGACAAGGGCACGGACGTGAAGGACAAGGGCCACGACATTGGCGCAGTCTTCCACACCTGGTTCAGCGCGCTGGGCATCGACACGAAAAAGGTGGAATACAACAACAACGGCCAGCCGCTGCCGCTGGCCCACGAGGAAATGGAAGCCATCAAGGAAGCCCTTGTTTAATGATGAATGTCGAATTTTGAATGCCGAATGAGACTTATTGCCACATGGCTCACACTTGATTCGACACATTGCGCAAAGCAGCGGCAATTGACCGCTGATGCGCCCTCCGCCCTCCGCCACCCCTAACCTCACTTCTGCCATGCCTGACCAACCTCCCGCCAAATTCACTCCACCCAAGGAGCTGAAAGCGTTCCAAAACGACCGCCAGCTCTGCATGGCGCGCTTCAGCCCGTGCGGCAACTTCCTTGCCGCCGGGGCGATGGAAGGCACCGTGCGCCGCTGGAGCATCGTCGAGAAAGCCAAGGCGGCGGTGGATGTCGAAATTCCCGATGAGCCGAAGAAAAAGCCCGTCGCGAAGAACGCCAAAAAAGTCGAGGAATCGCCCGTCGAACTCGTCTCCCTGCCACATCTCGCCGGCTTCAACGGCTGGGTGCAGAACATCGCGTTTCACCCGAAAGACAAAATCCTCTACGCCGCTGACTCCTGGGGCAAGCTCACCGCCACCGCCTATGAAGGCGATGCGCCCAAGCAGCTCTGGGAAAATGCCACCGCCCACGACGGCTGGATCAGGAAGCTGGCCGTCTCGCCCGATGGCCAGCACCTCGTGACCGGCGGACGCGACCAGTTCGTCCGTGTCTGGACCACGGCCGGCAAGCTCGTGGCCGAACTCGCCCACACCGAGGATGTCTTCGCCGTGGCCTTCGCGCCCGAGGGCAAGGTCATTGCCTTTGGCGACCTCAAGGGCCGCGTGAAGACCTGGGATTTTGGCACGAAACAGGTCGTGCGTGAGTTCGATGCCACGGTCTTTCACAAACTTTCACGGCTACAGGACGTGGCCGGCCTGCGCATGCTGGCCTTCGTGGAAGGCGGCAAATCACTCGTCGTGGGTGGTTGCGAACCGGAAGGCGGCGGCTTTCTGGAAGGCGTGCCCGTGCTCGCCAAGTTCGACACCGCGACGGGCAAACGCACCACCGAGTGGCGCTTCGGCGCGGCAAAGGACGGCTTCGTGCTGGACCTCGCCGAGCACCCGGGCGGCTATCTGATCGTCGTGACCAGCGGCCAGCCCGGCAACGGCAAGATCATGTTCCTGCGTCCCGGAGACAAGGAGCCCTTTTACACCCACACGAACGTGGCAAACGTCCACTCCGTCACGCTGCATCCCGGTGGCAAACGCTTCGCCGTTGCGGCGATGAACAAGGCCAGCAACGGCAACGGCCGTCCCAAGACCGCCGATGGCTCCTATCCCGGCAACACTTCGCCGGTGCATCTCTTCGAGATTCCGTCGGCCTAGCCACGAACTCCTTTTCATTGGGTTGAGGAATCGCAGCGTGGCGGAGAGAATCACTCCGTCAGGGAAGGAGTGATAGCCGACGGGCCGCCATGGCTGAAGCGAGCGCTCACCCAGCTAAACCATCACCGACACGGGCGCGAAGTCGCGCCTGCATGAATGCCTCATGTCGTTGAGGCATCGCTCATGTACTCCGAAGAATTGCGAGAACGCGGCCCGGATAAAGACAGGTTCGAACCGAGGCCAAAAGGTGCATTTTTCCGAATCACCGCGCTGGCTGAGGACCACGTCAACGTTCCAGGGGAACCCGGGCATGCAAAAATCGTACCCTCGCTGTGACTTGCAAGCATGCGCTGACCGCGACCGCGTCCGTGTCCTCGGCCTTGCAGAAGCACCGGCGATTCCTGCCCGGCAGCAAGCCACGAGCGAGGGTTGGGAATCATAGCTGATGACCCCGCCTTACCTTGCAATCCCCCACCATGTAACTGGGACGCGCAGCCTGCTGCGATCAACCTTTATCGCGGTGTCAGCGGTTTTGATCATGATGGGAAACTGTGACGTTCCGCCCAGTTAGCTGGACGAACTGTGTCGTGAAATCCTCACGGTCACGGAGGAGTCCCTGTGAGTGGTTGGTAGAGTTGGAGCGAGCGAAGGGATTCGAACCCTCGATACCAACTTTCTCTCGGATTTCTTGGATTTCATAGTGTTTCGATCAGTAATGAATGGCATTGACACGGGTGACGTTGAGACTACTGTTGAGACTCTTATGGCATCACTAAGACGCTTTCCCAGGTCTCCCTACTGGTTTGCCTGCTTCACTTTGCCCGATGGTCGGAGGACGCAACAATCCACAAAATGCACCGACCGCAAGGAGGCCCAGCGCGTTGCGAACAAGTTTGAAGATGCCGCCGAAACGGGTCGTGGCCGGACACTCACCGAAGCCCAGGCCCGCAAAGTCATCGCGGAAATTTTCTCCATCTCGAACAAGGACATTTTGCCCAGCTCCTCGATCAAGGATTACTTGGAATCCTGGCTGAAGAGGAAAGAGCTGGAAGCGAGTGAACCGACACACCAACGGTACAAAACCGTCGTCAATCATCTCCTGGAATTTTTAGGAACGAAAGCAAAGTTGGACATTACCCACCTGGCCAGCAAGGAGATAACGGGCTTTCGAGATCATCTGGCCAATCGGTTCACTTCCGGGACCGTGAACATCAGCTTGAAAATCCTCCGGTCCGCTTTGGCCCAAGCAAAGCGGGATGGTCTGACCGATGTTAACGAGGCCGAACGCGTAACGATGATCCGGGTCAAGGCGCGCGAGCAGAGCCGGCGGCCCTTCACCATGGGTGAACTCAAGCAGATCATGAGCGTGGCGAACGATGAGTGGTGCGGGCTGATTTTGATGGGGCTTTACACCGGCCTGCGGTTGAGCGACGTGGCCACCTTGACTTGGGCCAACGTGGATTTGCAGGGACACGAGATTCGCGTGGTGAGCGGGAAAACTGACCGGCAGCAGATTCTTCCTATCGCGCGGGTGTTGCTGAAGCATTTGGAGTCCCTGCCATCGAGTGATGATCCCAACGGACCATTATTTCCTGAAGCCTGTGCGGCAAGACAGCGCAGCCAATATGGGGGAACATTGTCAAACCAGTTTCACCAAATCCTGGTGTCCGCCGGCCTGGCGAAGAAACGCCCGCACACGAAAGCTGGAGACGGCAGATCATCCAAGAGAGCGCCCAGCGAATTGAGCTTTCACTCGCTACGCCACACGGCCACGTCGCTGCTCAAGAATGCCGGGGTCAGTGACGCGGTGGCCAGAGACATCATCGGCCATGAATCAGTTGCCGTCAGCCGCAACTACACACACATCGACACCGAGACCAAGCGCAAGGCCGTGGACAAAATGCCGGACATCTTCGGCTGATCATGGCATGAGGGGAGAAACTCAGCATGAGTTACTACACTTCTTTAAAGCGGCTAGCGGGTTTCGCCTTGGCTGACCTTCCAATTCCCCGTCCGCCAAGAACTAGCGATCGTTGCGGTCCACAGTATCACTCCCATTTTGGTATTGATGAACAATGCAACCACGACAACTGGTTTCAAGGCTCGCGCCCACCACCAATCACTTTCACCACTCAGGATCTGTTGGACTGCAAGCCAGTTGATAATCAAAAGATTAAAAATGCCGCCGACAGCTAACGGAAAAGCAAAAAGGTACTGAAGGGTCGAATATGTGCTTAATAATATGCGCGGCCAAAACCGAGTATCACTCTGAAGCCGTTGGGTGGTAAGAAGAGCAATAGATGACACGAGTGACCAATGTTGCAATGCGGAATCCTTCAAGTGATCATTTTTGCTCCCACCGTAGGCGTGCTCCCCCGCAAGAATCGTCAGCGGAATAAACAAGCAATACGTGAAACCAATTGCACGAATATAGTGCTTGTCTGGGTTTTTAAGCCAACGGCGGATAAGTCCTTTACGCAACCATCGCCCAACTTCTTCAGGAGGGCCAAACAACGTAAGGGCTCTTTCTTGGGCTTCCTCAGTGCTCATTCCACGCTCCGCTCCTTCGCACCAACGCTGCTCCAGATGATTAACCAGCTCCTTCGCTTTGGCGGACCATTCAGAAGGCTCAAGTGACGCCCGGTCGCAAACGTCGGCCGCCACCCGTTCGAATGCAAAGCTTACGGCTGGAGGAATACGAAGCTCAGGCATGAGGTCAGGCTGGCATTTGTTTCAAGACGCGGGTTGCCAAGTTTCCGAGTTCAGCGCTGGTGCTCTTCCCTTGCTCCAGCAATTTGGCACCTTTGTCCGTGACGTGGTAAATCTTGAGCATCCTCGAACTGCTCTCTCGCCAGCGGCCCTCCAGCATGCCCGTCTCTTCCATCGATGCTAGAATTCCGTAGATTGCGCCTTCCCCTGCTCCCTTCAATTTGCACTTTGCAGGGCAAACACCTCGGCGGGCTTCGCGTTCACCACGACGGTGCGCTCGACGTGTCCTGCCGACGGCAACACCATTCCCGCCAGCAGCAACAGAGCCAGCAGAGCGGCCATTCCCAGCGCGATTTTCTTCCAGACTTTCATGCTGGTCTCTCCCAAAGGCCGTCAGCCACGCCGCCACGGTGAACCTTTTCCGGGTGAAATGGAGCAGCCCAAATGGAACGCACCTTCCCGTCCGTCATGGCGGATACGGCCCGACATATCGCAGGCACGGAATGTCGTAGGGGATAAAACTGCGGTGATGAAAATGGAATTTCAATTCTGTGATGTCCGCGGCTTTCACCTCGAAGAGATGATACGGCTTGGCCCACCACTGATTGAGAGCGGCTTCATCAACTGTGATGAACTTTGTCTGGTATTTTTTGGCATCGGGTGGTGGTATCTGCTCGTCCACAAGGAGCGCATAGGTGCCCGGCGGCAACTGAAACGAAAAATTTCCGACCTCGCCCGTGGTGAAGGTCAGCACGATTTCCCGCGCGAGGGTGTTGGTGCTGCCGCGAATCACATGAAATCGTTTGCCGGGGTAGGCGCGGGGAGCCGTCAGCTTTTTTAACTTCTCTTCCGTCGGCCGCATCCCCCCGGAATACGCATCTGATTGGGTAACGGTTCCAGAGATAGACATTTTTGCGGACGGAGACGAGGAGTCTGCTGGCTTCCCGTCTGCCGAGGCTGCCAGATTGGTTTTCGGCCCGCAGATGAACCACACAGCAAGGAGCGTGATAGCCGACAGAAGGGGTTGCGTCATCCCAGAACGGTAAGCTTATGCACTGGGAAAGCAAGCCCGTGAAGGGATAGTCACCGCTGGACTGGCCGGCGGCGGATTCAGAAGTTCCACACGAGGTACCAGACGCCGGCGGGTTTGGGCCGCCACGCGATTCTTTCCGCAGGGTGCGGCTGATGGAGGCCTTGAGCGCCCAATGTTCGTTGAAGGTGTAGATGGCACCGAGGCTGGTCAGCAGGTTGTGGTTGGCCTGGTCCTTGAGGGGAGGGTGTCGTTGAGTTCGGTGCCCAGGGCGAAGTGGGAGTTGAAGTTGATGGTGGTAGTTGACGTTGATGGGGATGGTGATGAGGTTGAACCCGAATTTTGTCTCCATGGTGGAGACAAATGGCGTTGATGGTGAGGCTGCCCCGGACCTCGTATCCATGGGAGAAAAGGCAGGGGTGGGGCGAAAACCACTACTTTTGTAGCAGTTTTGAATCTAGCGAAGCCAACTTGTCCACGATCCTGACCTTGGCATTTTGACCTCTGCTTACTCCATGGCTGACACCCTGATGCCCATTGCTCCTGCCTGACAATAACCCATGGCCTTGCCCGTATCCTGAGGAGACAGATCTGATTGCCAAACCTGATGCTGGGAATGAAAACCTGGCCGCTTGGTTGTATCTAACGGTTGAACCCCGCAGACCAGCGTAGCACCCGACCTACTTCCCCTCCGTCTTCCCCTTGGCCGCCTTGATCTTCGCCCACCTGGCCTTCTGGGCAGCGATAATGGCAGCCTTACCAGCAGCACTCATTTTCCGCTTCTTCTTCGGAGCCAGAGCGGCAACGTCAACTGGGCCAATTGAATCACCCTTACCCAGCACTTCCGCTATCACGTTCAACTTGGCTTCGATGCCGGCCTTCTCGTTGACCAAAGCTGCGTGGAGACGGAGGAACTTTATCGTGTCTTTCATGTGGGCTAGACCGTCAGGCAACATCCGTCATCAATTCAAGTGCAAATGGCTCAGAACTCCCCGCCTGCGCTCTTGAACACGTCCTCGGGCTGGCACTTGAGTCGATTTAGTACCTGGTTCAGCCGCTTCAAGGTGATGCTCTCTTCGACCATTTCCAACCGGGCCAGACTTGATTTCGAGATGCCAAGCTTCCGGGCAAAGTCGCGATAGGGCATTTCCCCGCGCTGCTTCCTGATGAACACCGCAAATTGTCTGTCCAGCGTTGTCCGCACGCCTTGGACGCTGCTCCTGCCGCCGTCCCGTATGCGGGACATTTTGGCGTTGACGATGTCCCGTTTGCAGGACAGAACACCTATCGTCAACTTGGTGACCGTAGAAACATGAGAAGTCCATTTTCCTTAACTCCATGAAAACCACATCGCATCTTCGCACGATAGCTCATCAAGCAGGCGCTGTTTTGATCGCATCGTTGATGGGCTACACCGCTGTAGCTGCTCAAGAAGCACCCCGCGCAGCATTGCCACCACCGGCCGAACAACAAAGCAGCCTTTTGAAAATCGCAGAAACTCGACCGTTGAGCGCGGACGAACAATTTGTGCTCTCCTTGGCTCACCTTCGGCAAGGAGCATTCCCGGAGGCATTGGCCACCGCCCGCCTCACCCTGGGAATGGTAACAAACAAGGAGACAGGAGCTTCCGAGAAAGCGGCTGTGTATGCCGTCATTGCTCAATGCCATGGCGCGATGGGGAATTTCAGGCTGGCTGCCGAAGCCGCATTGGAGGGACACCGACTGAACCCAACGTCAAAGGAACTTGGAGCGCTGCGTCTGGCCTATTGGACCAAAGCAGGCAATCCCGAGCAGATCGAGGCCGCGAAGGACGCCATGAACCAGTTGGTCGCCGCAGGTCAGAAAGTCGAGCTTACTGTGGGAACCATCATCGTGGTTGTCACTGTGGCAAAGCCCGTGATTGAAGCCCTCGCAGATGTTTACGGGGATTGGTATGAGGCAAAACTGAAAGCCCAGTACGGCAATCGACTACGCGTTTTCGGCCCCACTCTTCCCGATAATGCAGATGGGATGGTGGTGGAATTGGTAGCCAGGTCATTGGAAAAGCTTTGGCCGCATGCAGTACATGTCATCGAGGATATTGTGAAACGGAGGGCCAAATGAGGATGAATTTCAACAACATGCTCCGGATGCTGAATCGTGGCATTCTCCTTTGCGCGCTGGTTATCGCCCCCCGCGTATTCAGCCAGAATCTACCACTTACTCAAAGGATCTACACCACCTGCAAATACGACCTTGTCGACCATCAGTTCCAACG
This sequence comes from Pseudomonadota bacterium, assembly GCA_009924135.1. Lineage (GTDB taxonomy): Bacteria > Verrucomicrobiota > Verrucomicrobiia > Limisphaerales > SXTU01 > SXTU01. The sequence goes on along the minus strand of RFSE01000023.1, from coordinate 1,521 downwards.
AGGGGCACTTGTTCAAACCAACGTGCTTACGACTGGCTCATGCTGGCTTCTGGAAGTTGGAGGCAAGCCGGAGCTGGTTACGGCAGCTCACAATCTGGCACTTTATCCAAACTACTTGCCACAAACTGTTGGCCCCTGGTCTTTTGATGATCGGAAGAAGCGCCACAGTGTGCTCAATTCGATGGAAGTTCGGCCGGTAGTGGGCTTCTTGGCATTTGGGGTCGAACGCGTTGGCTTCGTTGGCGATGACCTCGACTGCGTCCTCATCACGCCCATTCAGCAGGCAGCTCTGACGCAGTCCAAAATCATCAAACTCACAAAGACGCCTCCGCTGCCAAAGGACAGAGTGACTGTTACCGGCTACCCAGGAACCTCCAGTGAAGCCGATGTGGAAACCACAATTTCAGCGATCACCAATGGCAAGCTAATCACTCTTAATCAACCGGCCAAACCAATTGGCCCCGGCTACTCCGGTGGGGTCGTGCTTAACACAGATAGGGAGGCTGTCGGAATTGTGGTGACAGCCGGGGATCAGCAAGCCACCGCACTATTCCTCTCCGAAAAGACGTTCGAGTCGCCCAAGTGGACAAACTGGACCGAACTGAATCGGCGCTCCACAAAAAAGTGAATCGAGACTCTTTGTCACGTATTGCCGGGCACATCGTCCTCTGGAGACTGTGCATGACGATGGTAGCCGCTGAACCGACCGTGTTTGTCCACGAACCGTCAGGGATCCAGTTTCCACAGCGCATCGAGCAGCGATTGGAACGCAGCGCCATCAGAAAATCTGCCAAGCAGCCCAAGAAGGTCGAGGTGGATTACGCTTACCGGGATGGCAGTGGCGTCAGCGTCATGGTGTCTGTGTATCCCGCGCCGGCCGATGCGAAGGGACCGCAGCTGCTGGACGGAGATGCCCGCAGTGATGCAACGGCCGCGTTCATGAAGGAGTTCGAACACGCCAAGACCTTACTGGCTGGCGATGATGCCAAAGCTCATTTCTTGGATCAAATGAGGTTCCATGCTGCCATCCAGCAAAAGGGTCCACTGGGGATGAAAGCTACCCTTGTCGGTCAGAGTACCATCAAGAGCATCCTGTTGTGCGAACGGAACGGGTATTTTGTCAAATTCACCACCACCGCCTACCCGCGCGACCAGCAATTGAAGTATGGCCTCACCTACCACGATGTCGCTGCCTTCATCATCTGGCCGGCCTCGCACTGAACTTGCTGCGGTTCTGCGAGTGACAATGTTCGGGGTCTGCCTGCTGCTAGCCGCCTGCTCCACACAAGAACTCCGGCAGCAACACCCCTCCGCCCTGCCCAAGCCCCTTTCTGTTTCGATTCCACCCGACGCCCAGCCCCAGGAAACCCTCCAGTTCAACGACTACACCATCACGCGCTACTTCATCGAGGAGCAGAATCCCGTGTAAACGCCGGTTGAAAAGTGAGACGGGGTCACGTGTGTGACAGGGCGGTCGAAAAGTGCAGCGCCTTCATTAACGATGAAGCATGTATCGCACTA
>RFSE01000220.1 GCA_009924135.1 Pseudomonadota bacterium | reverse complement strand
GCGGGCGCGGGCGCGGCGGCGGCGGCGGCGAGTTTGACTTTGGCAACTTTCGGTTTGGCAACTCGTGGCATACTCGGAACGAAAACTACGTTGTATTTGCTGGCGGGCAAGTGGCACCTGCCGGTAGGCCGCGATTCGACTCGCTGCCCCGGAAGCGCGTTCAATCAAACGCAATTACTGCCGGGGAATTTCTGTTGGGGCTTGACCCGCGCTCATTTGTGCAGCGGGAATCGTGCGGCTGATTCGCGGTGAAACTGTCGCACCCGGCGGCCAGTGTCAATGTTTTTGGTGCTCAACGGAATACGTCGATACGGCCACCGATGGCCGGTTCACTCGCGCGGCGAATCCTCGGCGGCGACCTTGGCGGCACTTTCATAACGGGTAAAGCCCTTGAGGAACGTGAGGTGCACGTCGCCGGTGGGGCCGTTACGCTGCTTGGCGATGAGCAGGTTCACCGGAACGGCGTCGTAATTCGCCTGCTCGCCCGGCTCGTCGTCATCCTTGCCGTCCATCTTCGGCTTGTAGAGCAAGCCCACGAGATCGGCGTCCTGCTCGATGGAGCCGGATTCACGGAGGTCGGAGAGTTTGGGCTTCTCCCCGGGGCCGCGTTTCTCCAGTTCGCGGTTAAGCTGGGCCAGAACGATGATCGGCACCTTCAGTTCCTTGGCGAGTGCCTTGATGCCTTGCGAGATGTCGGCGATTTCCTGCTGCCGGTTCTCAGCCTTCTTGGCCGTGCTGCGCAAGAGCTGGAGGTAGTCGATCACGAACAACTTCACCCCATGCTGCTGGTGCATGCGGCGCGCCTTGGCACGCAGCTGGAGGATCGAGAGGCCGGCGGTGTCGTCGATGAAAAGCGGACAACTGGCCATCTTGCCGGCGACGCTGGTCAGCTTCGGGAAATCGCGTTCGGCGAGAAAGCCTTCGCGGATGTCCCGCAGGTTTACCTTCGCCCGGGAGCACAGCATACGCAACACGAGCGAGTCGGCGGACATTTCCAGGCTGAACACCCCCACCGGCAGCTTCATGTCCATCGCCACATGCTCGGCGATGTTCATGGCGAAGGAGGTTTTGCCCATCGACGGACGCGCGGCGATGACGATCATTTCCCCGCCGTGGAACCCGGTGGTCATCTTGTCCAGATCAGCAAAGCCCGAGGGAACGCCCGTGGTCTGGCCCTGCCGCGAATGAAACTCCTCGATCTGCGCGATGGCCTTGTGCACAAGGTCCTTGATCACCAGGCTGACGCTTTCCTCGCGTTCCTCGCTGATGTGGAGCACTTCCTTTTCCACCTCGTCCAGCAGTTGTTCCACGTCACCCTGCTGCGTCTCGTCATAAATGCGCCCCACCACGCTGGTGCAGGTTTGGATCATCCGGCGGAGCAGATGCTTCTCGACCACGATGTCCGCGTAGAACGGCAGGTTCGCCGGGGAAGGCGTGGCATCCACCAAGGCGGTGAGGTAAGCCACCCCACCGATGGCGTCGAGCTGGCCCTTGTCCTTGAGGCGCTGGCGCAGTGTGATGAGATCGATGGCCTCCTTCGCATCGCCCATCGCGACGAGCATCTCGTACAGGGTCTGATGGCGCAGGTCGTAAAACACCTCCGCACCGCGCTTGAACTTCTCGACGCAGACACCGATGGCTTCGTTGGGCGCGAGCAGCAAGCAACCCAGCGTGCCCTGCTCGGCTTCGAGCGAATGCGGCGGCAGGCGGTCGATCTTGGCCAGATCAATGGCCGCGTCCTTCCGGCGGCGCGTACGTTTCAGGTCGGGCGCACCGGCGGGCTCGGAGGTCAGGTCGAAGGATTCGATCACCGGGAGAGGAGAAGGCAAATGAACAGGCCCGGCACGACTAAACTATTGGCGAAATGCTCACACAGTTATTCACCGGGGTGCCTGTATCCCAAAGTGATGAAGTTCAAGTTGCGCAAATACCAGTTGATGCGTTAGGTTGCCGCCGTGAGCACAGTAGCCGAACCGGTCAAAAATCGAAAGTTTTCCAAGGCCAGCCTAGAGGCGGGGGATCGTTTATTGAAAGCGGTAAAGGACAAGCTGCTCAAGGAACACGGTCAAGTAGACGAAGAAGAACTTCGGCGGCGCGGCTACAGCGAGGCTACCATCGAACGAGTGCGAAGCTTGTAAAGCCGATTGGTCATCCATTTCGCCGCAGTTCCAAAAACTCCTTCACTGTGATCTCAAGCAGTGGCGCGTAATCGCGAGCAATTTCCTGCGCCTCCTGGTAAGCAACCCCGCGACAAAGGTGCCGCACGATCTCCGCCGTCGAAAAGCCTGCTTCACGCGCCATGCGCACGACTTCCTCGGGTTCAGCCCATCGCAAAGGATTGCCTTCATTCATGCTTTGAATTCACGCCCAAGCCGATCACCTCGTCGAGTGCAACTTTCACACGAGATACTCACAGGCAACTCACCATCACCCGGTCAGGAATCCCCCGGCCTGAAAATCAGATTGTCTCCTTCCGGCCGGCTGCTACATTCCCTCGTCATTGCAGACCGGTAACTGTGGCTGATATGTCAAACAACTCTGGTCAACCCGGCGACGACGAGTGGGTCAAGAACTCGTCGCTCTACCGCGAATTCCTCGCTGAACGCGAGGAAATCATGAAACACAAGTGGATCGAATCGGAGAAGGCCCAGCATGACATCGGCTTCGAGCGCGCCCTGACCGATTGGATCGTCAAGCACCGCGCCAAGTGGCGCAAGTCGCGCCAGATCCAAGGCCAGAACTGACTTCCGCCGGTCCCTCGGCGCTTCTTTTTCTCCGGGCTTTCCTCCCATGTCTGATTTGCTTCTTCTCGACGCCGCAGCCTTGTCGCGTGCCCTCACGCGCATCGCCCATGAGATTGCGGAACGCAACGAATCCGGCGCCACGGTCGTATTGGTCGGCGTGCAGACGGGCGGCGTGCATCTGGCCCGGCGGCTGGCGAAAACCCTGGCTGAAGTCTGGAGCCACCCCGTGCCCACCGGCATGCTGGACGTAAACATGCACCGGGACGACTTGACCGGCCAGCCTGCCCCCACCGTCCACCCCACCGAGATGCCTGGCGACATCACCGGCAAGACCGTCGTGCTCGTGGACGACGTACTCTTCAGCGGCCGCACCACGCGGGCCGCGCTGGATGCCCTCAACGACTTCGGCCGGCCCCGGCGAGTACAGCTCGCCGTGCTGGTGGATCGCGGCCACCGCGAACTCCCCATCAAGGCGGACTTCGTCGGCAAGAACATCCCCACCCGCGCCAACGAGCGCATCAACGTGAAGCTCCAGGAAACCGGCGGCGAAGACGGGGTGTGGCTCGTCAAGAACGGTGTGGCGTCTTAACGCCCCCGGCCCTGCGGCTCCCGGGCTTGATTCCGATCTGCTAAGTGGCGGCAGGCATCCTGCCTGCCGTAGAGGGCTGGCATCTTGCTGCCCGGATGGGGGTGAGTAGTCCCACGGCGTGGAATTCACCGCGCGTGACTGGTGGCCGGATGGTTTGATCCGCCGGGCTTGAAGCCACGGCTCTACGGCAGGCAGGATGCCTGCCGCCACCAGCCGATCCACGATCGGCCAGGGAAAGCAGCACAGTAGGAGCGTTGTCAAAGTGGCTTCTGCGGGGACCATGCCCTTGCCCGTGGTTTCCGTTACGTCCTCCGGCGGAGTAATGGCTTCCCAAGCCGTCACGATTCCGTTACTTCATTCGCCCAGCGCGCATGATCTGGAACCGCAAACACCTCCTCGACATCGAGTCCCTTTCCCCGGAAGAAATCATCACCGTCCTCGACACGGCCCGGCAGTTCAAGGCCGTCGGCGAGCGGGCGATCAAGAAAGTCCCCGCCTTGCGGGGCAAAACCGTGGTCAACCTGTTCGTCGAGCCGAGCACCCGCACGCGCATCAGCTTCGAGCTGGCCGCGATGCGCCTGAGCGCCGACGTGATCAATTTCTCCGCCGAGGCCAGCTCGCTCAAGAAGGGTGAGACGCTCAAAGATACCGCGCGCAACCTGGAGGCCCTCAATGCCGACGTGATCATCATCCGTCACAGTGCCACCGGCGCGCCGCATTTCCTCTCCCGCTTCCTCAAGGGCAGCGTCATCAACGCCGGGGACGGCGCGCACGAACACCCCACGCAGGCCCTGCTCGACACCTTCACCATCCGCGAACACAAGGGCAGCGTCGCGGGGCTCAATGTCACCATTCTCGGCGACATCCTCTACAGCCGCGTGGCCCGCTCGAACATTTGGGCGCTGCTCAAGCTCGGGGCCAAGGTCACGCTCTGCGGCCCCAGCACGCTCGTCCCGCGGGTCTTCGAGCAGATGGGCTGCCGCGTCACTTACGACGTGAACGAGGCCATCGCCGGGGCGGACGTCATCAACCTCCTGCGCATCCAGCACGAGCGCCAGCGCAAGAGCATGTTCCCCAGCATCGGCGAGTACGCGGCCCTCTTCGGGCTGAACCATGCGCGTTTCGCGAAGACCAAGCCGGACGTGCTCATCATGCACCCCGGCCCGATCAACCGTGGCGTGGAGATCGCCAGCGAACTGGCGGACTGCGGCCGTTCCGTGATTCTTGAACAGGTTACCAACGGCCTGGCTGTCCGCATGGCCGTGCTCTACCTGCTCAACGGCGGCGCAGCGGCCTCCGAACCGGGTGTCCAGAACTGAACGTAGTCGCAACCTTCAGGTTGCGAATCAGGACGGAGACCGACGCGCAGGCTGAAGCCTGCGACTACCGCGCATGGATGCGTTATCGGCGGTTTGGAGAGAGAATCCAGGGTCCATCAACCGCCGCGATTCCGGCCCCTGAACCGGACTGGGGCCCTCCGGCCCTCCGGGCCGCCGCCACAACCTGCGCAGTGGCACAAACCGAAATTCGCAGCCCGCTCGAACCGAGGTGACCGCTGCGGGCGGGATGCCCGCAGTCCGGTTCATGGGTAGCTCCCAACGGCCCTGAGAACCGCGCATTGAGGCCATGGCCCCGCGCCGGCGACTTGCAGTCGCCGGCCCCGGTTCATGGAGAGTTTGAAACGGTCACGAACTGCGCCACGCTGCTTATGGCCAAATGGTTCAATCTTGGCCTCACTTCCAGTGCGTGTAGAGCGTGCGCACGTCGCGCGCGTTGAGCCGGTAGATCAGCGCCACCATTGTCCGTTTCTGGCCGCCGATGTCCACGTCCACCGCGACCTCGAAGACGGCGCTGCGCACGTTGAGAACCTGGGATTGGCCCAGCGCGCCGATCGCTGCCGGGTTGATTCCCGGTACGCCAGCCAGCTCGCCCACGCTGCGAAACGGCACGTCATCCTCCGTGCCGTCCTGCCCATCCAAGCCTGCCCGGCGGTTGATGATCGCCTGGGCTGTGGGACCATCCACCCCGAGCACGGTCTGGAGGACCAGCGCGGAGGCGGTGTTCAGGTTTACGAACCGCGCCGAGGTGGTGGTGAAGATGTCTTTCAGCGCATTCGTGTAAATCGGGCCGTTATATTTGTTCACCGCGAGCGCGCGTCCCGTGACGCTGCGCGGGACATCGATCAGGCTCATGTCCGTGCCGTTGAACATGTCTGGTGTCACCCCGCGAATGAGCATCAACTCGGTCAGGTCATCCAGCGGACCGTTCTTGGCCTGATAGGGCGGGCTCAGGCTGAGGTAATAATCGTTCTCCGCGCCGTTGGGCCGGGGCCGGTCGTCGGGATCGATCCAATCGAGAATCGAGTCGGAAACCTGGCTGGCCTCGGTCACATCCACGCCCACGAGCTTGAGCGCCTGCGCGAGGATTGGCGGGCTGGCCGCGTTGATGTTCACCTTCCGTTCGCAGTCCACGAGCTTCACGTTGAACGTGCCCGGTCCCAGCCGCACGTCGGTGAGCGAGACGGCGGCCAGCGCCTCGTTGGTGCCCATCGGTCCGCCGGCCCATTTCTGGTTCAGGGCGTCGTACGGCTCGTTGGGGATCTGCATCTGCTGCGCGACCACGTAGCGCGCCAGCTCGACGCCCGAGCGGCCCAGCCACTCGTAGTCGTAGTCATGCGAGGCGTTGCGCGCGAGCGTGGTCTCCACCTTCACCGAGTACGCAAACCCGCCCGCCAGCACCGCCAGCACCACGATCACCAGCATCACGATGATGAGCGCGATGCCCGAGCGGGGTTGTTGGTGCGGCGTGAGGTTCATCGCCTAATCGGAATGGTGCCGGGGGCATTCAGCACGCCGGGCCCGCCCGGGGCGAACATCACACCTTGCAACTCGCGGTTCACGCCTTGGCCGCCCGGTGAAATCACGCTGCTGACCAGTACGGAGGGCGGCGCGCCCGCCTGTGCTCCGCCCATGCCCAGCGTCACGCGGATCATCTTGGGCAACTGGTTGGTCTGGAGCCACTCCACATCCCAGTCGCCGATGTTCGTGCTCCAAAACTCGACGCCGAAGATGGCCAGATTCCGCGTGAGGGTGAGTGTGTAGGACTCCTCCACCGGCGAGTTCGTGGGCGTCAGGATCGAGGCCTGCCGCAGGATGAGCGAGGGCGGGCCGTTGTTCGTGCCCGGTTGTACGGCGAAGGTCACGCGGCGCAGCGGCTGGTTGGGAAACATCCCGCTGCCGGGGAAGTCGTCCGGCAGATGTGCGACGAAACTGAGGAAGGCGAATTTCTCGTCGGTCGTATCCGAGAGGAACGAGTAGTAGCGCGGGTTGCCGGCGTAGAGCACGGCGGAGGCGAGGGATTGCTCCAGCGCCTGCCGGGCGATGCGGATGCGTTGGACTTCGTCGGCGGCGGTGTTGCCCACCTTCGCGGCGCGCAGCACGGCGGTCCAGCTCGCGTAGATCGCGGTCACGATCGTGCCGAGGATGGCCACAGCGACGAGCAGCTCGATCATCGTGAAGGCGGAGATGAGTGACACGCGACGGGTGCCAGGTGACCGGTGGCAGTCACGCGCACGCGCTGAGTCACTGGTCATCTGCCACATGTCACCTGTCACTTTCATCGCTTGAATCCCGAGCTGATGCCCATCGGCGATTCGGGCCGGTAGAGGAAGATGGAGAGCCGGCTCTCGGCCGCCATGCGCGCGCCCGATGAACCGTCAGAAACGATGAAATCCACCTGAAACAAGCCGTTGGTGCCCACCATCGTGATGTTGCGGCTCCACGAGACGCCGGGATACAGGTTGCCGAAGTTCCCCGAGTCGCTGCCTTCCTCGAGCTTGTTGGTCAACGACAACTCGGACGCGAGGCTGCCAATGTCCACGGAGGATTTTTGGAGCCGCTGCACGTTCTTCAGGTTCTGAGAAACCAGTTCCAGAATCGCAAACACGCTCATGAAGAAGATGCCAACGGCGATCATGACCTCGAGCAGGGTGAAGGCGGTGACAGGTGACAGGTGGCAGGTGACAAGTGACAAGTGCCGATGGCCCAGTCGCGCCGTGTCACCTGTCACCTGCCACCTGTCACCTGTCACGTTGATCTTCATCGGATTACGTCGTAGTCGGCCCGGCCCGTGACAGGGTCGAGCGTGATCTTGCGTACGTCGCCGTAGAGCGAACGCAGGATGACGGTGAACTCATCGCAGGTCCCGTTCGCATGGAAGCGCACGGCCACGTATTCGGCGTCCTTGAGCAGTTGAAAATTGATCGCGAGTTCCTCGATGCCGACCTCGCTCGGCAGCTTCACGGAGAAGACGTTGTGCCCGTCGCCGGCCTGTGCGGATGGGCGGGCGTCGGCCGCCCCGACGGAAGTCTCGCTTTTGCCCGTCGCCGAAACATCAAACGTGTAGTCCTGCGGCCGGATGCGCAGCTCGACCAGGCTGCCGTGCAGGATCGCCTGGGCGCGGGCGGTGGCGCAGGCCTCCATCACGTCATTGAGGGCCTTGCGCATCGGCGTCTTGTTGTGCGCCGCGACGAACGCCGGGATCGCCACCGCCATGACGATGGCGATCAACCCCACGACAATCATGATCTCGATGAGAGTGAAGGCGGAGGCAGGTGACAGGGGACGGGTGACGCGTGACAGGTTGCCAGCGCGCGAACGACCTTGGCCACTTGTCACCTGCCACATGTCACTTGTCACGCTCATCGACCTCCCATGCTGTTGCCGATGTTGGACGTGATCGTGAACATGGCCTGCAGCACGCTCAGCAGCAGGAAGCCCACGCCCAGCGCAATGCTAACGATCAGCACCGGCTCGATCAAATTTGTCATCACCCGCAGGCCAATGTTGAGTTCGCTTTCGTAGGTGTCGGCCAGGTTGCGCAAGGCTCCCGGCACGTCACCCGTGTCCTCGCCGATCTTGATGAGGTCGATCATTAACTGTGGGAAGACTTTGCTGCGCGCGAGCGGCTGGGCGATGGTTTTGCCGTCCGTCACGGCCTCGCGCGTCTGCGCGATGGCCTCCTTCAGCACCGAGTTGGGCATGACCTGTTCGGTGATCTTCAACGCCGTGATCACGGACACGCCGTTCTGCATGAGCGTGGAGAGCGTGCGCGCAAATTGACCGAAGAGATGCAGCCGTACCACGTGGCCGATGATCGGGGCGTTGAGCTTCCAGCGGTCCAGGGTCTTGCGGCCCAGGGTGCTTGCGCGGAAGCGCAGGAACACGATGGCGAACGCCACCGCCATGACGCCCATGACCAGCAGGTGGATCGGGTTGCTGAAAATGTTGCTGATGCCGATGAGGAGCTTCGTGGACGCGGGGAGTTCCACCTTCATGTCCGCGAAGATGCTGAGGAACTTCGGCAGCATGTAAGTCATGAAAAAGAAGATGATGACCAGCCCCGTGGCCATCACGAATGCCGGATAGATCATCGCCGAGGCGAACTTCTGCTGCACCTCGGCAAACCGCTCAAAATGCTCCGCCAGCCGTTTCAAGACCTCCTGAAGCGCGCCGCTCTGTTCGCCCGCGCGGACCATGTTCACGTACATGTCCGAGAAGATGACCGGTTGCTTGGCCATCGCGTCGGAGAGGCTGCGGCCCTCGGTCACATCGGCCTTCAACTGCTTGCTGATGCTGGACGGGATGCCCTTGGTCTCCAGGTGCGTCATGCTGTTGAGCGCGACCGTGAGCGGCATGCCGGAGCGGAGGAGGTTCGAGAGCTGCTGGGTGAAGGTGGCCAGCTCCTGCAACTTCGGCTTGCGCGGGCGCGAGGCCG
>RFSE01000219.1 GCA_009924135.1 Pseudomonadota bacterium | reverse complement strand
GAAAACCGACCTGCCTTCAGCAGCTCAACTGCATGAAAACTCACCTCCTACTGCATCGTTCCGGCTTAGTGCTTACCCAGAGGCGGGCGGGCTGCTGGATAAGGCTAGCTTGGATTTGCGACCGTTCCGGCCTGGGGCGTTGATACATCAAGCAGGCGGCATGGTGCGGCTGATGGATGTGTTTCGTGCCCCGCGTCACCTCTGGACGAGCGCCCGGGCACCGGTCGGATCCCTGCTCGACAAACTGCGAGTTGCCAGACTGAGGTGGCAACTGACGCGCTTGAGCAGCGCCGCAATCGCCGGGTACGATGACACAACTACCGAGCTCTACCTACACCGTGCAGGCTTCTCACCCGGAATGATCGATGGGTTCTTTCGCGCCTTCTATGGCGGTGTTTTTCTCGAACGCGAACTCCGGACCTCCAGCCGGATGTTTGAGTTCACATTCAAGATGTTTTCAGAAGGCTACGCCACCTTGCCGGCCCAAGGGATGGCCTCGATTCCCGGCCACCTGGCGGCCCGCCTCCCGGCGGGCACAATCCGCCTCGGCACAGAGGCCCTCCGATGTCGCTCCAGGCTACGCGCCGCCGGGTCAGGCCCTGATCTCGGTGAGCTTCCTGGGGCAGGAGACCTCGCCGGAACTGGAGTCGCGAGTCTTATTAGAACTCGAAACATGGTTCGGCGAGATGGTGCGGGAGTGGCGGCACCTTCGGACCTACCGGATCCAGCGAGCCCTCCCGGAACAAGCGCCCGGCAGCGGTTTCAGTGGACCGGGTTTTCAACGGGTAGCCGGGGTATACGTCTGCGGCGATCACCTCTGGAGCCCATCCATAGAGGGAGCAATTGTCTCCGGTTTGCGGACTGCCGAGGCGATTCTCAGGCCATCTTAAGCTTAGCTTCTCTCCCTGCTTCGGCCGCCCTGTGCTTTCCGCGCGCTGGCCGGTGAATCCGGGCGTGCTTCAGAAAGCATCGCGGTCAATGCAGGAGCTGGGTGCTACCCTTGCCGGCGAGTCTTCGTATTCACACCCCAGCTCAGCGCAATCCAAGTATCCAACCCTCAATGCGTGCGATCCCAAGCTCGACGGGGGACAGCCGTGGATTGAAGCACGGGCCCAGGCTTCCGTCCGCATCTGCCTCCTGCATCCAGCGCGCGACGCAGTAGGCATCCTGCTGATGACTGTTTCGCCCCTCTGCGGCAAAAGTGCGGTTCCATAGTGAAGGATAAACCTCAGCAATCACGGGACTGCCATGCGGAGGCTGCCACCCATCAAACGGCCAGCAATGAAGCCGGGGCCCAAGCTGCCTGCGGAGGAACCTAAGCCAGGGCAGGCCGGCGTGGGTGGATTTCGCCACACTACCCTGACAGTCAAAGTGAAACACCGACTTGGCCCGGCAACGCACCTCGGCCAGCCGTCGCCAATGGGAGTCACCGCTGCGAGCCGCCGCGCCTCCGGCGTTACCGTGGCGGATGCAATCTACGCGGAGGTGTCCACTATCCGTGGGCCAGTGGCACTGGAAGTCGTCAAGAAAGGCCGGCCAATCAGTGGCCAGACGATGCTGTTCGAAGTAGCGCTGCGGGAAAGAGAAGGCGTGGTCGATACCAACCAGCGTAGGCGGGCCCAACCGGAGTTCGGCCACCAACCACTCAGCCAAACTATGGCGCGTCCAAAGCTTCCGCGGTCCAGAGGGCGGTAGAACCTCAGCGGGCGCCTGTGTCCGGGTGGCGACGAATAACCGCAAACCAGTCAGGCCGCTCTCGGACGTCTGGGCTCCCGAGTAATCAATGCCACAGTATCGGTCGAATAGGGGCATGGCTGACAAAGGATCAGGGCCGCGGCGAGATCAGCTGGTTCGGGCCCGCCGGCTATTCATCCGGCAGCGATCGCTGCAAAACTTGACCTCCGCCCACGCCCGTTCCCACTTTTTCCGCCAAGCGAACGGGCGGCCGCAAGCCGCACAGGGCTTCTCCGGGAGGTGCTGTTTCTTGACGCCTTTCATGGGGCATCGCCGGCAGCCGGCGGTGGCTCATTACGCTCGCGGAGCGAACGGAGGTAGGAGTTCTTCGGGGCCGGCCGCGCAGGGCGGGCCGGGGCCTGGAGCATCCGCTCCACCCGATCGCCACTCTGCGCAACCAACCCCGCGATCAGGCGGGCTTCCGGGAGGTTCTTCCAATATTTTCTGGGCATTTCCGCCTGCATGGCCCGCACCTTGAGCCGCGCAGGATTGAAAATGCTGCGGTAGTAGGTGCGCCAGAGGTCGTCCAACGCATCCCCCTCGGGCGCGACACTGCGAGAGACGCCGGGCGTATAATGCAGCGCGACCCCATCCCAGTGGGCACATTCCTGCGGCGTTAGAATCGACCAGTCCAAACCCGCGAATCGCCGGACAAAAAAGCCAGCTGCCAAGCGGAGAATTTGATGCTCAGGCTCGAACCAGGCGACAAACTGCTCTCGCCCGGTCGACGCGTCGTGTCCGACCTGCCGAAAGCGGAGGAATGCATGCATCTTGTGAATGTCACGGCCAACCGCCCGTTCCCACTGGTGAAGCTGCCGCACCTCCCGATCCGAGGCGATGGCAAGCAGATTGGGTTGCCCGCCGTGCGTGAGCCGCCACAGCACCCGGTAGAGCAGGTCCCAGCGACGAGCATCTCGGTGAACCGCCACGCGGCGGGCTAGGTCAAGGAAGGCAGCTGGCACGGTCGGCAACGGGCCAGCGGAGACTGTTTCGTTTGCTGGGTCAAACAACCCCGGCTCGTGGGCCGCATCCGACCACAGCAATTCGTCCGGGTGCATCCGCTGCCCCAGCAGCTCCCTCGCCCGCGTCCGCCACGACTCAAAGCCCGGTTGGATGATTACGGTGCGCATGGTTAAAGCTCCCCCGTGTGCACGGAGGTTATCTCGCCCACCGGTGGCGGTGGCGCACTGAAGTCCAGCTCCACCTGCTGGGGCGGCGGTAGGAAACGCGCCCGCAGCGAGTCGGCATCCAGCCCAAGACGCACCGGTGAATGATCAGCGGCAAGGATGAAGGGGAGCACCTTTTTCATGGGCACTCGCAGGCGGATCAGGTCGGCTAGCCGCAGTCGCGTGTGGCGCCGGGCACTCAGGATGCGCTCCACGTTGCGCACGCCAAGCCCCGGCACGCGGAGCAGAAGCTCGCGAGGGCCCCGGTTAATGTCGACCGGGAAGGTCGCTCGGTTGCGCAGTGCCCACGCCAGCTTTGGGTCCAGCTGCAAATCGAGATCCGGGACGGCCTCGGAGACAATCTCATCGACTTTGAAGCCGTAAAACCGCAGCAGCCAGTCGGCCTGATAAAGCCTATGCTCGCGGACAAGTGGCGGTGGTTTGACGGGTAGCAGCGCGGACGGTTCAGGAATGGGACTGAAACCTGAGTAATATACGCGCCGCAGCCGGTAATTACCATAAAGCGTATCCGCACGCCGCAGGATCACAGCGTCATTGGAATCATCTGCGCCCACCAGCATCTGCGTGCTTTGACCGGTGGCGAAGGGCGGTGGTTGCGGCCCCGCCGATGGGCGGGCTTCAGCCCGGCGCTCGTCGATCTTGCTGCGGATGTGACCCATCGCCGCCTGAGTGCGCGCGAGGTTCTTTTCCGGAGCCAGCTTCGCCAGCCCGGCCTGCGTGGGCAGTTCAATGTTGATGCTGATCCGGTCGGCATAATGACCTGCCCGTTCGATGAGCGCCGGGGAGGCCTCGGGGATCGTCTTCAGGTGTATGTAGCCGCGAAACTGATGCTCCTCGCGCAGTTGGCGGGCAACCTCGATGACTAGTTCCATCGTGTAATCCGCGCTCCGGATGATTCCGCTGCTGAGGAAGAGCCCCTCGATGTAGTTGCGTTTGTAAAAATCGAGTGTCAGCTGCACAACTTCGGCGGGTGTAAACTGCGCGCGCCGCACGTTGCTTGACCGCCGGTTGATGCAGTAGTGGCAGTCATAAAGGCAGGCGTTGGTGAGCAGCACCTTCAGCAATGATATGCAGCGGCCGTCCGGGGCATAGGAGTGGCAGATGCCAGCTCCACCGGTGGAGCCCACCCCCGCACTGCCGCGGGAATCCTTGCGTCCCGCACCGCTGCTGGCGCAGGAGGCATCATACTTAGCCGCGTCGGCCAGGATTTCGAGTTTTTGCCGCAGCTCCATGTCCCGGGACGAGGTCTAAACTGAGGTCAGAGTCGACCAGGGATTCACCGTGACGAACGAGACCCACGAGATGAACTCCGGGTCGAGCAACCGTTGCGGGCCGGGCAAACGCTGGGGGTTGATCGGTGGCGTGGCGATGGAAACTGGCATCATCACGTAAACCATAGAGCTAAATCGACGGGAGACCAAATCTGCATGAATCGCTCATCGGCCGGAACTTCCCGGCTGTCGTCCCGGATGCTACCGGCCGGAACTTCGGCTAACACCCGTCTTCCACCCATAACTTCACGGAAGCAATGGAAGGTTCAATGGTTCGCGTTGAGCACCATGCTCATCTGCACAGGACTTTCTGCCGTGCGGGGCTGCATGTCGTTTTACAGTGACCCATCTTGGTTCCAAGTGCGCGAAACCGACCCCACAAAATGAAACCCGCCCGCCCTCAACGGCACTGCGGCGGCGAGCTGGAGGTGAGCAACATCATTCTGGCATAGCTGCGGGTGCCGAGGATGAAGTGCATGCTGGCATCGAGGCTTAGCCGCGCTCATGCATTTGAAGCCGGCGAAAAGGCCAGCGCCGAGGAGTCGTTCTTTTCGGCGCGCGTGAGGAGTTGTTTACGGAGTCGCTCCCAGAACGGAAAGAATCCGCCCGTCGCCAGGGGCCGCAGCCGCAGATCCTCAGGACGATCCCAAAGCACCAGGCGAATGCCTTGGCTGGCGAGTCCCGCTTCCAGACTTGGCAGGGAATCTTGCAGCGGCCCGACGTCGGGTCGCAGCGCTACCACCGACCGGAGTCGCTGGGACCTTGCCCAATCGAGCAGGGCCGCGAGGTGCGGCCGCGAGGTGTCGAACAGGGCTGGGCTTCGCCAGACTGACTTCGCCCGGGAACCCGCGTCCCGCAGGGCATCCGAGATCCACTGTCTTTTTGCATTGGGGAACTGCCACCGGTCCCATGCTGCGACATTCGCGGTCACCGCGATAGCAGCCCAAGTTCGCTCACCGAGGGCGGAAGTCTCGACGGCGAGGTCCTCCTCGTGAACCCAGAGCCCGGCCGGGTCCACTGGTCCCGGCGGGTGCGGCGGCAATGCGAGGCGCGGAACGGGCGGTCTGGCGGCAGAGGGCACGGGCGATGCACCCACCAACCCGCAAACCACATGCGTGCGTGGTTGTGAAGATAGCCAGTCGCCACCAATTCGGCCGCAAAATGATCGATTACCCGGTTGCCCGACTGAGCCGCCTCTACCTGATGGACCACTGGATCCTTCGGCAAAGCGTCGAGGTCCCGGACGAATTCAGCCCAGACATCGGGACGATGAGCGAGCCACGACTTCCAATACCTGCGCCAATAGACCTCTTGGACGAATTTTTCCACCCCGCCAAGCGGGTGAGCCCGCAGGACGGCGGAGACCACCTCTTCTTCGGTAATTAGACGGTGACGAATCGCGGGGGATAGTCGTGAGACCGCCGGGTGACCCGGCATCACATAATTACGGTCGCGCGCATAGTCCTCTGCGAGCGGAACAAATGCCGCCAGTCGGTGCTTTGCAGCAACACGGGATGCCGGGCAAACCATGGACCAAGCTGCCCGGCAAAAGGCAGGGTGCAAGCGGGAATGAGGAACTTGCGCCAACGGATCGACGCGCTGTGGAGCTGGCCGGTGGGGCACCGTTGGACAAAGGGGCGGGGTCACTCCAAGTTTGAGCGGGACGTTGCTGGCATTCCATTTGCCGGAGGCGGAACTAAACGAATGCTACCAGACCAACTAAAAATCGCCCGCCTCCGCCTCATGCTGGGCATCGTTAATGTCGGCTCGTGGGTGGTAGCAAGCGGCTTGGGGCTTTACTGGTTGTCGCACGCCTTACCCAGCAGTATCAACCTGCCACAACTGGGATGGGTGCTAGTCGCAGTCGCATTGCTGCAGTCGGTCTTGGACTTCCTCGGTGGGGCCGTGCTGATGCCGACACCCCGTCCCCGCGCGGCAGCATTTTTTCGCGTTTGGCTGCGCGGGGCCCTGGTTCACACTCTCCTTCTAGCCGGGATCATGCTAGTCCACGCAGCTAGCCTCCGGCTGACCGGGGGCTTTGGTCCGGCTATCTTGATCGCGACGCTGGGGTTGGCAGTCGGCCATCTGGGGTTGCTCCGAGCCGTCACGGGGGCCAAGCTCGAAGGAGAAAGCCGACCAGATGGAACAACCCTTGTGCAGGCTCCCGCCCCGGATCCGGCGTTCACCGGCGGGATCACGGGCTGGGGCAGACATGCCCGCATTCTGATGCCCGCAAGCTGGCTGGCAAACTTGTCACCGAGCGAACTGGCGGTGGAGTTTTTCCGGCGTGAGTGGCAGGTGAAAAATGGACTGCCCGGCCGCGCAGTCCTGCTGATTCTCGCCTGGAACCTGTTTGGGAGTCAGGTCGGTTCTGTGCTCTTTAAGTTGGCTGATCGACCTGTTACGGAGGCGCTCCTAGGTCAGGCTTGTTGGATGACTCTCTGGGCTTTTGCCGGATTGCTCGTCCTGCCCAGTTTAAGTCGATTCGCCGTGTTCGCTGCCGACCGTGCAGCTGCCCGCGCCGGCTACGACCCGCGGGGCTGGATCACTCGCTTCCCGACGGTGGTCGGGGAAGACGGCAACCCTCGCTCCGCCCTCCAGGCGATTTTTTACCCCATTCCGTCCGCCGCCCAGCGATTGAGGGCCCTGGAGCAGCAGGGTGCAGAATACCTGCTTGGGAATCTTGCCCGAACCAACTTGTATTACTCATGCGCCACCCTAACACCGCTGGGACGGGCGGTGCATTGCAACGTTGGCCGGCCCGCGCTCTGGATTTTCCCCCCGGCTGCGTGACCTGAATTCGTGCCAAGTGAACGCTCAAGGTTGGCTCGGATGTGGAAGCGACCTTTTGTTTTTTTCGCCGCTCACTTCGCGTCCCTGCGGCGCTCTGGGGCACCGATTCCGTTTGCATAGACATCCGAAGACTTGAGGCCTTTCCCATATCCCTTTTGACCCGGCGGCGGGGTCTTGATTTCCAGCCGGTCGACAAATATGGCCTCCGGGCGAACATACTTGGTCAACACTTCACCGGAAGGGTGGCACCGGGATCGTCATTGGCGGGCAAGAACCCGAAGCTGATTCACGCCGTGGAGAAATGCAACCGGCAGCATGGCGTCTCTCGCTCGCGATCAAAGCAGCTTCATCTGCGCCGGAAGATACACTTGGCTCCCGATCTCGTCGGTGATCCTGTGCCTTGCGTTCCAGCGGCAGACCTTTGGCAAGCTGCCAGAGAAAGAAGAGGCGGTCTTCGAACTTCGAGGGGGATGAGCGGGAGCGGAGGCGCAGGCGCATGCCTAGCGCGGGGAGTCAACTGGATGGATGTTTGATCACTTCTTCTCCGCCGCCTTCGGCGCGTCGTA
This sequence comes from Pseudomonadota bacterium, assembly GCA_009924135.1. Taxonomy (GTDB): domain Bacteria; phylum Verrucomicrobiota; class Verrucomicrobiia; order Limisphaerales; family SXTU01; genus SXTU01. Next base: position 1,628 of record RFSE01000219.1, on the reverse strand, counting down.
TTCCTTCCAGAATTCCACGGCGGTCTGCGCGGGGCGACGATTTAGGCCATCTCATTTGAACGAAATGTAATAGAGGTTCGGCAGCTTGCGCAGCGTCTCGATGCGAGTCGCGCGAGGTGGCAATTCGATCGTGCGGAGGTTCGGGCAATCCGCGAGCGGGGAGACGTCGGTGATCGCCTGGCAGTTGCCCAGCGTGATCGTCTTCAGAGTCTTCATGCCGCGCAATGGCTCAAGGCTCTGGATCGAAGAATTCGCAGCGGATAACGAGCTAAGTGGGCAATTCTGAATCGGCGAGAGGTCGGTGATGGGCGTGTTAGCCATCGTGATCCAGTCCAGCGTGCGGCAGCCGCGCAAAGCGGACAGGTCCGCGACATTGCTTCCATCAATGGACACCCCGTGCAGCGGGGCATTTTCCAATCCGGAGAGCGTGGTCAGCTGTCTCTCGTTGTTGGCACTGAACTGGGTGAGCCGCATCCCAGCAAGCGGCCTCAGGTCACTCACGGGGCACCGACCCAGGGCGAGATTCTCGATGAAAAGACCGTGCAGCGGGCTTAGATCAGTAATGGGCATCTCGCGTATTCGAGGCTTGTCGCGCTCCCCGAGATTCAGGAAGACGTTGCCATTCCAATCAAGGGAAAGCCGGTCGTCACGCCAGTCCGGCAGCTTGCGCCAGATCGCCAACCGCTCGCGCAAGACCACGAGCAGAGCTTCCTTGCCTTTGCCCAGCTGCGCGATGATCGGCACTGCCTCCGCCTCGCGATGCTGCGCGACGAGGGCGACGCGCAGTTCGTCGAGCGCCGACTCGGACAGGGCTCCGCTGCCCTGAACGGCGAGCAGTTTCTCGCACAACGCGAGGTTCGCGGAAGCCGTCGCATTCTCCCCGGAGCGCAAGACGCCGCGGTAAGCCTCCGCCGCTTCGCGCAGGTGCTGCGCGGCTTGCAGGTAATTCGCGCGCTCCAGCGCGTAGTCGAGATTCCGCGGATCGATCGCCAGCGCGAAGTCCAGTTGCTCCACGGCGGCGTCGAGCTTCAGCTCCGCTACGAGCGCACGCGCTTGCGCGACGAGCGAGGGCGCGGCTTTGTGCAAATTGGCGAGCGCCTTCTCCGCCCGCTTGCCTTCGACGAATGCCTTTGTGCCAAGCGTCGCGCCGACGAGCAGCACTGCTGCGATGCCGATGGCCGCAACCTTGTGCCGCTTAATGAGCAAAGTGAACTGCGTCCATGCGCCCGCATTTTCGGCGCTCGTCGCGAACCCGCCTTGATAGGCCTCCACATCGGAAACGATCTGGGGCACCTCGGCATACCGGTCTTCCGGTCGCAACGCCATTGCCCGCATCGCAGCGTCAGGATCGCGTAGAGGATGCCGCCCAGCGAATAGATGTCCGAGTGCGTCCCGATGTCCGCCAGCCGCCCCTCCGCCTGTTCCGGCGGCATATACTGCGGCGAGCCCATCACCGCGCCTTCCATGGTCAACCCGCTCTCTCCGGCCGCCAATTGGGCAGCGCTTAACTCGGTGAAGCCTTCGATCCCGGCGGCTTGGGTGGCCTCGGTCTGGGCGTGCTGTTCGTCATCCAAATGCTTGGCCAAGCCCCAGTCCATCACCAGCACTTCGCCAAACTCCCCCACCAT
>RFSE01000218.1 GCA_009924135.1 Pseudomonadota bacterium | reverse complement strand
CCGGCGGCGAGCAGGATCAAACTGGCGGCGAGGAGGAGGCGGAGTTGGGTTGTCATAATGGGTGGATTACTGGGAAAAGGCGCGGCCGGCTTCCGTGGCGGCTTCGATCATGACCTTGCCGAGTTCGGCAAAGCGTTCCTTGGGGATGCGTTCCTTGGGACCGGCAATCGTAATGGCGGCCACGGCGTGATGGTGCCGGTCGAGTATGGGTGCGGCCACGCAATGAATCGCCTCGAAGTGTTCGCCGAAGTCCACGGCGTAACCGGTGGCGCGGGCTTGTTCCAACTCGGCTTCCAGCGCTTTTCGCGAGGTGAGAGTGTGGTCGGTATGTTTATCGAGTCGCAGTTGACCGAGAGCCCGGGCCAGTTCCGTAGGCGGCAGGAAGGCAAGGATGGCCTTGCCGGGTGCAGCGCAGTGCAACGGGGCGCGCGAACCCAGATCCACAAAGTACTTGAATGGATGCAGCGAGGGCAGTTGCTCGATAATGACGCAAGCATCCTCCGCAAGGCAACAAAGCTGTGTGGTTTCGCCCGTGGCGTGGAGCACGCGTCGCATGGGCTCCAACGCAGCTTCGGCCAAGCTGCGGCCGGCGGTCCGGGGCTGGCCCAGCAGCAGGAGCTTGTGCGTGAGCCGGAAGCGTTTGCTGGCGGGGTCCCGTTGGACGTAGCCCAACTCCTCCAGCGCGGTGGCGATGCGAAAGCCGGAAGCGGAGGAGAGTTTTAGTGTGTCGTTGATCTCAGTGAGGGTGAGTCCTTCCGGCTGCCCGGCCACCAGTTCCAGTACGGCCAGTCCACGCTCCAACGCCGGCACCTGCAAATCCGGTTCCGCGCGTTTGGCCGCGCGGGCACGACGGAAGCGATGGTTGCCCGATGGGCGCAGAGTGTGTTCCATAACTGAAAGACTTTCCGCCTGTGGAAATATTCAAGCCGATGCACTTTTTGCGTTGCCGATGAAATGAGTGAGTGGCGGAAGCGCTCCGTGCGTCAATGCAACCGCTGCTAATGCGTGACCGATTGTCCAAATTTTACCATTTTTGCACGGGGGGCCTCCGTGTCACCGGGCTGGTGACTGGCTTGATGACGTTGCTTGGGGCAGTTGCAACCGGCCGGGCGGCGGCTACGGCGGTAGCTGCCCCCGTGGCACCAGCCCTTCCGGACACGATCAACTGGGCGAAGGAACGCGACTTTTGGTCGTTTAAGTCGCCGCGACCGCAAGCACGTCCAGTCGTGAAGAACGCCAAGTGGACACGTCAGCCTTTGGATTTTTTCATCTTGGCGCGCCTGGAACAGAAGAAGCTTTCCCCGTCTGTCGAGGCTGACCGGCGGACGCTCATCCGCCGGCTGACTCTGGATTTGACCGGTCTACCGGTGACGCCAGAAGAGGTCAGCACTTTCCTGGCCGACAAACGGACGGATGCTTACGAACAATTGGTGGAGCGACTGCTAGCCTCGCCGCGCTTCGGTGAGCGATTGGCCAGTGTGTGGCTGCCATTGGCCCGTTACGCCGAAGATCAGGCGCATCAAGTGGGCGGTGACTCCACGATGTTTTACGCCAACGCCTTTCGCTACCGCGAGTGGGTGATGGACGCGTTCAACCGCGATCTGCCTTACGATGAGTTCATCCGGTTGCAGTTGGCGGCTGACCGCGTTCCAACGGCGAAGCCCGACGACTTGGCCGCCTTGGGCTTCCTTGGGCTCGGCCCCAAGTATTACAACCGGGGTCGGCTCGATGTGATGGCGGACGAGTGGGAGGACCGGGTAGATACCGTGACGCGGGCGACGCTCGGTCTCACGGTCGCGTGTGCGCGGTGCCACGACCATAAGTTCGACCCGATCACTCAGCGCGACTACTACGCGTTGGCCGGGGTCTTCGCGAGCATGAAGATGGTGAACAAGACCGCCGACGGCAAGATTGTCGAGGGCAAGGTCTCCGCCGACAAGATGCCCGCCGATGCCGTCCACATGGTCGAAGAAGGCAACGCGCAGAACCTGAACATCTTCCTGCGTGGTAACGTGGATCAGAAGGGGCCTGTGGCGGAACGCAGCTTCCTCAAGGTGCTTTCGACGAGCGAACCGGTTCCGTTCAAGGAGGGCAGCGGTCGTCGGGAGCTTGCCGAAGCCATTGCCAGCCGCGATAACCCGCTAACCGCGCGTGTCATGGTCAACCGCATCTGGGCCGTGCTCTTCAGCCGGCCGCTGGTGGCCACGCCCAGCAACTTTGGCCACACCGGGATGCTGCCGACGCACCCGGAACTGCTCGACGATTTGGCGGTGCGCTTCATGCAGGGCGGCTGGTCTGTGAAGTCGCTGATCCGCGAAATGGTCCTGTCGGCGACGTATCGTCAAAGTTCCCGCGAAGATTCCAAGAAGTTGGCTGCTGACGTGGCCAATGAATCGCTCTGGCGCATGAACCGCCGCCGGCTCTCCATCGAGCAATGGCGCGACAGCGTGCTGGCCGTGACGGGCGAACTGGACCTGGCCGGTGGCAAGTCGTTAGAATTGGATGACACGAAAAATCTCCGCCGCACCGTCCACGCGCGCATCAGCCGGCTCAAGTTGAACGATCTGCTGATGCAGTTCGATTACCCCGATGCGAACGTTCACGCCGAGAAGCGTTCCTCTACCACCACGCCGACGCAGAAGCTCTTCATGCTGAACAGCCCGTTCATGCTGCAACGTGCGAAGGTGCTGGCCACGCGCGTCACCACGGAAGCGAGCGAGTCTGACGCCGCAAGCATCCAGCGGGCGTATCAACTGCTCTACGGGCGCAATCCCGAAAGTGCGGAGACCGCCGCCGCCGTGGCGTTTCTGCGCAAACCTGCCAACGGTGAAGTAACCCGCTGGCAGCAATACGCCCAGATGCTGCTGGCGGCGAATGAGATGTTGTATGTGGACTAAAACTGTACCCACCAAACGGCCCGACTCGATGTTCTCCCGCCGTCAGATGCTTCACCGCACCGCCGCTGGTTTCGGCATGGTTGGTTTGTCCGGATTGCTTGGTGCGCGGGCCCAGGCTGAGGGCACGTCGCGCCAGACGCATTTTACGCCCAAGGCCAAGCGGGTCATCTTCATGTTCCTCAACGGCGGGCCGTCGCATGTGGACACCTTTGACCCGAAGCCTGCGTTGAAGGCGCACGAAGGCGAGCAGCCCACGGGTGATCTTTATCGGAAATACAAGGGCACTGGCTTCATGCCGTCGCCGCTCACCTTTGCGAAGCAGGGGCGCAGTGGCATCGAGGTCAGTGAGTCGCTGCCGCATCTGTCCAGCGTGATTGACGACTGCTGTGTCATCCGCTCCATGCACACGGACGTGCCGAATCACGAGCCGGGGTTGTTGATGATGAACACCGGAAACCTCCAGCCCGTCCGTCCGTCGCTTGGTTCCTGGGTGCTCTACGGCCTAGGCTCGGAGAATCAGAACTTGCCTGGCTACGTCGTGTTGCGTCCGTCGCCCAAGATCGTAGTCGGGCCGGCCTTGTGGAGTAACAGCTTTCTGCCGGCCGAGTATCAGGCCACCAGCGTGGTCACGGAAAACATGCAGTTGGACAAGCTGGTGGCCAACATCAAGAACTCGAAGCTCAACTACGAGCAACAGCGTGAACAGCTTGATCTGCTGGGCACGTTGAACCGCATGCACCTCAAGCAACGCGGTAATGACGGCGAACTCGACGGCCAAATCAAGGCGATGGAGACGGCCTTCGCCATGCAGAAGCGGGCGATGCAGACCTTCGACATTGCGCAAGAGCCGGCTTACATCCGTGCGATGTACGGCGAGACGCCGTTTGCCCGCTCCTGTCTGCTGGCCCGGCGGCTCGTTGAAGATGGGGTGCGGTTTGTTTCCATTTATTACACGCTCGGCGGCAGCAACCAGCCTTGGGACACGCACTCCAATCACGACGAGGGACACAAGAAGCTTTGTCTTGATGCGGACAAGGCCGCTGCTGCGTTGATCCGTGACTTGAAGGGCAGGGGAATGCTGGAGGACACGCTGGTGATCTTCGGTGGTGAATTTGGCCGCACGCCTTACGCGCAAAACCAGGAGAAGGCCAAGCACGGGCGCGACCATCATCATACTGCTTTCAGTTATCTGCTTGCGGGCGGTGGGGTGAAGGGCGGGTTGACCTATGGGACGTCGGACGAGTTCGGCATGAACGCGCAGGAAAACCCCGTACACGTGCACGATCTGCACGCGACGATTCTCCACCTGCTGGGCCTTAATCACGAACAGCTCACCTACCAATATGCAGGCCGCGATTTTCGGCTGACGGATGTTTACGGGAACGTGGTGCGGGACATTATTGCCTGAGAGGAGCTGCGGGCCGAATGGAGGCTTCTCAGGGATGTCAGGTGGGAAGCAGAGCCTCATCACGTCGGCTGCTACCGGCAGGAGTCGCGGCTTGCTCCGCGCCGTCGCTCTCCCGTAGCTTCCCGTCGATGTCACAAGAATCAGCGCCCAAGCTCTTCGTCGAGTTTCTCAACATAGCCGACGCCCCCGATGCGCCGGCCGCCGGACCGGGGAATGTCGTCGCGGTGCACTACACCGGCTGGCTGACCAACGGCACCAAGTTCGACAGCTCGGTCGATCGCGGGGAGCCGTTTTCCTTTACCGTGGGCATGAACGAAGTCATTGGCGGCTGGGATGTCGCGGTGGGCCGCATGCGGGTGGGCGACAAGGTCAAGCTGACCATTCCCCCGGAGCTGGGCTATGGCGAAGGCGGTTATCCCGGTGCCATCCCGCCCAACGCGACGCTCATCTTCGAGATCGAACTTCTCGAAGTGCAGTGAGGCGCGCCGGACGGCAGGGGATTACTTCGCCGCCGCGTCGTAGTTTAACCACGGCCCCAGCCAGCGTTCGACCTCGGTGATCCGCATGGACTTGCGCTGCGCGAGGTCGGTGACCTGATCGCGGTCGAGCTTGCCCACGGCAAAGTATTTCGAGTCGGGATGGGCGAAGTAAAAGCCGCTGACGCTTGCGCCCGGCCACATGGCAAAGCTTTCGGTGAGCGAGATGCCGGCATTCTTCTCCACGTCCAACAGCGACCACAGAATGCCTTTCTCCGTGTGGTCGGGGCACGCCGGGTAGCCGGGGGCCGGGCGGATGCCGCGATAGGCTTCGTCAATGAGCTGCTGCGTCGTGAGGTTCTCGTGCTGGCCAAAGCCCCATTCGTCGCGCGTCCGCTTGTGCATGTACTCGGCAAACGCTTCCGCAAGCCGGTCCGCAATGGCCTCGACCATGATGGCGTTGTAGTCATCGAGCGCCTTCTTGTAGCCATCCGCGAGCGCCTTGGTCTCCACCCCGGCAGTGACCGCAAACGCGCCCAGGTAATCTCCGGAGTTCTGACTCCTGACTCCCGACTCCGGTTTCGGGGCAATGAAATCGGCGAGACAGTAGTTCGGTGAACCGTCGGTCTTCTCCGCCTGCTGGCGGAGGAAGTGGAAGGTGGTGCGAACGGTCTGGCGCGACTCGTCGGTGTAAACCTCCACGTCGTCACCCACGCGGTTCGCGGGGAACAACCCGTAAACACAGCGCGGCGTGAGCAGCCTCTCGCGAATGACCTTGGCCAACATGGCTTGTGCGTCGGCGAAAAGCTTGCCGGCCTCTTCCCCGTGCTTTTCGTGTTGGAGAATGGCCGGATAAACACCGCGTAGTTCCCATGTGTGGAAGAAAGGCGTCCAGTCGATGAACTGGGCGATGGTTTCCAGCGAGGGTTGTTCGAGTACGCGCACGCCGGTAAACTCCGGCTTCGGAAGATCATCGAACTTGAGCTTCGGCGCGTTGGCACGGGCTTGGGCGAGCGGCAGGAGCTTGGCCTGCTTGCCCGCATGCTGTTCGCGAAGCCGCTCGTATTCGGCCCGATGCTGGCGCACGAATTCAGCTTTGCCGTCCTTGCTTAGAAGGCTGGTCGTTACGGGCACGGCGCGCGAGGCGTCGAGCACATGGACGACCGGCTGGCTATAGAACGGCGCGATCTTGATGGCCGTGTGCGCCTTGCTGGTGGTGGCTCCGCCGACCAGCAGCGGCAGCTTGAAGCCCAGCCGCTCCATTTCGCGCGCGACATGCTGCATCTCGTCGAGCGACGGCGTGATCAGGCCGCTCAAGCCGATGAGGTCGGCCTTCTCCTCCACCGCGCGGTCCAAAATCTTCTGACACGGCACCATCACGCCCATGTCGATGACTTCGTAGTTGTTACACGCGAGCACCACGCCGACGATGTTCTTGCCGATGTCGTGGACGTCGCCCTTTACGGTGGCGAGGACGATCTTGCCCTGGGCCTTGACGGCTTCACCACGCGCGGCCATCGCGGCCTTCTCGGCCTCCATGAACGGCGTGAGGTAGGCCACGGCCTTCTTCATCACGCGCGCAGACTTCACCACCTGCGGGAGAAACATTTTGCCCGCGCCGAACAAATCGCCGACCACGCTCATGCCGGCCATGAGAGGCCCCTCGATCACGAGGAGGGGCTTGCCAAGTTTGGCGCGTGCTTCCTCGGTGTCTTGATCGATGTAGAGGTCGATTCCCTTCACCAGCGCGTGCGAGAGCCGTTCTTCCACGCAGCCCTTGCGCCATTCCTCTTCGACCTTCTTGTCGCTGGCGGTCGTGCCGGCGCTGGCGGCCTTGAGTTTCTCGCCGAAGTTGACGAGGCGTTCGGTCGCATCCGGCCGCCGGTTGAGCAACGCGTCCTCGACGAGTTCCTTCAGCTCCGGCTCGATCTCCTCGTACACTTCCAACATGCCGGCATTGACGATGCCCATGTCCATGCCGGCCTTGATGGCGTGGTAGAGGAACGCACTGTGCATCGCTTCGCGCACGGGATTGTTGCCCCGGAAGCTGAACGAGACGTTCGACACGCCGCCGCTGACCTTGGCGTGCGGGAGGTTCTGCTTGATCCAGCGCGTGGCTTCGATGAAGTCCACGGCGTAGTTGTTGTGCTCCTCGATGCCGGTGGCGACGGTAAGGATGTTCGGGTCGAAGATGATGTCTTCCGGCGGGAAACCCACTTCATCCACAAGGATGCGATAGGCGCGTTCGCAGATGCGGACCTTCTCGGCGAAGGTCGCCGCCTGGCCGTTCTCATCGAAGGCCATTACGACGACCGCCGCCCCGTATTTCAGCACCTTGTGGGCATGCTCGCGGAACAAATCCTCGCCGCCCTTGAGCGAGATGGAGTTCACGATCCCTTTGCCCTGAAGGCATTTTAGACCGGCTTCGATGACTTCCCACTTCGAGGAATCCACCATGAAGGGAGCCTTGGCGACCTCGGGTTCGCTGCCCAGCAGTTGGAGGAAGCGGGTCATGGCCGCGACGCCATCGATCATCCCTTCGTCCATGCAGATGTCGATGACGTTGGCCCCGTTCTCGACCTGCTGGCGCGCGATGGCGACTGCTTCGTCGTATTTGCCTTCCTTGATGAGCTTCGCGAACTTCGGCGACCCGGCGACGTTCGTGCGCTCGCCGATCATCATGAACTGGCCGATCTGCTGGGTGAACGGCTGGGAGCCGGAGAGGCGCAGCGGCAGCGTGGCGGCAGGCGTCCCGCCTGCCGTAGAGGGCGGCATCTTGCCGCCCGGATTGAGCGTTGGAATGGTGGAGGGCCGGGAATTCTCGGCGTCACTGGCAGGCGTGGCGTTATTACCGCCGGGTGGGACGCCCGGCTCTACGGCAGGCAGGATGCCTGCCGCTACGCGGCGGCGGGCAACTGGTTGCGTCAGTTCACGCGGATGCCGGCCTTCCAGCGCCTTGGCGATGGCAGCGATGTGTTCGGGCGTGTTGCCGCAGCAGCCGCCGGCAATGTTAATCAGGCCGCCTTCGGCAAACTCACCGAGGAACCGTCCCATATCCTCGGGCTTCAAATCGAAGCCCGTTGGGGAAAGTGGGTTGGGCAGACCGGCATTGGGATAGCACGAGACAAAGGCTCCGGACTTTGCAGCGAGTTCCGCGAGGAACGGCCGCATCAGATCCGGTCCGAGCGAGCAGTTCAGGCCGATGGACAGCGGGTTGATGTGCTTTACCGCATTCCACAGAGCCTCGACGGTTTGCGCCGAAATCATGGTCTCGCCACCCCTGCCAACTGCCGCCGAAATGGAGACGGGCAGACAAATTTTGTCAGCGTCGAAGACCTCCTGGATCGCTACGAGTGCGGCCTTGGCGTTGAGCGAGTCGAAGATGGTTTCCACCAACAAGAAGTCCGAACCCCCAGCGATGAGCGCGCGCACCTGCTGGATATAAGCAGCTTTCACCTGGTCGAACGTACAGACCCGGAAGCCCGCGTCGTCGGCATCAGGTGAGTTTGACAGGGACACGGTCAATGGTCCAATGGCTCCGGCGACGAAGCGGGGCTTGCCGTCTGCGTTTGACACCCGGTCCGCCCACTCGCGGCACTGGCGCGCGGAGGTTTCATTAATCTCCCAGGCAAGGTCACCGAGGAACTTGTCATCGACCACTTTCTGGTAGAATGCCGGGTCCTTGCGACCACCGTGTTCGCGCGGGTCATCCACGAAGAACTCGCTCTGGCCGATGCTGGTGGCGGAGAAGGTGTTCGTCTCGATGATGTGCGCACCGGCTTCCAGGAAGCGGCGGTGGATGTCGCAGATCATCTTGGGCTGGGTGAGCGAGAAGAGGTCGCCGTTGTTCAGCAGATCCTTCTTCGAATCCTTGAACCGTTCGCCCCGGATGTCCGCCTCCTTCATTCCGTAGGTGCGGATGGTCGTGCCCATCGCACCGTCAATGATGACGATGCGCTCGGCGAGGAGCTTGCGAAGGAGTTCAGCGTGGGCGGTTCGGCTCATAATTCAGGACAAACGTCTGCGCAGTGTGCGGATTTGCAAAGTAAACTCAAGGCTGCGGGAGGCAAATTGCATTCCGGGCAGGGCGAGACTCAGTCAACCCCATCTTGAAACCTGTAACCGGTTTTAAGCCAGACCAATGCGGTTGAGTGTCGGCGGGAGTTCAAAAGGGGATTGCTGCGCGAGTTCAAAATGGGCCAGTTTTTACAGGGCGAATTTTCCGAGGATTTCGGGCCAGTTGTTGAGGGGTGGGCTGGGGGGTTGCGTGACGGCCCAGAACTGTCGCAGAGGGTGATGGATGAGGGTGATGGTGGCACGTTGGGTGGGGGCGATGGCCCAGCTTTGGCCCAGAAAGTCGATCTGGTGGTCGGCGTTGACCCGGCGTTTCAAATGGAG
>RFSE01000217.1 GCA_009924135.1 Pseudomonadota bacterium | reverse complement strand
CCCACACGTAGTGATGCTCGCGCCCCGGCAGGTGGTTGAAGCTGACCATCGGGAACAGCAACGGATTCCCCGCCCACATCTCCTTCGGGTAACGGTCCACCACCGCCTGGCTGAAATGCAGCGCGTCCACGAGCCCGTGCTTGGCCGTGGGCCGCGCGTACCGCAGCAGCCAGCCGCCGAGTTCGGGCGCGATGACAGCGAGGGCGCCGGTGGCATCGGTGAGTTGGAGGAATTTGTCTTCGTGCATTGTAGAAAGGTTTTAATCATCGTCGTCGTCCTTCGCCGCGTGCGGGAAGACGAAGGCGGCGCGCACGGGCGCGGGCATCTTGCTCGTGGGACCGCGTACGCTGCGCCAGATGATCTCGTTTAGTTGCAGATCATCGGCGGCGTCTTCCTTCGTGAAGTCCATCTTGCGAGACTTCTCCACGCCCCAGGCCAGCTTGCCGTTGCGCTCGTTCAAGTCCACGTTGGCCGGCAAAGCAGTGTAAGGTCGGACGTCGGCCTGCGGCTGGAAGGAATTAAACATCGGCGTGGCGGCCGCATCGAACTGCGACATCGGGCGCATTCCGAGGATGAGTTCCATCGTGCGCAACATCGAGCTCGTGGAATACATCGTGGAGTCTACCACGCCACGCTTCGTGTAGGGGCTGACAACCAGCGCCACGGTGCGATGCGCGTCCACATGGTCGGGGCCGTTCTGCGCGTCATCCTCCACGACGAAGATGGCCGTCTGCGCCCAGAACTTCGATTTGCTCACCGCCTCGACGACCAGGCCCAGCCCGAGATCGTTGTCCGCCATGGCAGCGGTGGGCGTGTGCTTGCCGAGACTCGTGCCGGACGTGTGATCGCTCGGCAGGCGGACGACTTGCAGACGCGGCATCTCGCCCTCGCCCTCGAATCGCTTCAATTCGCTGATGAACCGCTCGGCGCGCTTCACATCGGTGTAGTCCATGTCGAAGCCGCGATACAGCGGGTCAAACCGGCCCTGCAACGTCTTCAACCGGGCGGTCGCGGGATCGCCTGCCTTCTTCGCGTTCTGCACGAACTCGCCATAGCTGCGGAAGCTCACCTTGGCCGCCGCCGCCACATCCCAGAGATAGCCGCCGGCGGGCGTGGCGATGGGGAAGTTGCCCTCGGCCGGGTAGGTGTATTTCTTCGTCTTGTTGTGGCCGTAGCTGAGGGGCCAGAACTTCTCCACGTAATCCGTCGCATACGCCGCCATGCTCCACTCGTGACCGTCCGCGCTGACTTCGCTCTCCACGTAAAAGTTGTCGAGCAGCACGAACTCCTGCACGAGCTTGTGGTGGTTCGGGGTCACGCGCTCGGGGAAGATGCAGAGCTTCGCGTCGCCGTTGCCCTGCTTCATGTCGCCGAAGACCTGGTCGTAGGTGCGGTTCTCCTTCACGATGTAAATGCAGTACTTGATCGGACCGGCCTCGCCGAGCTTGCCGGGAATGGGGCTGTCCGCCGGGCGGGCCGTGGCGATGCTGTTGTCCGCCTTGAGCGGCGAACACTGGTAGGCCGTGGCCGTGTACTTCTCCAACTGCTTCTCGAAATCCGCACGCTTGGGCAGATCGATCACGCTCAACGTGCCCTTGAACAACCCGGCGATGTATTCCGACGTGGTACCGGGCGCGGCCTTTTTGCCTGGTTGCGGACCGTTCGGATTCGCCTTGGAGATGATGCCCTTGCCGTTGGCGATGAGCAGCTTCTTGCCGTCCGGCGTGACGCGCACGGAGGTGGGATACCAGCCGGTGGGAATGAAGCCGAGCGGACGGCTCTTGCCGCGCGTGCTCACGTCCACGACCGCCAGCGTGTTGATGTTCGCGTTGGCCACGAAGAGGATTTTTTCGTCCGGCGTGAGGGCCAGGCTGTTCGGCGTCGCGCCCGGGGGCGATTGCGGGTGCAGGGCGGCCCAGATGGTCTCGGTGGTGAGGCCGGTCTCGGTGTCGATCACGGTGACGGTGTTGCGGTTCGCGTTGGCCACGTAGAGGAGTTGGCCGTTCTTGGTGAGCACCATCTCGTTCGGGTGGTCCTCCGTGGGCCAGCGGGCGAGGACTTGGTTGGACTTCAGATCGATGACAGCAACCTGCGCCTGCGCCCACAGACTGACGTACAGCCGGCCTTTCTTCTCATCCAGCCGGCACGCGTAAGGATACGGGGCCGTCGGATCGGCGGGATCGAGGGCCGCCTCCGCGCGCTTGGTGATGGCCGCCTCATCTTCGGTTTGCGGTTTGGAGGAGTTTGGAGTTTGGAGTTTGGAGTTTGGGGTTGTTCCGCCGGGGCCAACGATGATGTCGAGCACGTTGGTCTTCGCGGTCAAATCCACCTTGGCGACACGCTGGCCGAGGACGTTGGCCACGTAGAGATGTTGCGCGTCGCTGGTGAGGGCAAGGCCGGCAGGAATGCCGCGTTCGGTCACGGCGCGGAGCCGGATTTCCTGCTCCTTGCCGAGCGTGCCGGTCTTGGCATCGAAATCGAAGCACCGCACGGTTTCGCTGCCGGCGCCGCTGGCGTAGAGCCGTTTGCCATCGCGGGAGAATTCGACGCCATAAAAGGCCTCCTCGATCTTCGTGCGGCCAGCGACGGTGGCCTTGCCGATTTCGACCACGGCCAGTTCGTGCGGGCTGTAACCGGCGTGCAGGATCACGGCAAACTTGCCGTCGGGATGCACCGCGATGTTGACGGGGAAGTCGGCCAGATCCACCTGCTTGCCGGCGGGCCTGAGGGACCACATGTTGGGCAGCAGCACCGAGCCATCGGCCTGGCGGCCCGGCCAGTTGCCTGGTTTGGCGTTGGTAGTTGGGAGTTTCGGGTTGGGTGCGTCGGCAGCGGAGAGCGAGAGGGAGAGCAGCAAGCCGGCAAGGCCAATGCGCAGGCGCGGTGACAAGTACATGAAGGGGTTATGTCACGCCCGCGCGAGGCGGTAAACAGGGAAGGTGGTCCAGCAAACAAGTGTTACCGGTGGTCGCCCGGTGACCCAACCGACTGAAGCCACCAACGGCATGGCCCTGCACCATGCATCACGCTGTAGGGCGTTTTTTTTGGGGGTGGAAGCCTCAGAAACCCATGTTGACATTGCCCCCGATCGCATCCCCGGCCGAGGTGGCCCGCAGGAAGACTTTGGGGGCGGCGACACTGTTGCTCCAAACCGGCGTGCCATTCATGCAGTCGCCGATGGCACCGAGGTCCGGCGTGACCGGAGTCGCGCTGTTGGGGTCACGGAAAGGCATCTTGAAGTATTCTGCATGACCGTCGGCCATGCCGGCTTGGGCACCGTTGTTATGGCGGGTCAGGCCGAGACCGTAGGTGCTGCCCGTGTGCCAATGGTTCCGCGTCCACTCAAAATCGGAAACCGACCAGTTGAAGTTGTTCATGTTCCGCGAGTCCTCCGTGGCCACCAGGTAGGCCGTGGGCGTGTCAATCTGGGTAGTGCGCAAGGCCGTGGCGGATGGACGGATGATGTGCGAATTGACCACGTAATCGACGGCATACGGGAGGCTCGCGTAAAACGTGCCGTTGTCGAAGTGCGCGGGGCATTTGTACATGTTTGTGTTGTTGCCGAGGTAAGGCAGCAACAGCTTGAACCACACGTCGGGGGCCGTGGTCAGCTGGGCATTCGCGGCGAAGGTGCCGCAGATGTAGCGGTCATCCTGATCGCTCGCATAAACCAGGAAAGCCAGCGCCATCTGCTTGTGATTGTTGAGGCACTTGGTCGCCTGCGCCTTGGCCTTGGCCTTGGAGAGCGCCGGCAGGAGCATCCCGGCGAGGATCGCGATGATGGCGATCACCACGAGCAGCTAAATAAGCGTAAAAGCCGGGTCGGACTTGCGATTGGTTAGTTTAGTCATGTCGAACAGACAGGTCCGACGGCACCACCGGGTGGATGTTCACCTTGCGTCACGGGAACGAACAACTCACCACATGCCCATGTAGCCGTTGGGTGAGCCGCCGGCGCTCCATTCGTTAGTGTGGCTGGTCATGTCGCCGATGTTTTTCCAGCTCACCGAGCCGTCCAGCAGGCAGACGTTGCCGCCGGTGGCACCGTAATATTGGCAGTCATTGCCGTTGCTGGGCTGGATCCAACCGGTCGTCGCGCCGCGCATGCCCGCGCGGGCGTGGGGTACGACGGCCCAGTTGTTTACCCCGCTGTAAGTCCAGTCGTTCAAATCGTAGATGAGCACGAGCGTGGGATCGTCGCTGGAGCGGTAAGGCGCGACCCAATTCGTGATCGCAGGCGGCACGACGAAGCCGCCGAGGTAACCATAGCCGTCGAGATAACATCGCAGGCCCGCGTTGTAGGCGAGCTGGTCCGGCGCGTTGGGCGTCGCACCGAAGGTGCCGTTGCCAAAGGGATACGGCAGATTGGGACACACGGCAACCTTATGGGTCTTCACGTAGTCCAGCAGCGCCTGACCACCTTCCTGCGACAGCCAGATGGTGTGCGAAACATTATCGCCGAGCCGCTTGCCACCGAAGAGCCGGTCGTTCCAGTCGCCCGCGTAAAGGTGCGCCGTCATGGCGTACTGCCGGATGTTGTTTTTGCACGCGGCGCGTTTGGCCTTTTCCTTGGCGCTGGAAAGCGCCGGCAGGAGCATGCCCGCCAGGATCGCAATGATGGCGATGACGACGAGGAGTTCGATCAGGGTAAAACCGTCGCGCGGGGCTGAGCCGACCGGGCGCGTCAACTCCGCTTGGCGGGGCTGAGGGGGGACAGCATGCATGGTTGGGTTTCGGGACAGTCGCACGGGGCGCTTAGGCGTTCAAGTCCAAAGGGCGGTTCGCCTTGGCCTGGGGTGGAGCTCGGTATCTTGGCACCTCATGAGCGCCAGGCTTGAATTTTTCCCAACCAGCAGTTCGCGCGTTGGCCCCCTGAACCACGGCGGACGAGCTGGATTTAGGGCAGGAAAATTAAGGGCAGGAAGATTTTTCCTCCTAATTTTCCTGCCCCAAATTTTCCTGCCAAAATCTCTGTTCATGGTGAGGGGTGGCTTGCGTGGGTGAGGGTGGCCGAACCCCTCATCCGGCCTCCGGCCACCTTCTCCCCTTGCTCCGCAAAGGGAGAAGGCTCCCACTGTGGCTCCCCGGCGTGCTCCAGACAGCTCAGCGAAATCTTGCTTGCGAAACCGGATCACCTTGCCAGGAGCGGATTCTTCAAGCACCGGCTCGCCATTTGAGGCCTTCTAATCATGCTAAATCCGTTAAAATGAAATCAGTTCATCAAAATGATTTGATCCGTAGATTTGGTTCGTGACAGGCTTTGTTCCCAATGAACCCTGCGCGGCGCTGCCTCGCGATCTGAACTCATGAAGAAAATCGAAGCCATCATCAAACCGTTCAAGCTGGAAGACGTGAAGGAAGCCCTCAAGGACATCGGCATCACCGGCATGACCGTGACCGAGGTCAAGGGGTTTGGCCGCCAGAAGGGCCATACTGAGATCTACCGCGGCAGCGAATACACCGTGGATTTCCTGCCCAAAACCAAGATTGAACTCGCTGTGCCGGACAATTTGGTGAAGCAGGCCGTCGAATTGATCGTGAAGACTGCCCGCACCGGCAAGATCGGTGATGGCAAGGTGTTCGTCTCGACCCTCGAAGACGCCGTCCGCATCCGTACCGATGAGCGCGGCGATGCGGCGGTCTGAGGCGTCCGTTTCGTCCGTAAAAACCATTCCAGCCTGCCTCTCGAATGAACATGATCCGTAACTTTATTGTTATCGCTGCTTGTTTCGTGCTGTCTGCCCACCCGGGCCAGAGCGCCGAAGCCCCGAAATTGCCCGCCCCTTCGATTGAACAGCGTGTGGGCGATCTGGAAGCCTACATGAACAACGCCGCGCGGGTAACCGACGGCAAGGCGGAGTCCAAAGTCAGCGGCGGTGGCCCTGGTCACAGTGCGTGGATGATGACCAGCGCGGCCCTGGTCCTCTTCATGACCCTGCCAGGTTTGGCGCTCTTCTACGGCGGGCTGGTCCGCCGGAAGAACATTCTTTCCGTGATGGCCCAATGTCTGGCGCTGGCCGGGGTGGTGTCATTGCTGTGGTGGGGTTGCGGTTACAGCCTCACGTTTGGCCGGGGCAACGGCTGGCTCGGCGGGTTTCAACACGCCTTTTTGCAGGGCGTCGGTACCGATCCCAACCCCGATTATGCTCAATGGGTGCCGCACAGCCTGTTCATGGTCTATCAGCTGATGTTTGCCATCATCACCCCGGCGCTGACCATTGGGGCGATTGCGGAGCGGATGAAGTTCAAGGCGATCATGCTCTTCAGCGTGCTGTGGATGTTCGTGGTCTATTTCCCCGCCGCCCACTGGGTCTGGGGCGCGGACGGCTGGATGAACGGCATCGGCAACGACGCCGCGAAGATCAAGGCGATCGATTTTGCCGGGGGCATCGTGGTGCACATGACCTCGGGCTGGAGCGCGCTGGCCCTGTGCATCGTGCTGGGCAAGCGCCTCGGCTACGGCAAGGAGCCCATGCAGCCGCATAGCATGGCGTTGTGCATGGTGGGCACGGGGATGCTTTGGGCGGGCTGGTATGGCTTTAACGCCGGCAGTGCCGTGGCCGCCGACGGCGTGGCGGTGAACGCGTTTGTGACGACGACCTTGTCCGCCGCCGCCGGGTGCTTCACCTGGCCGGCGATCGAGTACTGCGTGCGCGGGACGCCGTCCGTGCTGGGTTTCTGTTCCGGAGCGGTGGCGGGACTGGCGACGATCACGCCGGCCAGCGGCTTCGTCACGCCGGGCGTGGCGGTGCTCATCGGCATCCTGGCCGGTGCCGCGACGTGGTACGCGTGCAATGTGATCAAGGCGAAGTTCAAGTATGACGACTCGCTTGATACTTTCGGCGTGCATGCCGTGGGCGGAACGATCGGCACGATTCTGGCGGGCGTCTTCGCCACCACGGCGGCCAACCCAAACCTCGGCGCGGACCGCATCAAGGGCTACGTCGGCACCTCGCTCTGGCTGGAACAGCTCAAGGCCGGGGCCATCGTGCTGGTGTGGTCCGTTCTGGCGACCGTGATTCTGGCCAAGGTCGTGAGCGCCCTCTGCGATGGGTTGCGCGTGGGTGACGAGGTGGAGACCATCGGCCTCGACCTCGCGGAACATGGCGAGGAGGGCTACCACGGTTGACTTGGCGCATCTTGGGGCACTGCCCCCGGAGCGCGGCTGTGTCCCGCTCGGCGCGGGATCAGCCGCAGCAACGTCGGAGTTACGAAGGGGGCAGAACGCCGCAACGCCTCCTGCCAGGCGCAGCCGCTGCGGCTGGTCTCCGCGACACAGCCGCGCTCCGGAAGATTTCGTCCCTCGGGGGCAGTGTCGGGCATGCGCCCGGCTGACCGGTCGGCGGGCCGCAACGTTGCCTTTGCCGGACTTTCCGCTACGCTTGGCCCATGGACAAACGTCAGCGCCCGTCCACGCCGCCCGAGTTGGAACGCCGCATCCGCGAGTTGATCGCGTACAAGGGCGGCGGTGAGAACGAAGACCTGGTCGTGGACCTGGTCGCGCAGTCGCTGAAACTGCTGCATGACGTGCAAGATCGCGGCGACGTGAAGGTCATCCAGACCGCCGTGCGCGAACTGCGCTACGCCTACAAGCTCTTTGCCCCTTACGCGGACCGCCGCAAGGTCACCATCTTCGGCTCCGCGCGGACGGCCCCGGATTCCGTCGAGTACCGTCAGGCGGTCGAGTTCGGGCGGAAGATGGCCGACGCCGGGTTCATGATCATCACCGGAGCCGGCGGCGGCATCATGCAGGCCGGGCACGAGGGCGCGGGTGTGGAGCGGAGTTTTGGGGCGAACATCCGGCTGCCGTGGGAGCAGGCGGCGAACCCCGTCATTGCCGAGGACAAGAAGCTCGTCACCTTCAAATACTTCTTCACCCGAAAGCTCATCTTCATCCGTCACTCGGACGCCGTGGCCCTGTTTCCCGGCGGCTTCGGCACGATGGACGAGGCCTACGAGACGCTCACGCTGATGCAGACCGGCAAGAGCCAGCTCATGCCGCTCGTGCTGGTGGACCGCCCCGGCGGCACGTATTGGAAAACCTGGGACAAGAATGTCCGCGAGCATCTGCTGCGCAACCAGCTCATCTCCCCCGAGGATCCCGGCCTCTATCACATCACCGACGATGTGGATGAGGCGGTGCGGCACGTCGCCCGCTTCTATCGCAACTTCCACTCGACGCGTTTCGTGCATGACCTTCTGGTCGTCCGGCTCAAGAACGCACCGTCGTCCACCGGGCTGGCCGCGCTCAATGAGGACTTCGCCGACATCATCATTGGCGAGCCATTTCATGTCATCCCGCCTACGCCCGAGGAGACCGAGGATGGCGATCATCTTGACCTGCAGCGCGTGGCGTTCGGATTCAACCGGCATGACTACGCCCGGCTGCGCCAGTTGATCGACGTGCTCAATAATTACTAAGCCGATGCAGTTGAGCCACAGATGGAACACGGATTAAACACAGAGCCGCGTGTGCAGGGGCCGCCTTACGCCGCTGCTTGATCCGCACCGGTTGGTGCAGTCAGGCAGTTTCGACCAGGCGAAGGCTCATCCCGAATTCCGAAAGGAAAACCGCAGATTACGCGGATGGCGCGGATAAGGAACTCGTTGCGCAAGCTCACCACCGGCTGGATGGGTTCTCAAACGCGGAGCTTGAAAGCCCTTCCCATCCGCGTCATCCGTGCCATCTGCGGTTTCAACTTCGGAGTTCGGCCTCACCTCGTCCCCATCCGTGTTCCGTCCGTGGCTGATGAATTGTTCCGTGAGCTGGCAGCGGTCTCCGTATGTACGACATCCGCGTATGTACGGAATTGCTGGAGAGGGTGACAAATATCGTGTTGCCAAAACCGGGCGATTCCCGCATAGAACCCTTCCGTATTCGGTCGCGCCGGTTGCAGGATTTGGTGAATCGTCAGGTGAACGGTGTTCAGTGATGATTTGAAACCCGATGTTCGGGAACAGTCGGAGCAGTAGGAGCGGACGAAACAGATCATCATGAACAACAGCAAGCTGTTCGTTGGGAACCTCGCGTTCGCCACGACGGAAAACGACCTGCACGACGCGTTCGCCGCGTTCGGCACGGTAATGGAAGCCAACCTCATGCTCGACCGCATGACCGGCAAGTCACGCGGTTTCGCGTTCGTCACCATGTCCACCCCGGAAGAGGCCCAGAAGGCCATCGACGGGTTGCATGGCAAGAACCTCGGCGGCCGTGACCTCACCGTGAACATTGCCCGGCC
>RFSE01000216.1 GCA_009924135.1 Pseudomonadota bacterium | reverse complement strand
AGGGGAGAGGGAGCAAACGCGTCCGCGTCGGTTGGCAGGAGTACGCGAACAGACGAAGGCTGCTTCGTGAGCTGGGCGGAGTTGCGTCGTTGCATTGGGTGGGCGGCGACGACACAATGTTTCCGGTTCCATGCTTTGCCAGCAATGCCAGCAACGAACAGCCGTGGCCCACATGACGCAGGTCGATGCTACCAGCGGTCAGGTCACCAAGATGGATTTGTGTGAGGTGTGCAGCCAGAGTGCCAGCATTTCATCAATCGTCAACTTGATGAGTGACTGGTCCAGTCATTCGCCAGAAGCACAGCTCACAGCGAGCCACGCCAGGCTTTTTTCTGCACTGGTTACGCCCCCACGTTTTCCGCTCGAAGCATACTCTCTGGTGTGCGATTCGATTGAACTGGCCATGCAAAACGCCATTCGGCTCCGGCTTGATCAGAAAGACCAAAAACAACACGTCACGGGAAGCCAACTACTGCTCGCTTTCCGAGAGCTGATGATAAGGCGCTGCGGCAAGCAGGCCCGGGCTCATCTGGCTGAATTGAGGATTCACCGCACGGAAGATATCGGGGAAATCGTATTTGAAATGGTAGGCGTCGGCCTTTTGGGAAAAATGGATGAGGACAAGCCCGAGGACTTCGCCAACGGATATGACTTTTCGAAAGCTTTCCCGGAAGACTGACAGTGCAATTTGACCGATGAAAACCTGGCCTCTCTACCTCAACAACGAGTTCATCACCACGGACAAGACCATCCCCGTCCGCAACCCCGCCACCGGCGAGACCATCACCCCTCCTTTCCACCGAAGGACGGGATGATCACCTGCCTTTGGGCGGGGACGGCGGCGTGTCCAGGCGGGACAGCTCCATGTAATTCGAGGGCGGGCGGCCGAAGCGGGCCTCAAATTTCATCATCATCTCGGCCGTCATCGGTGGCATGGGAGCACCCGCAGCGGGGGCCGGCTGCGGGACCGTACTGATGGCCGGAGCCGGTGCGGCAGGCGGAGGCACAGGCACCTCTGCGTGCTTGCGGCGGCAGCCACCGCACAGACCGAGGCTGAGGACGACGAGAAGTAGAAGCAATGAACGCACGATCGTAGGAAGTACGAATGGCTCAGGGAATCCAGCAAGCCCACTCGGGCGCGTAGAGTTCGATGTTCGAATAGGGAGCCTGCCAGTTGCCGGTCGGCGGATAGACCCCGGCAACGTCCTCCCAACTTGGCTTCTTGAGGACGTAATCCGAATGCCCGTCAAAGAAAGCATAGTTCGCTCCCTTGTTCTGCGTCTGCCCGCCGGGCGTGACGTCTTTGCCGCCGCCATGACGTTTAAGCCCCGAAGAGGCAAACGACCAGAGGCCGATGTGACAGAGGCCTACCTGGCCGACCGTTTCGCCGATGAAGAATTTGGCCGACGGGGCGAGGATGTTTTGCTCGCGGGGCTGGGCAGGAATGGGGCCAAGGGAAAAGGAATAGACGTTCATGCCGTAAGTGAGCGGCGGGCCGGTGGTCTTGAAAGTGGTCGCATCGGTGGGGAGCAGTCCGTTGTCACTGGGACAAATGCAGACGGCCGCATTGCTGCCCAGATAAGGATCAATGAAGTCGAGCCACTTCTTGGAGTAGTAAACGGCCGCGTACCGGGACTGATCGACGAGGGGCGTAGAGGGAAAAGGACTGCCGGCAGCGATCTCGTGCAACGGATATTTGTCGTCAAAATCCCGGGCATAGAGCAAGGCGCCGAGACCAAGCTGCTTCATGTTGCTCAGGCACTTGGTCATCTTGCCCTTTTCCTTCGCGCGGGCGAGGGCCGGGAGCAGCATGCCGGCCAGGATCGCGATGATCGCGATGACGACCAGAAGCTCAATCAAAGTAAAGGCAGCGGTTCGAAAAACAGAACGTGAATTCATCAGCTGTTGGTTGACGTTCGCGAGGCGAGAACGAATCAGAAAAAGACCGCCGCGTTGAACGCGGCGGCCGATTTGCCCGAGCCAACAAGCGGCCCTGGACGTTTATTAAGCGGCCCTGAAGTTCACCTGCGGCTGGGCCGGGGCGGCGAGCTTGGCCTTGGCCTGCGCCACGGTGTTCTCGACGGTGAGGCCGTATTTGTTGCGGAGGTAGTCCACGGTGCTGGCGTGCTCGATGAACTGGTCGGGCCAGCCGATGCGGACGACGGGCGTGGTGATATGCTGGTCGGCAAACTGCTCCAGCACGGCGCTGCCGTAGCCGCCCATGAGGACGTGATCCTCCAACGTGATCACCAGGTCAGCCGCGCGCCCGATGAACTCGTGCGTGCCGGCATCCAGCGGCTTGGTCCAGCGGGGGTTGATGACGGCGCAGTCGAAGCCTTCGGCGACGAGCTGTTCGGCGGCCTTCTTCGCGATGCCGTGCATCTGGCCGAGGCCGAACAGGGCGATTTTCTTGCCGCCAGAGTTGGCGAACGGCCGCGTGACCTCGGCCTTGCCGACTTCCAGCAAGGCGGGCGCTTCCTTGACCGGCACGCCTTCGCCGTTGCCGCGCGGGTAGCGGATGAAGGTCGGGTGCTTCTGGAGCGACGCGGTGAACATCATGTCCGCGAGTTCATCCTCGTCCTTGGGTGCCATCGCGATGACGTTCGGGAGGCAGCGCAGGTAGGCGATGTCGAAGAGGCCGTGGTGGGTGGGGCCGTCGTTGGCGCTGAGGCCGGCGCGGTCCATGCAAAAGATCACGGGCAAATCCTGCAGGCACACGTCGTGGTGGATGCAGTCGTACGCACGCTGGAGGAAGGTGGAGTAAATCGCGACGACGGGATGAAAGCCCATCGTGGCCATGCCGGCGGCGAAGATGACAGCGTGCTCCTCGGCGATACCCACATCATAGTAACGGCTGGGCATGGCCTTCTCCAGGTGCTTCAGGCCGGTGCCCGTGGGCATGGCTGCCGTGATGCCGACGAGGGTGCTGTCTTTCTGGCAGAGTTTGACGAGCGTCTGGCCGAAGACATCCTGATAGGCGGGCGGCGTGCCGGGTTTGGCGGGCGGGGTCTCGCCGGTCTCGGCATTGTAAGGTCCAAGACCGTGGAATTTCTCCGGGTGCTTGAGCGCGGCGTCGAAGCCTTTGCCCTTCTTGGTGAGCACATGCAGGACGATGGGATAGTCCTGCTTCTTGGCGAACTCCAAAGCTTCGATCAGCAGGGGCAGGTCGTGGCCATCAATGGGGCCGAGGTAGCGGACCCCGAGTTCCTCGAAGATGAGGCTGCTGCCGAAGCCGCCGCGGCCTTCGTCCTCGCTGGTGGCGGGGTTTTGGCGGAGCGTGACTTCCTTGACGACGCCCTTGACGGCTTCCTCGACCTTCTGGCCGATCTTGTAGGTGATTTCACCCCGCGGCATCCGGCGCATGAAGGCCTCGAAATCCTTCTGGAGCGCGTTGTACGTGGGGTTGGTGATCAGCTTGTTGAGGTAGCCGGAAATCGCGCCGACGTTCTTGGCGATGGACCACTCGTTGTCGTTGAGGATGCCGATGAACTTCTTCGTCGTGTGGGCGATGTTGTTCAACGCCTCGAAGGAAACGCCGTTGGTGAGCGCGGCGTCACCGAAGACGCAGACGACGTGTTCATCGCCCTTGCGCTGATCGCGGGCGGCACACATGCCCAGGGCGGCGGACAGGGCGGTGCCGGCGTGGCCCGCGCCGAAGCTGTCGTGCTCGGACTCGGTGCGGAGGGCGAAGCCGTTGAGACCGTCGGTCTGGCGGATGGTGTGAAAGCGGTCCTTGCGGCCGGTCAGCAGCTTGTGAACGTAAACCTGATGGCTCACGTCCCAGACGAACTTGTCCTTGGGCGTGCTGAACACGCGGTGCATGGCGATGGTCAGCTCCACGACGCCGAGATTGGGGCCGAGATGGCCGCCGGCCTTGGCGAGCTTGGTGATGAGGGCTTCGCGGATGTCCTCGGCGAGCAGGGCAAGCTGCTCGGTCGTCAGACGTTTTACGTGCTCGGGGCTGTCCACCATATCAAGGTATCGACTCATAATTTACAAAAGCAAGGTAGGCAAATCAGGGAATCAGAGCAAGGCTGCGCATTCGCGGCCCCGTGCCGGTCGGAACGCTAGTCCTCAGCCCCCACGGAAACGGGCTTGAGGTTGAACTCACCGCCGGGCTTCTGCTCCAGTTGCTTCACCTTCAATTCCGCCTCGGCGAGCCGGGTCTGGCAGGCGGCGGCAAGCTGCGTGCCCTCGGCATAACGGGTGAGCAAGGTCTCCAACGGCAGGTCGTGCGACTCCATCGCTTCCACGATGGCTTCGAGCTTCTGCAGCGCTTCCTCAAACGGCAGGTCCACCGCCGGGGGAGTCGCCGCGATGGACTTGGCGGCATTCGACACTGGGCGGACGGTACGCAAAGCGCCCGGAGGCGTCCAGCCATTATCCAGACCTCGGGGGCTGCCTAATCCAAGAAGGAATGCCTCACGTCAAGAACCCGCCGCTGCGGTGTTCCACGACAAAAGCACCGCAGAGACGGGACCGACGCAGAGCAGCTGTGCTAGGGCACAAACAGCGCCCCGCAGCGCAAACAAATCCAAGTCGATTGCCAAACCTTGAGCTTCTGATCGAATTGGGGGCGGTTCCGTTTGATTTGCAGTGCCTTGACGATTGGAAGCGCCAGCAACACTCCTCCGAACACAAGCATTAGCAATCCCCCGCCGAATTTCCTTTGGATCATCATCCCCAGGCCTCCAAAGAAAAAACGAACCCGGGCACGACTCCCGCCCATAGCAAGCCCACCTTTTCCTGTACCGGCGGCGCAACAGTGCTGGCCAACAATGTCTGGCTGGACGTGGAACCACCGACCGAGCCCACATGGCCACTGCTGTCGAGGGTGAGCGCCCCAAAGGAACCGGTCGAACTGCCTGAAGCATAGGTGACGGAGCACTTTACGGTGTTCTCACTTTGGCACTTCGGACAGTTGCATTTGAAAACACGCTGATTCTGCGGCTGGCTCGTTGCTGCAACAGCGTGCCCCCCTGCATTGAGTGCTGCTGCCGGCTGTTGGGGAGGCGAAAGAGGGCCGCCACATTGAGGACAAGCCGCCGCCCGTATACTGACGCTTTTGCCACAATCAGGACAATTGGTCAGGTTGGGGCTGCTTGGCGGTACCCAGGCGGCTGGGTGTCTGCCTTTACCCCGAGCACCGTCGGTTGATTGCAGTGGGGACAGGCAGCTTGCTCACCCGCCATGGTGTCGGGAAATGTCAGTTCTTGTCCGCAGTGTTGACAGGGCGATACGATGTCCATTCGTTCGTAAGTTTAAAGTTTCCAGCTCGTGTCAGCGCATTCTCTGGTAAGAGTCTTCACTCTTTTGATCCCGGGAATTTGATTTGGCCCGTGGTTGAAGGATGTCTGCCTTTGCGGTCAAGTTCATTCTGCGAGGCACACAGAAGCGAAAGGTGAGTACCCGGGGGTTTTCCAGCGATTACGAGAATGGTTTGATTAAAAATACGGGACTCTGGCAGGGCAAAACTTTCGGAGTGTTAAGCGCGAGTTCCACTGAATCCTACTCCCTTTTCACTCGCCACCCATGCGCACCGCTTCCCATAGTTGCGGCGTCCGTGATTGCCGCCATTGAAAACCAGCCCGCCGGTTCCGGCACCGACCTCGTCCAGCAGGTCGCGGGCATCTTTTCCCCCACGGGACTGCTCTCGAAAGCCAGCAACTTCGAGTTCCGCCCCGAGCAGCAGGCGATGGCTGTGGCCGTGGCTCGGGCGCTCGAAACGCGCGGCCATCTGGTCGTCGAAGCCGGCACGGGGGTGGGCAAGTCCCTCGCTTACCTCATCCCGTCCATCCTCTTCGCGGTCGCAAAACAGAAGAAGGCCGTGGTCTGCACGCACACGATCAATCTTCAGGAGCAGCTCACGCAGAAGGACCTGCCGATGCTTACGGCGGTGCTCGGAGCACTGCCGGTTCCGGTGAAATTCAGCTTCGCCATGCTCAAGGGCCGGGCGAACTACCTGTGTTCCCGACGGCTGCACAAGGCCATGCAGCAGGCCGACCATCTGTTTACCTCACCGGAGATCGAGGAGCTGAAACGTGTCTTCGATTGGTCGAAGGAAACCAAGGACGGCAGCCTGTCGGACTTCGATTTGGAGCCGGACCACAAGGTCTGGGCGCAGGTCTGCTCCGAGCGCGGCCTGTGCTCGCCGAAGATTTGCGGGCACCAATCAGACTTCGCAAAGGACCACGGTGTGTGCTTCTTCCAGCGCGCCCGCAAAAGCATCCTTGCCGCCGACGTGCTGGTGCTGAACCACACGCTTTTTTTCACGTTGCTGGGCGGCGTGGACGAAGACCAGGAGGGCGGCGTGCTCTTCAAAAACGATTTCCTCATCTTCGACGAAGCCCACACGGTCGAGAACGTCGCGGCCAAGCACATCGGGCTGAGCGTGAGCAGCGGGCAGATGCGCTTTGCGTTGAACCGCCTGTGGAACCCCAAGTCCGGCAAGGGACTGCTCGCCACGTTGCGCCAGGGCAAGTCCGTAAAGCTCGTGGATGAACTGCTGGCCGAGGCGGAGACCTTTTTTCAAAGCGTTGAGGAGGTCTGCAATTCGCTCAACGAGCGCAGCCGGGAGCCGGAGGCCCGCACCCGCTTCGGCGGCGGCGACGGCGCACGACGGGACTGGAAGGAGCTGCGCATCCGCCAGCCTGACCTGGTGAAGGACACCGTGACCCTGCCACTCCAGCGCGTGCGCGAGTCGGTGAGCGAACTGGTCAAGACCTCCGAGGACAAGGACACCGGCCAGGAACTGATGGAGTGCAACCGCCGCCTGCTGGAACTGCGCGAAGCCATCGCCACGTTCATCAGCCAGGCCGGGCCGGACTACGTATATTGGGTCGAACGCAGCGGCAAATCCCAGCGCAACATCTCGCTGAACGCCGCGCCCGTGGACGTGGCGGAGTATCTACGGCGACGTTTGTTTGAGAGCGACACCAGCGTGGTGATGACGAGTGCCACGTTGGGAATGAGCGCGCGGGTCGAGAGTCGAGAGTCGAAGGTCGAGAGCCGGCCCTCGACCCTCGGCTCTCGACCCGCGGCTTCATCGCTCAGTTATTTTCAACGTCGCATTGGGGCGGAGAGCGCCACACCGCTCCAGCTCGGTTCGCCGTTTGATTACGAGCGGCAGATGAAGGTTTACGTCGCCAACAAGATGCCCGATCCCCGCGAGCCCGGTTATCGGGAGGCGTTGGAGCATTGGGTAAAACACTTCATCCGGCAGACGCACGGCAAGGCGTTCGTTCTCTTCACCAACTACAAGCTCATGCAGGAACTCGGGGAACGGATGCAGCCGTTCTTCGAGGAACTCGGCCTCGAATGCTTCATCCAGGGCACCGGCACGCCGCGCTCGACGATGCTCGAGAAGTTCAAGGACAATGTTGACAGCGTGCTCTTCGGCACCGACAGCTTCTGGCAGGGCGTGGATGTGCCGGGCGAGGCGCTCTCGAACGTCATCATCACGCGCCTGCCCTTCGCCGTGCCAGATCATCCGCTGATTGAAGCCCGCATCGAAACCATCGAGGCACGCGGTGGCAATGCCTTCAGTGAATTCAGCCTGCCCGAAGCCATCCTGAAATTCCGGCAGGGCGTGGGCCGCCTCATCCGCACCAAGACCGACAGCGGGATCGTTGTGGTGCTGGACAATCGCGTGCTCAACAAGCGCTACGGCCAGGCCTTCTTGGATGCAATTCCGAAGTGCCCGGTGGAGGTGGTGTGAGTGTGGCGGCAGGCGTCCTCGCCTGCGGTAGAGCCGGGCGTCCTGTCCGGCGGATGGAAACGTCCGATACCAACTACGGGAATAGTTTGGTAAGATGCGGCGAGTTGTAGCGTGCGCAGCCGTTCTCCCTCACCCCGGCCCTCTCCCGCTGGGAGAGGGAGAATCATCGGCTGCCTTCAACCAAGCGCTGCCTTTTGCTAACGAGGCCGGGCGGGGCGGCTCCCTCTCCCAGCGGGAGAGGGCCGGGGTGAGGGAGAAAACGTTCGGTGGTTCAAATCGGGGATTCGACCAGAGTATTCCAGTAATTGGTATGAGGCACACTGATCCCCCTGCCCTCGCAGCCCCATATTCGGACGGCAGGATGCCGTCCTCTGCGGGAGGCAGGACGCCAGCCGCCGCCTTGCTACAGCCACTTAACTCTGATTGGCTCGGGCGTATTGGGTACTTCAAAGAGGTACACGCCAAGGTTGGGATCGAACGCGCCTTCCGTCCGCTGCCCGTTTACCCACACGCGATACGGCCGGTGTGCCGCGCGGAGGATGATGCGCCACGTTTCCACTCGGCTGGCGTAGGCTTCGCTGGCTGCGCCCAACAGCAACTCGCGGTTCGTCCCCCGGTCGCTGAATTCGATGCGACGCGCTGAGATTTCGCCGCGCTCGTAGCCAAGCGTTGTGCCATCATCCTCCTGCCAGGTGAACGCACTGCGACCCTGTGGCCAGACATGCAAATTCACCACTGCATCGGGTTCGCTCGTGATGAATTGACGCGGTGCCGCCGTGGGCAGCACTGCACCCGCCCGCACAAAGACCGGGATGTGTTCTGGCACGGCCTCAGCAACCACGTGCTGCCCGCCTTCCACCATGACGCCACCCCAGAAATCAAACCACAACCCGCGCGGCAGATACACGCTGCGAGCAGTTGCCCCGGGCCGCAGAATGGGAGCAACCAGCAGGCTCTCGCCGAGCAGGAACTGATCCTCGCACGCGACGGCCTTGGGATCATTCGGATGATGCCAAAGCAGCGGTCGCATGATGGGCGCGCCCGTGTGATGCGCTTCGGCGAAGAGACAGTTCAGATACGGCAGCAACTGGTAGCGCAGCGTGATCGCCTCGCGGCATTGCGCCTCCACCTGCGGACCAAAGGCCCATGGCTCCTGACGGTGTGTATCAATGTTCGAGTGGTTGCGGAAGAACGGCGTGAACGCGGCCAGTTGCGTCCAGCGCGCCAGCAATTCACCGGTGCAATGGTCGAGGAATCCGCCGGCATCCGCTCCGCAGAAGGCGACGCCGCTGAGGCTCAGGTTCAGGAGCATCGGGATGGACTCGGTGAGGTGTTCCCAGGTGGAACTGTTGTCGCCGGTCCACACAGCGGCGTGTCGTTGGATGCCGGCGTAGCCCGCGCGGGTAAGCATGAAGGGGCGTTGGTCGGGAACGGCGAGCAGAGCCCCTTCGCGCGAGGCTGCGGCCATGGCGGAGCCGTAAAGGTTGTGGACGGCGGCGTGCGGGACCGGCTTCCCTCTCCCCCAGTGGGGGAGAGGGA
>RFSE01000215.1 GCA_009924135.1 Pseudomonadota bacterium | reverse complement strand
CGTGCCCCAAGGCCGAAGAACTCGACAAATGCTATGCCTCCGGCGTGACTAACTGCCACACCGTCGGCGGAGCGTGCCTGCTACTGCCGTTTTTAGGATTATTACTGTAAGCGCAAAGTAGATTGGTCGTCATTGGCTGGCAATGACGTTCAGCTCGGAGTTGCTTTTCTCTCGACCTTACCGTTCTGGGACATCGATCGTGAGCATGGCCCGAATTGAAGTCGCGTAGGGGATGTAAACTCCTGAACGGGCGACGTTCAGGGCGCGCTCAAACCGCTGGACAGTTTGGGGCCGAGCAGTACGGACGCCTGAGCCAGCGCCTGACAGTAACCGGCATAGTCTGCGGCAGCATAGCGGCCAACGGGGCGTTGCAGACGGTAGTTGATACGAAGGCCCTGTTTATCCAATTCGGAGGTAAGCCGGCAGCTCAAGAAGCGGTTTTCCAGATTTTCAACCGGTGTCGGTAATGCCCGCAGCCGGTATCCGGCGGGAACCGAAATGCGAACAACCCCTTCCATGACAAGCGGAACTTTCAACTGAAAGGGGGTCTGGCGTTTATCAACGAGTTGCGGGGTCAAATAAGCCTTCTCAACCACGGACGGCAACTGTCCGACCAGTTCGCCACCAGATTCTTGAAACAGACCGGTCACCCGATAGGTGAGATGGAGCAAAAAGCTCGCATCATTTTGCATCAGATTCTCCTCCTCAAGCTGGAGCGTTTCCCCGAGTTGGCTGCCGAGCCAGCCAGCCATCATCGTGCGGCGTACTGCCGGGCTCTGACCGCGGAGCGATTGACGCATCAGCAACGCCTGGGCACCGGTAAATGTGAGCGTTTCCTTGATGACCGCATCGGTCCGATTGGTGACGCTCACCAGGCGCTCCGTCCGGATCACACTTGCGTCGCGCGGATATTCCGGCACCGGAATGAACCGTGGCTGTGATTCGTCCAAAACGAACACCTCCTCCCCGGCCAGTGACAAGGGAACCGGGGCTTGGAGATCCCCCACCTTGTCCGTGCAGTCCAGAAAGCGCCCGCCGGACGGCGTGGGAACGTAAACGATCATGTGATCAAACTGGTCCAGTGAAGGCAGGTTTTTGACTAACGGGGTCGAGACGCTGACAAGGGCCAGGTGGGCAGGGAGGCCCACGGCACGGAGCATCTGCTGCACTAGCACGGAATGGTCCTTGCAATCGCCATGTTTGTCCCTCAGGACGGTTGCGGCTGCCTGGGGTACACGGGCGCGCCGGCCGAATTCCACCGCTCTATAGACGAAGTTCGTCTGCACATACCGCGCCACGGCCGTGATCTTCTGATCGTCGTTGGTCATCCCGGAGGTGACCTGGCGGGTCAGACTCGTGACCACATCTGACGGTGCAAGGCGGTCCTTGATGGTCATAAGATAGTTGGTCGCCAAGGCGGGCCAGCGGGAGGCGCGGCCGTTCAGCCAGACGGTCGGCGAGTCCTGATAAATCCAGGTCTGCATGGGTTCCCACCGAATGACCACTGGTTCCTTCCAGCGCCAGAGCAAGCCGTCCGGCAATTTTTCCGGCTGCATCGCGGGCGTGCTTTCCGACTGCAGCGAGGCCGTATCACCCCTGACGAAGAGCAGGCTTTCCCGGACGGGAACGACCCGGGAAAAATTATGTTGGTAGAGGGGAAATTCGTCCGCCCGCCCCAGCTCACGACGGGTGGTGACCAGTTCGATGCTATGTCCTGGCTGAAGGCCAGAGACTGGAATGTTGAGCATCTTCCGGCTGGTCGCCATGGTGCTGGAACGGTCGTCCAACAGATAATAATCGGAAACTTTGCCTGTGCTGACGAGGCTTCCCTTGGCATCCCGTACTTCCAGCCGGTTGACGTACACTTCCTCGCCCAGGGGGTTGAAAGGAATTTGAAACGTGCTGAACAAGGACACGCCGGCGGCGTTCAAGGTCTTGACCCGGACATATTCAGTGGTCTTGTTCTCCTTGCCTTTTACATAGGCAATGGCAGTGATGCGCTGGGGATAAAACCCGCCGAATTCCGCTGCCCCGCCGGGCACTTCCGTCGAAACCGGCGCCAATAGCGCTGCGGGAAGCTCCACCGGGGCAATCGGCTCCTTGATCGCAGAGTTGGCCCCTTCACCCAGCATGCCGGAAACGTGGTCGAGAAAGGTCTTTATTTCCGTGTCCGTCGGGGATTCCTTGGCCGCCCGCTCGAAGGACTCCTTGGCCTCCCGATACCATTTGAGGCCGAATTCCGCCCGTCCCTTTAAGTAGTGGGCGTTGGCCAGGTTGCCCCGCTGGGTAATCAGCTCCTCGGATAACGCGAGCGCTTCCGAATACCGATTTTCCTGGATCATCGCATCCGCCAACGATTCGGCGATGCCCAGATGGAAAGGGCTTTTCAACCGTTGCGACTCCAATATTGCGGTTGCCTCCTTGAGCCGCTGCAGCCGTTTTAGGAGCGCGGCCTGCAGGATGCGCAAATCCGGCGTATCGCGCTGGCCCAGAAACTTCTCCAAGGCGGCCAGTGCCTGCCCCGGTTCCTGGGCCTGGGCCAGCAGTTTGACATATTCTTTGAAATGACTTTCTTCGCGGTATCCGTTGGCGAAGATCAGTGCGTAATTGCTGATCGCCGACTGGTTTTGCCCCAGCCGGCCCTGAAGAAACGCGCGCGAGGCTTGCAGATCCGGCTGGGCCTTTACCGTTTCGGGATGTTGTTCAAGCTCAGTCAGGGCCTCAACCAGCTTGCCCGCATTGGACCGAGCCTGGACCAAATTTGAAAGGTAAAGCGTGTTGGTTTGCGTGCCGTCCAGCTCCACTGCCTTCCGGAAGAATGGAGCGCTCAGATCAAACTGGCCGGCACGAAAGTAAAAAGTCCCCATCCCGTTTAAGGCCATGCGGTGAACCCGCTTCTCCTGGGCGTCCCAGCCCGTAACCTCTGGCAGCGGCCGCTTTCCTTCCAGAAACTCGACCCGCCCCAAACCGTCGGCCAGCAACTCCATGCGGCGGGGATCCTTGCTTTCCACCCAAGCGCCGGCCAGGTAGGCAATGTCGGCCCCTTGGAGGATCTTGATCCGGTAGGTGTATTCGGAGCCCGTGTCAGATCGAGCCTTGATCTGGAGTTCCACCCCGGTCATTCCCTTCTCGCTTACGGCGCGGCGTTCCATGGCTTTATCCGTATCCATGGTCAGTCCCAAGGTGGCGAGCATGCCGGAATAAACTGATTCGGGATGGGGTTTCAAATCAAACAAGGACACGGCGCTTACGACCAGGGCGGCATCGTCGGCGTGCAAGGCTCCCGTGGTTACCCCAGGAAATCGGGTGGTGATCGAATTCCAAGGGCGCCAGGAGGAATCCTTCCAATGGATGTTAAACTGGTAATTCGTCGAGGAATAATCTTCGGTAAAACCCTGGCCGGGCAGGGTGGCCCGCCGCGCGGGGTCGCTCAATTCAAACCGGCCTGCGAACTCGGCGGCCTCCGTCTTCAAACGATCACGATCCGACGCCGGGCCCCACGTCACCAACTGGTAAGCCCAGCCGTTGGTGGCGCAGACCCAGCTAAAATAGGATATTTTACCTGCGCCCGCCATCTGGGCTTCTGCTTCGATCCGCTGAAAGCCCAGGTGGGACGTCCGGTCCGGAGTTTGGTCCAGCACCCGTGCCGAGGCGTTGCCGCTGCGCATGTTCCCGACGGCGACCTCGGCGAGCGTGTGGTTGTTGAAGTCGGTCCGACCGGTCTTTTCTGCAATGATCATGAAATAGGTCTGCGGCCTGGTCCGTATGAAGGCCAGCTTGGCAAGGCGGTTGAAGCGTTGGGCGTCCATCTGCACCCATGGGTGAGCCGGTGCCTGGTAAGTGAAATTAAATTCCTGGTTGGTGAGCGATTAGCCGGGGGTTGGCTGGGAAGGCAACGTCAGCCGGTTCGCGTTGGCGGCCCGCCATGCTCCAGTTACGACGGGAATGCTTAAACACAAACCCAAGAACAAAGTCAAAAAGGCCTGGCTCCGTCCTTGCAAGTAGCGGTCTTTATCTTTTGCACATTCCACAAGTCCCAGGACGGCGAGCACTCCAGCTGCGCCTGCGACCAGGAAGCTAATCATGCCTATCAGGAATGAAACGGGAGTAAATGGGGACGGCTTTCCAGGTGAATGCGGCAGGAGCACCAGCACAAGCAGGCTGGTCAACATGAGCCCAAGGGAAAGGGCGCATTTGCTGTTTGTCGTGGGACGTCTAAATAACTGCCAGCATTTGATGATTCCCGCCAACATCAATACGGCAACAAAGATCTGGCCCGCCACATTGCTAAACTGCTTTGAATCCACCTCCGCAAATAGTGTTGTCATTTTTCAACACCTCCTTTTTACACCCCAGTTTGAGAACTATTGGACTGTTTACCTCACCACCACCGCCGGCTCCCACACGTTCGGGTTCTTCGCGGGCACGAGGTCGTGCTCGCCGAAGAGCGGGATGGGGAATTCGCTGGGGAGGTCGGCGTTCAGGTGGCGCGCACGGTTGGGGCCGGTGAGCTTCTGGGCGTCGATCTTCCGCTGGAGGGTCATGAAGGCGTGGATGAGGGCTTCGGGCCGGGGCGGGCAGCCGGGGATGTGCACGTCCACCGGGATGTATCTGTCGATGCCCTTGAGGACGTTGTAGCCCTGCTTGAAGGGACCGCCGGAGATGGCGCACGCGCCCATGGCGATGACGTATTTGGGCTCCGGCATCTGGTTGTAGAGGCGCACGACCTGCGGGGCCATCTTCTTGGTCACGGTGCCGGCCACGATCATGAGGTCGGCCTGCCGCGGCGAGGGGCGGAAGACTTCCGCGCCGAAGCGGGAGAGGTCATAGCGCGCCATGCTGGCGGCCATCATCTCGATGGCGCAACAGGCGAGGCCGAAGGAGAGCGGCCAGACCGAGTTCTTGCGGCCCCAGTTGTAAAGCTCCTCGAGCTTCACGACCACGACGCCTTGCTTGCTGAGTTCGTTGCGGAGTCCGTCGTCCATGAGGTTAATTGCGAATGTCGAATTGCGAATGGTGAACGGGCAGAGGCCGCCTGCCAGCGTTCGAAGTGGAATTCTGAATTCTGAATTCTGAATTCATCATTTCCAGGTAAGCACTCCCTTGACCCAGGCCCAGGCCAGTCCTTCGACCAGCAGGAGCACGAAGAGAAACATGGCCAGGCAGGCCCCGATGGGCAGGCCGGTGAAGGCCACGCAGAAGGGCAGGAGGAAAATCGTCTCCACGTCGAAGAGGAGGAACAGGATGCCGTAGAGGTAGTACTCGGACTTGAAGGCCACCCAGGCGTCGCCCTTCGATTCGAGGCCGCACTCGTAGGTGGCGTTCTTCATCTCTCCGGGTTTGGCCGGGGAGAAAATCCGGGCCCACAGCGCCGCCAGAATCAGCGGGCCGACGGCGAAGCCCACCGCCATCACGAAGAAGACGAGCAGGAAGAGGTAGGGATGTTTGTCAGCGCCCATGAAGGTTCAGTTCGATTGCGGGTTGTTCCGGTGCAGGCCCACGGAGTGCGCGATGTCGTCGAATTCCTCGCTCGAGACATCTTCGAGCTGCTTGCCCTTTTGCTTGAGCTTCTCGTTGATCTTGATGGCCTTCTCGGTCATCTGCTCGTGGGTGTCTTTCGAGCCGCCGACGAGGGTGAAGTTCTCGCCTTTGGTCACGCGCTTGTGGCCATCGGAATCCAAGCCAACGCCCAGCATTACTGCCTTGGCTTGGTTGGTCTTTTTCACCGGTTTCGACACGCGAGCGAACTTACCGGCCACTGCGTAAACTGCAAGGCGCAAGTCGTTTCGACTTGGGTTCCAAGTTCAAAGTTCAAGGTTCAAAGTTGACCTGGGGCGTCCGGACGCCGACGGCAACTTTGAACCTTGAACCTGGAACCTGAAACTTTGAACCGCGTCAGAGCGAAGCGAGGATCGCCTCGGCGGCGGCGCGCGGGTTCGGGGCGGCGCAAATGGGGCGGCCGATGACGAGCCAGTTCGCTCCGGCGGTCATGGCCTCTTTCGGAGTCAGGGTGCGCTTCTGATCGTCGGCCTTGCTGTCGGCCGGGCGGATGCCGGGGGTAACCAGTTGCACATGGTGGGGGAGAATCTCGCGCAGCCGCGTGATTTCCAACGGCGAGCAGACCAGTCCACCCAAACCCGCCTTCACGGCGAGGCTCGCCAGCCGCTCCACTTGATTGCCGACATCGTGCGGAACGCCGACCGCGTCGAGGTCATTGGTGTTCAGGCTGGTCAGGACGGTGACGCCCAGCACGAGCGGTTGGGATTTGCCAGTGCGGAGCGCGGCGTCCACGGCGGCTTTTTGAGCTGCTTGCATCATCGCCAGCCCGCCGGAGGTGTGGATGGTCAGCATCTGCACATCCAGTTGCACGGCGGCCTCGATGGCCTTGGCGACGGTGTTCGGGATGTCGTGAAACTTCAGATCGAGGAACACGGACGCGCCGGTGTCGCGGATGCGCCGCACGATGTCCGGCCCGGTGGCGACAAAGAGTTCCTTGCCGACCTTGAACGCGCCGACCGCCGGGGCCAGTTGGTCCACCAGCGTGAGGGCGGAGGCCAGATTGGGAACGTCGAGGGCGACGATGATGGGGTTGCGCGGCTGGCTCATGCTCCTGAAATGGTTATGGGGCCGGAGAGTTCCGACCGGGGGTTCACCAAAGGAAAGATTTTTGCTCCGCCAGCTGGGTCTCGCCGTCCAGAAGCGTGACGCGCCAGGCAGCGACGCCGCCCAACTGCTCATAGACCGCCTTGTCCAGCGTCACGGTGGACCAGGTGCTCCCGAACCAGCCCGCCTTGACGGGGGCTTCCACGACTTCGGGTTTCGCGCCGGGCTTTTTCCCGCGCAGTTCGACGCGTACCTTGGGGCTGGCGGCCTTGCCCGGGCCGGACCACTGCACGTCAAACCGCATGGTGCTGATTTCCTTCGGCTGCTTGCGCAGGTGCGTCTGGTAGGCGTCGCGTTCGAAAAGGCTGGGTGAGAGCGACTGCCGTCCCTGCAAATCCAGGAAGAA
The DNA here is from genome assembly GCA_009924135.1 of Pseudomonadota bacterium. Taxonomy (GTDB): domain Bacteria; phylum Verrucomicrobiota; class Verrucomicrobiia; order Limisphaerales; family SXTU01; genus SXTU01. Next base: position 2,257 of record RFSE01000215.1, on the reverse strand, counting down.
GGGCAGCACCTTGATGATCTTGCCCTCCGCAGCGTGCGCAAGCGCAACGCTTGCGGCCAGCAGCAGGACAATCCAACCAGTCAAAAAGCGCATGGCCGGCAGGATACCGTCCCTGCCGGCCATGACAACCGCATTTGCGCGCGGATTACGTTGAATGCTTCAAGCGCCCACGGAGGCCATCTCCTCGTTGGTGACGGCGTTGAGGATCTTGTACTCCTCGGCATGGAACGCCGGGTCGGCGCGGAAGGTGAGCTTCCCGAAGAACTTCTTCTCCATCTCGATGAGGATCTTTTCGTCCTCCTTGCGCAGGCGGTCCAGCACCGTCGGGTGCGAGATGATGCGGAGCTGGAAGTCGCTCTCATCACGCGGACGCTTCTTGAGGATTTCCTGGAGCTTGCGCTGGATCTCCACGCTCATGGTCAGGGCGCTCTTCACCTTTGCCCGGCCTTTGCAGTACGGGCAGTCGTGATAAACGGTGGACCGGATGCTCTCCGTGTGGCGCTGGCGGGTCATCTCCATCAGACCCAGCTGGGAGATGGGCAGGATGTGGGTCTTGGCGCGGTCGCGCTTGAGACCGTCCTTCACGCGTTGATAGACGGACTGCTGGTCGCGGCGGTGGCGCATGTCGATGAAGTCCAGCACGATGAGGCCGCCGAGGTTGCGGAGGCGCAGCAGGCGGCAGATTTCCTCGGCCGCTTCCAGGTTGACCTTGGTGATGGTCTGTTCCTTGTCCTTGTCCTGCTCCTTGCTCTTGTGGCTGCCGGTGTTGACGTCGATGGCCACGAGCGCCTCGGTTTCGTCCACGACGAGATAGCCGCCGCTCTTGAGATGCACCTGGCGTGAGAAGGCGGCTTCGAGCTGGCGGGAGATGCCGAAGCGGTCGAAGACCGGCTGCGGCTCGTTGTAGAGCTTCACCTTGCCGATGGAGCGCTTGGAGATCTTGCCGATCATCGTCTGCATGCGCTCGAACTGGCGGCTATCGTCGATGACGATGCGTTCAACGTCCTCGGTGAGGAAGTCGCGCACGGTGCGTTCGATGAGGTCGGGTTCCTGGAAGACGCACGTGGCCGAGCCCTGTTTCTCGATGCGCTCCTGCACGGCCTTCCATTCCTCGATGAGGAAGGCGAGGTCACGGATGAAGTAACGCTCCTGCTGGCCTTCGCCAGCGGTGCGGATGATGACGCCCATGCCATCGGGAATGTTGAGCTTGCGGAGGATCTTCTTGAGGCGCTGACGCTCCTCGTGGTCCTCGATCTTCCGGGAGATGCCGGACTGGTCGGAGTTGGGCAGCAGGACGAGGTAACGGCCCGGCAGCGCAAGGTGGGTCGTGACGCGCGGCCCCTTGGTGCCGATGGGACCCTTGGTGACCTGGATGATGATGTCGGTGCCCTTGGGGTAGAGCCGGGGGATGTCCTTCTGGGTGACCTTGGGCTTCTCCTTGGGCGGCGTCTTCTTGTCGCGCTCGACGACTTCAACGCCGCTGTCCAAGTTGCTCGGGACGATGTCCCAGTAGTGGAGGAAGGCATTCTTCTCGAAGCCGATGTCCACGAAGGCGGCTTTCAGGCCGTCTTCAAGGTTGCGGATCTTGCCTTTGTAGATGCTGCCGACGAGGCGGTCCTCAGTGGTGCGCTCGATGGTGAACTCCTCGAGCCGGCCGTCCTCGAGCACCGCGACGCGGGTTTCGAGCGACTCGGCGTTGATGATGACCTCCTTGTGGACCTTCTTCTCGGGCTTCATCAACTTCTTGACCTTGGTCACGACCTTTTGGGCCGCGTGCCGGATCGTGGCGATGATGCCCTTGGGGTTTTCCTTCACCTCGACGGGGCGGAACTCCCCGGCCTCCTCGTTGACTTCCTCGGGGGTTTCGAGATTGGGCTCGCGGTAATCGTGGCGACCGGCGGGTTTGGGCGAGGCGTGGGCGTCACCTTCAGCGGGCAGGCCGGCGGCGATGTTTTCGGAACGGCGGATTTCATGCTCCCGGCCGCGGGCGAAGACGGTCTCGTCACCGCTGATTTTTTCCCCGCCGGTGGCGGCGAGGCGGGCCTGGAGCGCCGCGCGGTCGGGCTTGGCGTTGGGATTGAGGCCGCCGGGCGGACGGAAGCGGTGGGTGCCGCGGCGGTTGGAGAAACGATTGCTCATGGGTTAGTAAGACCTGCGGTGCAGGTAGATGTTTTGGAGGAGACCCGCGGCGACCAGGGTGCAGATCACTGAAGTCCCGCCGTATGATAACAGCGGCAGTGGCACGCCCGTCACGGGC
>RFSE01000214.1 GCA_009924135.1 Pseudomonadota bacterium | reverse complement strand
TGTCAGGATAATTGGGAGAAACTGTTCGTTGGTTCAAATCGGGGATTCGACCAGAGTATTCCAGTAGTTGGTATGACTCCGTTCGGTACGACATCTTTGTCACCATGGATAAAAGCCTGCCGCATCAGCAGAGCCTCAAAGATTTGCCCTTCGCCATTGTGGTGTTGCGCGCCCGGTCGAATCGTTTCGAGGACACGCGTCCGCTGATGCCGGAATTGCTCCGCCGTACGGCTGAATTTCAGCCGGGACAAGTCTACGTCTTGATCCAGCCAGAGGGAACGGCGGTGATGAAATCGCCTTCGCCCTGTCTCTTATCTGTGTTCATCTGTGGCTGAACCTCGGCGGTCTTGTCGCTTTGGCTGCGGCGGAACGCGTCACCTACTTCTTCAACTGTCCGAGCAGCTCCCGCAGCCCCGCCGTGATCTGCGGTGAGGCGTTCACTTCGAGATAACTGCTTTTCGCCCGCCAGGTTTCGTAGCCGCCGAGGGCGTGTTGGGCGGGGGTGGGCAGGTAGCCGTTGTAGCCGTTGGCGAGGGAGATGGTGAAGCTGGCGGGGAAGGGGTTCTGCGCTTTGAGTTCGAGACCGATCTCGACGAAGATTTCGCAGGGCGCGGCGGTGATCGCCAGATCGCCGATGCGCAGGGCCTGGAGGATGAGTTGCACGCGGTCGGGGTAGTCGGCCATCTGGACGGTCTCGCGGGCGTAAATCTCGTCGAGGCCCTTGAGGCGGGGGAACTGGTTTGGCGCCTTGGCGAGGATGTCCTTCGCGCGGTCCAGCGCGGCGGGGTCGGGCTTGCGCACGCCGAGGGAGATTTCCTTCTGCGCGGCGGCCAGGGGCACCCAGTCGTGGAGTTTGACGCCGGGCAGGGCACGCGCGACCTCGGTGGCGACGGCGTTGGCGACGATCTTGATCTTCTGGCCGGGGGCGTACTTGTTGGTGTCGCCGTCGCGCCAGGGGATGTTGTTGATGTCCCCGCTGGTGCCGTTGGCCATGAGGCCGACGAAGGGCGGGTCCTGCCGGTCCGCCTGGAGCAGCTCCTGGATGCGGTCGGCAAAGGCCCCATAGTAATCCGCGGAGATGCCCGGATTGCCGCCCACGTAATGGAGGCTGTAATCCGCGAGCAGCGCGATGTGCTGGCCGTTGGTGCGCTGCAGGGTGACAAACCAAACCTCGGGGTCGGTGGGCCCGGCGGGCTTGAGCAGCGCAGGATTCTTCATGCCGGGGTTCATCTTGACCTGGTCCTCGGTGCCGAAGGGGTTCTTCAAGACCGTGCCGGGCTGCATGTGCCAGCGGCGGTTGTGGACCTGGCCGAGGACGCTGCCCTTGCCCCAGCCGATGCGCGCGGGTGCGAGGTTGTTGTTCGCCCGCCGGATGGCATCTGCGATGCGCACGGCGAAGAAGGCGCGGTACTCCATGTCCGCCTCGCTCTGGAAGACGGACGCCGAACTGGCCGCCGAATGCGTGTGCGTGGCGGACATGAGCATGTGGCTGGCCGGGATGCCCGTGGCCTCGCTGGCCAGGCGCTTGGCCTCGTCGAAGACTTCGCGCGGGACGAGGCACGAGTCATTGACGACGATGGCGAGCTTGGTGGTGCCGTCGTCGAGGACGATGGCGCGGGAGTGCAGTTCGTCGTGAACGTGCGTGGCCTTGCCATCGGACATGTTGCCATTGATGGAGGTGCCTAGCTTGGGCGTGATGTTGCTGGTGGCGGCCCCGGCGCGGAAGACGCGGGGGGCGTCGGCGGCGAAGGGGTGAACCACCGAGGCACAGAGGGCACAGAGGAGAGTGAGGCGGAGGACAGTGTATTTCATGGCACGCAGGTTGGACGCCGCGAGACTAGGAATGCTTTCGAGCAAAGTCCAGCGGCGCGGGGGATTCGAGGTGGTCGTTCTACCGCGCGGCGGACGTATTTTGCCGTTCGATCTGCGCCAAGTCCACTTCGAGGGCGGCCCGTTCCTCTGCATCGGTCACCAGCGCGGCACACCGGCGGGCTTCCGTCAGGTGTGACTGAACGGCCGCCAGATTACCGGTGATCTGGCCGGCCCGGGCCAACGCCTCATGCGCGTACCCGAGAAAGAACGGCGCTTCGCCCGCACTCGCGGTGAGACACAACTCTCCGTAGTGCCGGGCGTTCTCGGCTTGGTTCAGCACGGCGTAAACGCGGGACAACTGCCAGTAGCCGATCGAGAGATTCCGGGCCGTGCAATCCGTCCGCTCGCGCCAATGGGCCAGCGACGCATGGGCCAGGGAAATCATCCGTTCGCATTCGTCCTGCGTGCGGTCGGGCTTTTCGAGCAACATCCAGACGCGGTTGAAGCAACCGGCGGAAAACCAGCGGTGAGCGGCGGCGAGATCAAAGGGCGGTGCGTCGCTCACATGGTCATGGGCAAGAGGTTATTTGAGGATGCCGCACGCCTTCAGCGTGGCCTTGAGCACTTCGCGGTTCTTCGCGCTCATGCGCACGAGCGGGAGGCGGTAGTACTCCTCGATCTGGCCAAGCATGGCCAGCGCGGCCTTCACCGGGACCGGGTTGGTCTCGATGAAGAGGTCCTTGTAGATGGGATAGTACTTGGCGTGCAGCTTGAGCGCGGCGTCGGGCCGGCCGGCGCGGAAGTAGTCCACCATGTGGCTGACCTCGCGGGGGATGATGTTGCTGGCCACGCTGATGACGCCCTCGGCACCGACGCTCATGAACGGCAGCGTGAGCGAGTCGTCACCGCTGAGGATGTTGAAGTGCTTGCCCAGCGCCGCGCGCAACTGGCTCACGCGATCGCAGGAGCCGCCGGCTTCCTTGATGGCGACGACGTTCGGGCATTCACCGGCGAGGCGTTTGACGGTGTCCACGCCGATCTCGACGCCGCAGCGGCCGGGAATGCTGTAGAGCACCAGGGGCAGTTCGGTTTCGTTGGCGATGGCCTTGAAGTGCTGGAAGAGGCCTTCCTGCGTCGGCTTGTTGTAGTACGGGGCGACTTGCAGCGAGCCATCCGCGCCGACTTCCTCGGCGGCCTTGGTGAGGTAGATGGCCTCGCTGGTGGAATTCGCGCCAGTGCCGGCGAGCACTTTCACGCGGTTGGCGGCGTACTTCACGGACAGCTCGATGACGCGGATGTGCTCCTCGTAGCTGAGCGTGGGCGATTCGCCGGTGGTGCCGCAGGGGACGATGCCATCGACGCCGCCCTTGATCTGGGCCTTGACGAGGCGTTCGAGGGCGACTTCATCCAGTTCGCCGTTGGCGTGAAAGGGCGTGACGATGGCGGTGTAGGTGCCGGTAAACATGATGATTACTTGATGGAGCCGAGCAGCAGGTTGCGGTCGCCGAGGAGGCTGCGGAGTTCGATGAGCGCGTGGCTGGCCTGTTCGCCCTCCTCATATTCGAACTCGTGTACTTCGTCGCGGACGGCCACGTAAAGGGTGGTGTCCTCAACATACGCGCTTTCCACGAAAGCGAGGTTGAGCAACGTGCTTTGCAATTCGATGAACACGGGTGCGGCCATAAACGGGCGCACACTTTGGAGAAACGCGGCGATTTGGCGAGCCGATTTTCAACCTAACGGGCCGGCCGGGTTCATCCCGGCTTTTTTCTCCTGCCGGATGGAACACTTTTCCCGGCCTGGCGAAGCCCCCGGTATCTGACGTCCGAAAACCCAACCCTGACGGGCACGCTGGGCTTTGGGGTGGCACCCGCGTCTCGCGGGTCGGTTCGGGCGTCCCGCCCGAACCGCTGGCGTACGGAGACCTGTTGCATACGGTTACCCAGGGACGCACGTCGTCCGAAGTTTTCGGCGGGACGCCGAAAACTACCCGCGAGACGCGGGTGCCACCCGAGGCCAACGCATGCTTTGGGCGCTGGCTGGCCTCCGCGCGGCAAGAAACCGGGATGCGCCCGGCCCGGCGGTGCCGGGGCGCATCTTGGCACTGCCCCCGGAGCGCGGCTGTGTCCCGCTCGGCGCGGGATCAGCCGCAGCATCATCAGAATGCCGGAGGCGGCGGAACACCTCAACGCCTCCTGCCCAGCGCAGCCGCTGCGGCTGGTCTCCGCGACACAGCCGCGCTCCAGAAGATTTCGTACCTCGGGGGCAGTGTCGAGATGCGCCCGTGGTGCCGAGGGCCGGGACTTGCGGCGGGGCCGGGCAACGGCTTTCATCGTCCCGTGATTCGCCTTTTAGCCATCGTCCTGTGTGGGTTTGTCTGTGCGTTGCGGGGCCTTGCGGCTGAGGAGCGCACCTTGGAGGCCGACCTGCTCATCGTCGGCGGCAATGAGTCCGGTTGTGCGGCGGCGGTGCAGGCCGCGCGCCTGGGCGTCCCGCGCATCGTGCTGGTGAACGACATCGACTGGCTGGGCGGGCAGTTCAGCGCCGAGGGCGTCGGGTGCATTGACGAGTGGACCACCGTGCGGGGCAAGCGCGTGAACTTCCCGCGTTCCGGCCTGTTCCTCGAAGTCATGCGGCTCATTCGCGCGCACAACTCGAAGCAGTTCGGCACCGCCACGCCGGGCAATGCCTACTGCGGCACGGACACCGTCGAGCCGGCGGCGGCGGCGCGACTCTTCGAGGAACTGCTCGCGCCCTACACGGAGCAGGGGACGAAGCAAATCCAGATCCTGCGCGGCTGGGAGCCGGTGAAGGTGACTTCCGAGGGTCAGCGCGTGACCGGCGTGACCTTCGCCCGGAGCGCGGCGTTCACGCCGCAGAAACGTGCTGGAGGCGAAGGGGCAGCCAGTGACCTGAATGCCGCCCAACTTCACGTCCGCGCCAAGCTCACCGCCGATTCGTCCGACTGGGGCGATGTCATCCGTCTGAGCGGCGCGAAGTATGCCGCGGGGCCGGACTTGAAATCCCGCTTCGGCGAGGCGAGTGCGCCGGAGAAACTGACCGGTGACGAACGCAACGAGATGAACCCGCTCTCGTGGTGCGTGGTTCTCCGCGAAGCCGCCGGGGCGTCGCCGATTCCGCCGCCCATCGGCTACGACGCGCGCAGTTTTGCCCAGCTCGACAAGACGCCGCCCTTCGTGGACAGCGCGATGGCCGATGGCATTTATTCGCCGGCCGGCTGGAGCGTTTACACGCACCGCCGCCTCGTGGACCGCTGGCATAACGGTTTTCCCATCGGCTCAGAGAAGACCCTGCTCAACTGGCCGGTGCAGGACTATCCGATCTTCAATTACCCCAAGCGGGTCGCGGACGCGCTCGAAGCGACCGAGCCGGGAGCCGCGCGCAAGAACCTCGCGGACATGACGCCAGCGCAGCGCCGCCTTGTCTTCGCGGATGCGAAGCAGCATTCGCTCGGGCTGGTGTATCACTTGCAGACCAAGGTCCACGACCGCGTCGGCGACTTCCCGCAGAGCTTCCGGCACATGGAATTGACCGACGAATTCGGCACGCCGGACCGGCTGCCGCCGAAGCCTTACGTGCGCGAGGGCCTGCGGCTGGAAGCCCTCTACATGCTGCGTGAGCAGGACATCCGCGCGACGGACCGCAACCCGCGCTGGGCGAAGGTCATGGTGCCGGACGCGGTGTTCGGCTTTCAGTTCAACATCGACTTCCACCCGACGCGGCGGAAGTTTTTGACCGACGATCCCAACGGCCCGTGGCAGTTCGTCCACACGCCCACGCGCAACTGGCACACGGATACGGACCGCGCGATGTTCCCTTACCGCAGCCTCGTGCCGGTCGAGCGCGATGGCCTCTTCGGCTGTTCGAAGAACGTCGGCTACTCCAGCGTGGTGAGCAGCGCGGTGCGGCTGCACGGCCACATGATGCACGTGGGCCAGGCGGTCGGGACGGCGGCGTGGCTGTGCCTGCGTGATTCGCTCCAGCCCCGCGACCTCGCGCGCGACTGGCTGCGTCTCCGTGAGCTGCAACAGCGCCTGGTGCGCGGAGCCGGCGGGCCGGGTGTGCTGCTCTGGCCCTTCCACGATCTTGCGCCGGACGACCTGCACTTCGAGGCGGTGAACGCCCTCGCCGTGCGCGGCATCTGGCAACCGGACGCGGACAGCCTCGATTTCCAACCGTGGAAGCCCGTGACGCGGCGCGAATTGGCGCGCTCCCTCGTGCGCCTGCAACGCTCGCTCGCAGACGCGAAGGAGTTTCCCGCCCCCGCCGAGCCGCGCTTCCGTGACGTGCCAGCGACCGACCCGGACCGCCAGGCCATCGAAGCCATGATGACGTGGGGCGAATTTGGTCCGCCGCAACCGACCTTCAATCCGGACACTCCGGTGGACTGGGGCACCTTGCACCGCTGGCTCACCGCGCTGAAGCTGCCGGCAAATACCGGCCTCGCGCGCCAGAAGGACCTGCCCCTCACGCGCGCCGAGCTGGCGGTTCACCTGTGGGCCATCCTCAAGACTCAGCGCGAATGGCTCCCCGACCTGGCGAACTACCTGAAGCCCGGCAACGACCTGAACGGCAACGGCATCCCCGATCTCGAAGACCCCCTGCCACTGCCGAAACGTTTCTGACCGTAGTCGCAACCTTCAGGTTGCGAATAGGATCGTGAGGAATGCATTTTCCCGGATTTGACCGGAGAATTTTGGGCAGAAGAATTGGACCCTCAATTCCATTGCCCCCAATTCCACTTCCAACTCCGGAGCCGAAGCTTTGGCAGGAAGATTGCGGGCAGGAAAATGGGAGGCTGGAAGATTTGTCAGAAAAATGGGGTCAGAAAGATTGGGACAAAATCTTCCTGCCCAATGGTGGTCCTCGTGGGCCAAGGGAGGATAGGACCGTGAAAAGCCGGGTCAACCCCACCCCCTTTGGAGATCGTTACTTCGGCTCCAAATAGAACATACTAGCCGATGCGAGTTTCCAAAGCAGGGGCAATTTGCTATGCAGCCACTGAAATCGTGAATGGGTCTGTGAAAAAGCCGGTTGTTGCGAGGGGGTGCATTCACAGCAACCATTAAACTCGTCTTGTTTGATTATCTTGGGTCATGCGGTTTTCGAAATCTCTCCAGCTTCCGAAAACCATTGTGTAAAATCTGCTGCCAATTACGCAGCTGCGATCCAAGTCCAGTTTTGTGGGTCGATGGCCGATTCGACGTTCAATTTTCCTATATTGATGAATTAGGATGCGTGCGATGTTTTGACGGGTCGCGAACCTTGGATCCATAGTCTGAGACCCAAAGACATCAATTACTCGATCCTCAAATTCCACGACACAACCAGTCGGAAGGTTTAAAATTTCTTTTGCTGAGCGTACACTAGTCGTTTCGGTGGCTGGGTCGCCCTGCTCAAAAGGTTCAAGACCCAAGTTTTCCACTACGGTGTAGGCATTGCGGAAGTTACCGATGAAATCGATTACCACGCAGTGCTCTTTACCAACAAACCGTCTGAGACCTCGACCCAACTGCTGGAAGAAAACTCGCTTTGATTCTGTGGGACGCAGAAAAAGAAGGGATTCGACAAAAGGGAGGTCTACCCCTTCGTTAAGGACATCAACTACGCACAGAACTTTAACTGTTCCCGCACGCAATTGAGCACGGAGGGTGGCGCGGGAATCTTGTGAATTCGTTGAGAGATACACTTCCGCCGCAACCCCTTCATTTTGGAAACTCTGCGCAACTCGGCGGGCGTGAATTTGGGAACAGCAAAATGCTAAGGTTGGCTTTCCATCGGACTTCTCCCTCCATTTGGCAATGATCGCAGCATTGCGCTCGGGAATGATTAAGGCGCGTTCCAAGTCCGTTACATCATATCTGACGCCGATGTTGCGGATATTAGAATAATCGACATTATCAAAACAACCGTAATAGTGATAAGGCGAAAGAACTCCAAATTCGATGCCTTGGCGTAGCTCATAGCTGACTATGATATTATTATCACACAGGTTGAGCACATCTTGCTGGTCGCTTCTGAATGGAGTGGCTGTCAAACCAAGTAAAAATGCAGGCCGCAAAGCATCGACGGATCGCCGGTAACTTTGTGCGGCGGCGTGGTGAAATTCGTCAACAACCATGTAATTTACATGACACCCTTGGAATACGTCCAAATTACGCGCCAAGGACTGGACGGTGATGAGGTTGATGCGGCGAAGATTCGCATGAACTGGACGTTCGTCAAACCGCATCACTTGTTCAGATGGAAACTCCTTCAAAAATTCTTCCTGGGCGGATTCTAGAATTTCATGGGAGTGTGCAACATAAACAACAAGCTGTGCTTGGGTTCGCAAAATGTCGAGCACTGCCACTCGAGTCTTACCAGAAGCAGTAGGCAAGATAACTGCGCCCGAACTTTGGTTAAGGTTATGTGTTGCATGCAGCTCAGCAAGTGCAGCTTGTTGGAGTATGTTCGAAGTGCGATTTGCAGGAGTATAGCCGCAAGAACAGCGCCCACCTCTGATCTTTACGCCGTCGCGAGGGCAGATGTATCCGAACGCAATGAACAGTCTTGCTAAGTCGTGGCAATCCAAGAAGCAGTAATCTGCTCTGATGCGTACCGCAGTGGATACGAATTGCTCTTTAACGTCGTCTAAAACAGTCCCTGATGCCGCCAAAATTGCGAAATCTAATCCTTCGATACGTTCAAGTCGAAAGATCTGGTGCGCTGCATGAGGTGGACGCACTGTTGGAAAGGATCGTCCTTTCAGTATGAATGCCGCCAAGCCTTCACGGCCTCGTACGGATACTTTGTGAGTCAAAATGTCGACGATTTCCGAAGGACCATGAGGTGTGTGGTTAGTGTCAAACAGGATCGCCTGTAGCCAAGACTCGATTTCGTCCACTTCGTGCAGGTCACGCACGGTAGCCAATGCTTGATTGCTGACATTTCTTGGTGCTACTCCTCGCACCAAGTCAAAGTTGTCAACGGCATGAAGATTGAAGAGTGGCATATTAAAAAGTCGAATGAATTATTCTCGCACGCGATTTGTCTCGGCTAGTCCTGTGTGTGGGGGGCAAATGTGTTGGATGGCGCACCAGTGCCGCCCCCGTCTGCTGTTACCGCTAGTTCATTGATGTAAAGTTCTGTGCTTTGGTTGTGGTGGTACTTTTAGACTCGAAACCTGAAAGTACATGTACCCAACTGTACGTTGTCAGTGGCGAACACTTTGGCCAGCATGCGGGCGTTTGGAATGAGAGGCTGGCAGGCCCATTCTGGCGTAACCAGTCGAGGTTTTGACACCTGACCCGGTCGAGAATGAGAGGCGTGAGCTCCATAGGGAAGCTCACTCTTCGGTTAGCAGCCCGTCAAAAAACGCCCCGTTTCAGAATTTGACTTCCGTTTTCGCCGCCGCGCCACGGAGGCGCCCGCAAACTTTCCTGAAGCGCCCCGA
>RFSE01000213.1 GCA_009924135.1 Pseudomonadota bacterium | reverse complement strand
CGATTCAGTTGAGCCACGGATGGAACACGGATTAAACACGGAGCCAAGGGTGCCGGGACCGCTGCGCACCGCTGCTTGACCCCTACCATTTGGGGCCGGCAGGCAACTGCGACAAAACGAGTATTCACCCTATCCCCATCCGTGTTCCGTCCGTGTTTCATCCGTGGCTAATGATTCGGTCCGGCTAAGTCCGTTAAGTGCAGCAACCCAGACACGCCGCGTGTCCCTGATGCACTTCCCCATCATCTGTGTTCCATCTGTGTCAATCTGTGGCTAAAACTCAACACCCGCACGGCTTCTTCCGCGCGCGTTTCTCGTGGGAGTGGCCTGCGTGCTGGCATTCCGGGCACACGCCGAAGAACTCCAGCTTGTGCGTCACGCTCTTGAACCCGTGCGCCGCCGCGACCCGCGCTTCCAGCTCCGCCGCGAAGCAGTCGTCGATTTCCACCACCTCCGCGCAGCAGGTGCAGATGAGGTGATGGTGATGCGCATGCTCGTCGCACGTGACCAGCTCGAACCGCGCCACGCCGTCGCCGAAATCAAAGCGCTTCACCATGCCCATTTCCGTCAGCAGATGCATGGAGCGATAGATCGTGGCGAGGTCACAACCGCCGTCGGCGAGGGCGGCGTGGATTTCCTTGTTCGTCATCGGGTGCCGGTGCTGGCGCAGCAGGTCGAGGATCGCCTGCCGCGGCCCGGTGATGCGCCGCGACTTCTGCCGCAGCCGCGACGTCAGATCGGACAACGGCTCGGCGGCATGGTCATGCGAATGGGAATGGCCCGACGGCTTCATACGCCCGCAGGTTAGGCGCAAAGGGGCGCGGAGGCAAAGGCGCAAGAATCGGGTGGACTGGTGAAGGGCGCAGTCTGTTTCCGGCAGCCCCAACGGGGCTGTGGCCCAAAGCCCAAGGTTGGCGCCGGAGCGCCTACCTTGGGTGGCATGGAAGAGGGAGGAACAACCCCAACGGGGTTGTGGCAAGGGGTGTCGCGCGCACGACCCGCAAGTGGGCCGCAACCCCGTTGGGGTTGGAGGCAATTGCGGACACTGACCCAGGGTAGCTCGTGCCTCGCAACCCTGGGCTGAGCGTCGGAATCCCGTTGGGATTCAATTCCTTCGCGACGTGCTGCAAGTAATTCAGATGCGTCTGTCGAAGACGGTCTCCTAAATCACGCTGGACAGGCCTGACTTCGTCAATAACCTGCCGACATGACCACCAATAAAATCACTTTATGACTCCAAGCTTCAGTGTGGCAGGAAGATTGAGATTCAAAAGTCGAGGCTTACCCATGTTTACAGTGGGCAGCGGCGGTGCGGTGCGATTGCCATCGGTTCGCCTTCGTGTGGCTTTCAGCGGATTCCTTTACCCATGAGATCGATTGTATTCAGCGTGCTGTTAGTTTGTTGTGCGTCGTGTCAGCACTCTGGCAGCCGTGCGACCGCCCGGTCACCACTCCCCGCTGATAGCGAGGTGTTACATGTCATCGAGTGTAATTTTGAAGGTGCGACTTATTACTTTCGGGCGACCCGCGGCATTTTTCGACAAGCCCCTCGATGGGATTCTGGAGCAGAGTCTCCGCCGGTAACTCTCCGGCAGGCGGAGCGAGCAGCTCGCCAACGATTGCATCAGCTCTTGCCTGAGGTTAAAGGGTGGAATCTGGCAGGGTTTCGGTTGCGCCCGACTTACGAAGGTTCCTGGATTTACCTGGTTGGATTCTCACGTAACGACATGCCCGTTACTGGCCAACCAAGCGTTTTTGAGGTTCCAGTTCTGTTAGATGGCCGGGCGTTGCCGGCAACAATCACCAAATGAGGAACATATGAGCGAACCCAAAGTCCAGTGCAGAGCATGCGGTGCGGAGATCTTGGCTGCGACCGCCCTCAGAACCGACGGATTGTGCATGCCATGCAAGCATGGTGGAGGTTCGCCTGAGTGGAGGAGACGCCAGTTATGGTTCCAATGCGGGGCCGACGCCTCGGCTGGTATTCCGTGGTACCGTTCGCCGTGGGGAGGCGAAATCATCACGATTTGTAAGGGGCTCGTGTCCGGTGAGCTCGATTGCGCGCAAGGTGCGAGCAAGATGGCAGCGTATTCTGAAATCGTTTTGGATGCGGCCCACGGGGACAAGTGGCTCCACGAAGATTGGGCGGCCTTTTTTCGGATAATTGATTCGGAGCGGGTTCGAACTGCTGCGTCCAAGTTGTTGAAGGAGGCTGCCGAAGCAACGATGCCTGAGTAACTTGTGCTCAATCTCTGTGTCGGGATGGATTGGAAAATGAAGTTTTTCGCCCGGCTTGGACTTTGGGGCAATACGCGGAGTAAACCATTGCGCATCCCGTCTAACCCATCATGAAACTCGAATTCCCGATTCGTGCCCTGGCGCTGCTGGCTGGGTGGCTGGCGGTTTCCGGCTCGGTTTGGGCTGACCAGGGATCCGCCACCCAAGGCAAAAAGCTGAAGCTGGAGGAGGTCCGGCTCCTGCTGGAAAAGGGGCGGGCCTCCGGCAGCTTGCCCGAGGGCATGATCATCCGCCTTGGCGCGTGCCTGGGAGAACGAGATGAGCAGGCTTCCGGAGAGCTTGTCCCGGTGGAGTTGCGGGAGACGTGGGAGTTCACCTCCAATCAGGTTCACCGCGTCGAGTACGACTACAAGGACGGCAAGAGCCTCTATCATCGGGTCGAGTCGCGCCCCTTTGACTCGAAAAACCTTTGCCGGGACCTGCTTGAAGGCAGGGCGACTGAGATCCTGGTCAAGAAGGGACGCGGTCCGGAAGTCGGCTTCGTGGGCACCCGCTATCGTCGAGGGTCACGCGACCTCGAAGTGGTGTGGAACGGTGAAACAGTCCTGAATCTGTTCGAAACCAACGGTGCCTTTCTCCATTTCTATCGGGAATCGGATGCCCGGGCTTTTGGGGCGCTCTACGAACGGCTGGCCAGCCAGGCGCGCGCGCTGTTCAAGCCAAAGGCGGCTGAACCCAAGTAGTGTCTTGGTGGGGGTATTTCCTTTTGCCCAAGCCGCAGCAATTAGGCTGGAAGCGTCTGAGCACATGTGCCTGAAGCGCAGCGGAGCTGGGTCCCGGAGGGACGGCACCGTACGCCGTGGGCCTCTGGACTCCGCAGCACCGTTGGGTGGCGGCGTTCAGCCACCGGGCAGGATGCGTTGGGCTCGTCCCCATCCGTGTTGCATCTGTGTTCCGTCCGTGGCTAAAGATTCTTCCGGCTTATCGCTGCTGCCAATCTTATGATCGAACACGTCCTCCAACGTTTGCAGGAATGGGAGCACCTCGGGACGCGGACGGCGGACAATGGCTCGCGCCTGGTCGCACACACGCCGCGTGACTTCCCGGAGGCGTATCTGCATGCGTACTTTGCGCCGGTTTCCGAGGACCGGTGGAAGGCGTGCAAGCTCGTGCTGCCCGCGCCCTTGCAGCAGCTTTACCGCGAGTGCAATGGACTTTACCTTTTTGCTGGTTCCCTCGCCCTCTATGGGATCAGGGCGCACTACAAACGGGACGATTCCGCCCAGTTCCAGCCGTTCGATCTCTTCACCCATCACGAGGAAGATCTCCTGAACTATCGCAAGGGCCTGCCCGCCGGGGCGATCTTCTTCGGTTCGTACGTCAAGGAAGGCTCCCCCATCTACATGACCCCGGATGATCCGCAGG
Organism: Pseudomonadota bacterium; assembly: GCA_009924135.1. Classification (GTDB taxonomy): domain Bacteria; phylum Verrucomicrobiota; class Verrucomicrobiia; order Limisphaerales; family SXTU01; genus SXTU01. The sequence goes on along the minus strand of RFSE01000213.1, from coordinate 5,789 downwards.
TGCACCGGGTGTTGCGCCGGTCGGCGCGCGTCGTCAATTCCTGGCCCGATCTGGCGACTTTTCTGGCAACGGAGTACGACCGTCTTGACCGGTTGTTCAGCCGCGCCGGTTATCTGCTCGATCCGAAAACGCCCACCACACCGCAACGCGCGGTGTGATTTTTGCCGGGAACCTGGAAACGTGCTTCTGACTTTGTCTCACTCCCACTCAATCGTCCCGGGCGGCTTGCTGGTGATGTCGAGGACGCAGCGGTTGACGCCTTTCACCTCGTTGATGATGCGGGTCGAGAGCTTCTCCAGGATTTCGTAGGGGAGTTTCACCCAGTCGGCGGTCATGCCGTCCTGGCTCTCCACGGCGCGCACGCAGATGGTGAAGTCGTAGGTGCGCTCGTCGCCCATCACGCCCACGCTTTTGCACGGGAGCAGCACGGCGAAGCTCTGCCAGATCTGGTAGTAGAGGCCGCTGGCCTTCATCTCCTCGACCACGATGGCGTCCGCCTCGCGCACGATGCGGAGCTTCTCGGCGGTGATGTCACCCAGTACGCGCACGGCGAGGCCGGGACCGGGGAAGGGCTGGCGATAGACGATTTCCTTCGGCAAGCCGAGTTCGAGGCCCAGCACGCGGACTTCGTCCTTGAAGAGCATCCGGAGCGGCTCGACGAGCTTGAACTTCATGTTCTTGGGCAGGCCGCCGACGTTGTGGTGGCTCTTGATGAGCGCCGCCGGGTTGCCCGCGATGGGCACGGACTCGATGACATCGGGGTACAGCGTGCCCTGCGCGAGGAATTTGGCCTGGCCGGCCTTCTTCGTCGCTGACTGGAAGACATCGATGAACGCTTTGCCGATGATCTTGCGCTTCTTCTCGGGTTCGGTGACGCCCTTGAGCTTGGTGAGGAAGAGCTTGGTGGCGTCCTCGTACTGGAGCTTCACTTTGAAGTTGCGGCCGAAGACTTCCTGGACGACCTCGGCTTCCTTGGCGCGGAGCAGGCCGTTGTTCACGAAGATGCAGGTGAGCTGGTCGCCGATGGCCTTATGCAGGAGGGCCGCCGCCACGCTGGAATCCACGCCGCCGCTGAGGCCGAGGATGACGCGTTCGTCACCGACCTGCGCGCGGATGTCCGCAATGGCCTTCTCCAAGTAGTTGCGCATCGTCCAGTTCTTGCCGCAACCGCAGATGCCGTGGACGAAGTTGCTGTAAACCTCACGGCCACGCGGGGTATGCACGACCTCGGGATGGAATTGCAGGCCGAAGATGCGGCGGGCGCGATGCTCGATCACCGCGTAATCGCTGTTCTCCGTGGTGGCGACGACGCCGAAATCCTTGGGGAGCTTGGTGAGCTTGTCGCCGTGGGAGTTCCAGACCTGGAGGGTCGCCGGGAGGTTTTCGAAGAGCGCGCAGCTGGCATCGTGGACGGTGAGGGTGCCCTTGCCGTATTCGCGCTTCTGGCCTTTTTCGACCTTGCCGCCGTTGAAGTGCGCGAGGAGCTGCACGCCGTAGCAGATGCCCAGAATGGGCACGCCGAGCTTGAAGATGGCCTTGTCCGGCAGGGGCGCGTCGTCCGCGTACACGCTGGACGGTCCGCCGGAGAGGATGATGCCGCGCGGGGCCAGCGCGGCGATTTCATCCGCCGGGGTGTCGTAGCGGATGATGGTGGAATACACATTGCACTCGCGAATGCGACGCGCGATGACCTGCGTGTATTGGGAACCGAAGTCGAGAATGACGATTTGCTCGCTCATGCGAAGGGGAATTGTTTGCCTGCCAGGGGAAAACTTGGCGAGTAAAAAGCGACGGGGAAGGGAGAGAAAGGTGTGACTGGGTGCCGGTAACGCCGTCGAATCGGGGCGCTGCGATCCGGCGTTCCGGGGTGTTTTGTTCGCAGACTGCTGAAAAGCCCAGAGGCCAAGTTGAAACAGTCCGAAATAATCTGTTCGTTGAGCTTTTGCCAATGATGGAGATACTCCGGTCGAATTCTCGCATTTAGTCACCGGACGCATTCTCCCTCACCCCGGCCCTCTCCCGCTGGGAGAGGGAGAAACTTCGGCCGCTTTAGTCTAATCGCCATCGCATGCCAACCACGACGGACTTGGTGGCTCCCTCTCCCAGCGGGAGAGGGCCGGGGTGAGGGAGAACGGCCACGAAATTCAGTGCCTGCGTATTACCAAACGATACCCCGGCAGAAATTACTTCTTCAACAAATCCACGGCCACCAGCCTGGTCTTGTCGCGTGCGAAGAGCAGGCCATCGGCGAGGGCGGGCTGGGCGCGGCCTTCGCGGCCGAGGATTTGGGCGCGGGCCTTTTCCACGAAGGCTTTTGGATCGGCGGCCACCCGGACGAGTTCACCGCTGTCGGAGACAATGATCAGGTCGCTGCCGGCGAGGATGATGCCGCCGTGTACGACGCGGGACGTGCTCCAGCTCACCTTGCCGGTGGCGAGTTCCACGCAGCGCAACTCGGGCTTGGGGCCGGTATCCACGCGGCCCTCGAACCCGTAGAGAAAGCCATCACGCAGGACCGGGGTGACGTACTGGACGGTGAGTTGTTCTTCGCCCGACCAAAGCTTTTCCACTCCATCGGCTTTCACCCGCAAAGCCGCCGCACCCGCGCCGTAGACGCCGAACAGCCACGCGCCTGCGGCACCCATGCCCAGCCAGATCTCCGCGACGGCCGCGGCGATGATCAGCGCACCGGCGAGCACGTGTAGCAGCAGCGACCACGCGCGCAACCGCAGCGCCAGTTCCGGGGTGTTGTTCTCGGGTTTGAGCGCACGTTTGAGATTGAGCACCACCGGCAGCGCCGCCAACGCGATCGGCAGGCCGGCTGCGATCCTGCCGGCGGCTGCCAGCGACGTCGGGATGTCACCGGTGAGAACCCACCAGCGAGGGATCACGAACAGGACGTAGAGCGCCGCACCAACCGCGAACAGGGCGAGATGCAGTGCGATCGCGGCACGCCGCCCCATGTCCCTCCGTCCGCCGTTTTGCTCTGGTAGGTCCGAGGCGCGACTCGCAAACTGAATCGCTCCTCGGACGGGCGCGGAGGATGCGGGATTTGAACCCGCGAGGGCTATTAACCCAACCCGCGTTCCAGGCGAGCGCCATAGGCCACTAGGCGAATCCTCCGCGGGCCATGGTAGCCGACCGGGTCTGCGAGGTGTTTGGCCTGGTACTAGACTCGACTCGGACCCCGCGCGGCGTCCATCCTGTGAACTCCCCCAGGGCTGGAAGGCAGCAAGGGTCAACGGGCTCTGGCGGGTGCGCGGGGTCCCCTTCTCGATGCGGCAGGGTGCCCGCGCTTGCCAGGAAAGGGGCAACGGTGTCGTTTGAGTCCCTCGGCCGTGAGGAGTTGCACGCCCAGCACCTGCTGCAGCAGCGCAACTATGCCGACCTTCAGGCCAAGAAGCTCGCCCTGGACCTGACCCGGGGAAAGCCGTCGGCCGAGCAGCTCGACCTGTCCAACGCTCTTCTCGGCCTGCCCGGCGAATCGGACTACCGAGACGCCGACGGCACCGACACCCGAAACTACGGCGGCCAACACGGGCTGCCCGAACTGCGGGCCATCTTCGGTGAGCTGCTCGGCATCCCGACGGCCAACCTGATCGCCGCGAACAACTCCAGCCTTGAGCTCATGCACGACACCGTGGTGTTCTCGATGCTGCATGGCGGGGTGGACTCACCTCGACCGTGGCGCGATGAACCAGTGGTGAAGTTCCTCTGCCCCGCGCCCGGATACGACCGGCACTTCGGGGTCACCGAGCACCTCGGCGTTGAGATGATCGCCGTGCCGATCCACCGGGACGGTCCCGATATGGATGTGGTGGAAGAGCTGGTCGCCGCAGATCCCGCGATCAAAGGCATGTGGTGCGTGCCGGTCTACTCCAACCCGACGGGATCGGTGTACACCGAGGACGTCGTGCGACGGCTGGTTCAGATGCCCTCCGCCGCAACGGATTTCCGGCTCTTCTGGGATAACGCCTACCCGGTCCACACTCTGACCGATGACTTCGTTTCCCAGGTCGACATCCTCGGCCTGGCGGCGGGGGCCGGCAATCCCCATCGCCCGCATGTGTTCACCTCGACCTCCAAGATCACCTTCGCCGGCGCGGGAGTCGGCTTCCTCGGTGGCTCCGCGGACAACATCGCCTGGTATCTCAAGCACGCCGGCATGAAGACGATCGGTCCGGACAAGGTCAACCAACTGCGCCACCTGCGGTTCCTGCGCGACGCCGACGGTGTGCGCCGGCACATGCTCGCCCACCAGAAGGTGCTGGCACCGAAGTTCGCCCTGGTCCGCGACATCCTGGACACCCGGCTCTCGGACTCGAAGATCGCCTCGTGGACCGAACCGGAGGGCGGCTACTTCGTCAGTCTCGACGTCCTGCCCGGGACGGCCAAGCGGACCGTCGCGCTGGCCAAGGACGCCGGGATCGCCGTCACCGCCGCGGGTGCATCGTTTCCCTACCGCAGGGACCCCGACGACACCAACATCCGCATCGCCCCGAGTTTCCCACCGCTGCCCGACCTGGAGCAGGCCATCGACGGCCTGTCGACGTGCGCGTTGCTGGCCGCCACCGAGTCGCTGCTCGGCGACGGCCGGTCGGACTAGCTCGGTAGCCTGCTGAGGTGGCGCTCTACCGCAAGTACCGGCCGGCGACATTCGCCGAGGTGGTCGGCCAGGAGCACGTCACCGAGCCGCTGTCGACGGCGCTGGCGGCAGGTCGCATCAACCACGCCTACCTGTTCTCCGGACCGCGCGGCTGCGGGAAGACCTCCTCGGCGCGCATTCTCGCCCGTTCGCTGAACTGCGAGCGGGGCCCGACTCCGGAGCCCTGTGGTGAGTGTGAATCGTGCCGGGCACTGGCTCCGACTGGCGGTGGCTCGATCGACGTCGTCGAACTCGACGCCGCCAGCCACGGCGGCGTCGACGACACCCGCGAATTGCGCGACCGCGCCTTCTACGCGCCGGCGCAGTCGCGCTACCGCATCTTCATCGTCGACGAGGCGCACATGGTCACCACGGCCGGTTTCAACGCGCTGCTCAAGATCGTCGAGGAACCCCCCGAGCACCTGATCTTCGTGTTCGCCACCACCGAGCCCGACAAGGTGCTCGCGACGATCCGCTCGCGCACGCATCACTACCCGTTCCGGCTGCTTGCTCCCCGCACCATGCGCGGACTGATCGAGAAGATCCTGTCCGCCGAGAACGTCGACGTCGACGACGCCGTCTTCCCCCTGGTGATCCGGGCGGGCGGCGGTTCGCCGCGGGACACTCTGAGCGTGCTGGACCAGTTGCTGGCCGGGGCCGAGGACAATCGCGTGCACTACCAGCGGGCGCTGGCACTTCTGGGCGCGACCGACGTCGCGCTCATCGACGAGGCCGTCGACGCCCTCGCCGCCGGTGATGCCGCCGCCCTGTTCGGCGCGGTCGAGTCGGTGATCGACGCGGGCCACGACCCGCGCCGCTTCGCCACCGACCTTCTCGAGCGGTTCCGCGACCTCATCGTGCTGCAGGCGGTCCCCGATGCGGTGAACCGCGGAGTGGTCGACGCTCCCGGTGACGTCCTGGAGAACATGCGCGATCAGTCGACGCGGATCGGGCCGGCGACCCTGGCCCGATATGCGGAGGTCGTGCACGCCGGACTCGGCGAGATGCGCGGTGCGACCGCTCCGCGCCTGCTGCTGGAGGTGATCTGCGCGCGGCTGCTGCTGCCCTCGGCCAGCGATACCGAGTCCGCCTTGCTTCAACGCGTCGAGCGCATCGAGACCCGGCTGGACATCTCGATCCCGGT
>RFSE01000212.1 GCA_009924135.1 Pseudomonadota bacterium | reverse complement strand
CCGCTGGCCTTGTAGTGGAGACTTCGGGGCCTGCACCGGCGAAAACCCCAGCAAATCCCACAAACTCACTGCCGAATCCGCCAAGTAGGGTTAAGGAAACATGGGTGCGTTTTGGTGTTCGGGCAGATGCAGGGGTGCGGTGGCCTGTGAGTCGGGGAGTTGCGACAGCGTCTTGGAGTACGACAGTCGTCTGCCGATTTGTGTGGGCGGCGGAGTTCAAGAGCGCGCGGGAAAAGCGGTCGGTGGAGGGCCACCGCAGTCCAAGACGCCGGCGCGACTTTGGGGTACCCAGATAACGCTCGCCGGGCGTTTTGGCGTACGGGTGGATGCGGGGGTGTGGTCGCCGGTGAAGCGGGGAGTCGCGCCAGCGTCCTGGAGTGCGCCAGTCCCCTGGCGCTTTGTGCGGGCGGCGGAGTTCGTGAACGCACGTGGAAAGCGGTGGAGGACTACCGCAGTCCAAGACGCTGACGCGACTTCGGGGCAACCCAGACAAACAAAAAGCCCCGGTCCTGCGACCGGGGCTTGTCGTGATTCGGTTGGAGCGCTGGCTCAGATGATGCCGGCCAGCTCTTGCAGCACGCGCCAGTTGTCGAGACGGTCCTGTTTGGCTTCGAGCATCAGCGGCGAGGGGTTGCCGTCCTTGTCGAAGTGCTTGGAGAAGCGGCCTTCGGTGCGGGCAAACATGACGAAGTCGAAGAGGTCGCCCGTCTTAGGGTCCTTGTACCAGTCTTCCTTCGGGGCGGGGTTGCCCTGGAGGCTGAGGCGCTCGGCGATCTTGTTGCCCTTGCGCGGATCATAGATGAGCACGGGGAACGTGCGGGTGTCCACGGCCAGCTTGGACTGGTTCATGGCGAGGTTGTCACCCACGCCGTGTTCCGGCTGGCAGGTGGTGTAAACGCTCACGACGGCCGGTCCGTCGAACTCGTTGGCCGCCATGATGGACTTGTAGAAGTGGTTCGACATGGCGCAGGAGGTCTGCGCGACGAACGTGTTTGGGTGCATGATGGCGATCTGCGCGATTTCCTTGCGGCGCTCGGTCTTGCCCTGGATGACCTTGCCGTGGACGGAGAACTTGGTGTTCTGCGCCTTGAAGGTGGCCGTGGAGGACTGGCCGCCGGTATTCGAGTACACCTGGGTGTCTAGAATCAGCACCTTGATGTTCATGCCCGAGGCCAACATGCGGGAGAGCGACTGGAAGCCGATGTCGAGCATCGCGCCGTCGCCGCCGACGACCCACAGCTTCTTGTCGCCCCAGCCCATCTGATCCCAGCGGGCGCGGACGCCCATGGCGTCGGCCGGGCCATTCTCAAAGAGCGAGTTGGTCCAGGGAACGAGGTAGGGGTTGTAGGGGTAGGTGGAGGCGTAAACGGTGGAGCAGCCGGTGGAGTTGACGATGCCGACGCTTTCTTTGCCGTACTGGAAGCCGGTGGCGGCGAGCATCATGCGCAGGGCGGTGCCTTCACCGCAACCCATGCAGGAGCCGGCCCCGCCGACGTAGAGGAGGCTGCGCTCGGCCAGCATCATGTCGCTGAGGAGCTTCTCGTTGATGTATTCCTTCGGGGTCTCGGGGAGCTTGCGGTAGAAGTTGAAGGTGCGCTGGCTGGTCTTGAGGATGTTGGTGTCCTTCATCAACATCGTAAGCGCGCCGTGGTTGCCGCAGGCGTCCACGCACTCGGCGCAGCCCTTGCACTTGGTGGGATCGATGAAGATGCCGAAGTAGGCGGGTTCCTTGCCCTTCTTCTCGTAGGTGGTCCAGAACTTGGTGGTCTTGGCGAACTGCTTGGCCAGATGCTCGCGTTCGACGGGGTCGGCGATGGCGGCGAGTTCGGCCTCGAGCTTGGCCTTGGGAACGGCCTTGCCGAGAATCGCGGTATCCGGGCATTCCGTCACGCAATCCATGCACGCGACGCAGTTCTCGCTGTGGAGCAGGGGAATCTCCGGGGCGATGTAGCTGAAGTCGCGCAGCGCGCCGGTGCCGGCGGGAATAAGCGAGCGCAGGGTGCTGTGGTCGGCGGGCAGTTCCAGCTCGGCGCTGCCGTCGTTGTAGGCGCCAACGATGCGTTCGTTGAAGTCCTGCACGTCGAGGACATCCTTGGTGATGGGCCGCTTGTTGGAGCGGTCCACTACAGGGGCGGGTACGGCAGCTGCGCCGGCTACGTTTTCGGTGGGTTGGATCATGTTCTGGGGGTCAGGTTGTCCTGAGAATTTTGGTGGATGCCGGCGGTTGTCCGCCGGTCAAAGAATCATTTTACTTCGCCGCGACGAGTTCTCCCGTGGCGACTTCGGCCGTGCCGATGACCTCGGCGGGGACTTCCTTAACATCCGTCAGGCCGTGCCGGACGCAAGTAAGATTCTCCTGCACGACTTTCTCGCCGCGCTTGCCGAAGTACTTGCGGATGTACTTCTCGACGGATGTGAGCACCTGCTCGTCACCCATGCCCGAGCGGGCAGCGAAGGGCGTGACGCGGATGAAGATGCCGACGAGGCAGACGCCCTGCATGCGCTGCTGGAGGTCGGGATCGGTGGCGATCTGGCGCGCGATCTTCACGGTGTCGAGGTAGAAGACCTTGAGTTTCTTGTTGCGGATGATCTTCTGGCCGTAGGCGGGGATGGCGCTCCACACTTCGATCGGATCAAGCTTGTCGCTCTGGATGAAGATGCTGCCGTTGGCCGCGATGCCCATGAGCGGATTGCCGAGGTTGAAGGCGTTCACGTCGTTGAGCGGGATGAACTCGACGTGTTCCAGCTCGCTGTGCGTGCGGATGTGGGCGTCGGCGACCGTGAGATAATAGGTCGTCGGCAGGCCCTTCTTTTCGGAGCCGTACTTCGGGTAGGCTTGGACGTGGAGGTCGAAAAGTTCGCCGACGAACGAGGCGATGAGCTTGTTCGTGGTGACGGAGCCGAAGCCGCCGACCGAGTGGCCGCGCATGGAGAACGCGCCGGAGGGACGCAGATCAGGGTCTTCCGCGCCGGGCAGTTCGAGCGGGTGCTTGACGCCCACGCAGGAGAATTCCTTGGGCTTGGCCGAAAGCATGTTTTTCAGGATGCCGTTGAAGTGGCAGCCGCGGATGTCGCGCGAACCGAGGCCGGCGACGCAGGAGTAAATCTTCGGGATGCCGGTGATGGCGGGGTACTTGAACTCGCCGAAGGAGCCGTAGCTCAGGCCGGTGAAGGCGTCGGCAAACGCGGCGCGGATGCCCTGCACGAGCGGGTTGGACTGGGCGAGCGGGTTGTCCATGCGCTCGACCACGGTGAGGGCCTTGACGTTCTTGAGCGCGGCGACGAGCTGCGTGGCCGGGAACGGGGCGAAGCTGGTGACGTGGACGCCGCCGACCTTCGCGCCGGTGGTGGCGCGGATGTAGTCGATGGCCGCCTCGGCGGTTTCCATCATGCCGCCCATGCCGACGACCGCGTATTCCGCGTCTTCCATGCGGTAGCAGTCGATCATGTTGTAGCGGCGGCCGGTCTTGGCGTAGAAGGTGTCCATTGCCTCCTGCAAGGCGGCGGGGACAGTGTCATACACGTTGCGCTGGGCGATCTTTCCCTTCATGTAGGAGTCCTGGTTCTGGACCACGCCAGACATGATGGGGTTGTTCGGGTCGAACATGCAGCGGAGCTTCAGCGTGGGATCGCCGATGAACTCCTTCATGAACTCCAGCTCGGGGAGCTTGACGTTCTCGATGGTGTGCGTGGTGAGGAAGCCGTCCTGCACGTTCATGAACGGCGTCTCGCACGTTTCCGCCGCGCGGCGGGCGATCAGGGCGAGGTCCCCGGCTTCCTGGGCGTTGCGGCCGAAGAGGATGCCCCAGCCGCAATCAGACACGCTCATCACGTCGTCATGGCCGGCGTGGACGTTCAGGGAATGGCTGGTCAACGCGCGGGCGCCGATGTGGAACACGGCGGGCAGGCGCTTGCCGGAAATGGTGTAGAGCACTTCCTTCATGAGCACGAGGCCCTGGCCGGAGGTGAAGTTCGTCACGCGTCCGCCCGCGAGCGCGTAGCCTTCGCAGGTGGAGGCCGCCGAGTGTTCGGACTCAGGCTGCACGAACGTGATCACGTCACCCCAGAGGTTCCGCTTGCCGTTGGAGACTTCGGTTTGATACCCGGTCCCCATCGTGGTCGAGGAGGTGATCGGGTAAGCGCAGGCGCCGTTGGTGATGTTGGTTTCAACCCACACAACACAGCCCGCTCCGTCCGAGGTGGTCGGGATCCCCGGATAGGGAAACTGCTTTTTATCGTCGCTCATATCAGTGCTGAATCGTTTTAGTCCGACCGTGAAAAGGATTTTTCCGGCCACGACCGAGAGAAGGTGGATTTCGAGCAAGGTCGGTGCAAGTCAAAAAAGGTTCGCGCGCGACAATCCCGGAAGGCAGGATGAAGTCAGTTCGGCAATTCGCATGAAATTTTCGGCTCAAATGTTCATGGCCGTCGCCTTTTTGATGGCGGGCATGGTGACCAGTTATTCGCAGGCGCAGCCGCCCGTGCAGCGGCTGGAATCACCGGGCCGCATGTTGTCCCTGCCGCGCGCGGGGACCCCGGGTAGCTTCACCTCGCCATACCAACCCCGCAATCCGCCGCCCGCAATCCCCGGCAGCCCACAGTTTGACCCGCCTGCGGTCCGTGCGGTGGTTCGGCCCTTCAATCTCGACAGCGCCGTGGCGCGCATTCTCGCGGATCAGAAACTCATGAGTGCCGTGGGGGAGTTTGAACTGGTCATCACCAATGGGGCCAAGCTGGACATCACGCTTTTTCCCCTGCTGGTGCATGTGTTCGACGGCCAGGTGCGCACGGAAATGGACATTTCCGCCGCGTCCACGAACATCTATTCCGCTGGTCCGTTCGCAGCGCTCCGGCAGGTCGGCCTCACGCGAGTCATCAATCTTACCCAGGTCCAGTCCAATGTGCGCGTCACTTCCCAGGTGTTTCCCGAGGGGAATTGTTACCTCACGAGCGAATTGCCGGCCGAGGACATGCTCATGTTGATCCGTTTGGATAAACGGCTGATGGGGTCGGAAGTGCTGGCGGGCATTCCCTGCGAGAAGACCGTGGTCACGCTGGTTTACGCCAACGGGGAGAGGCGCGAGGGCCGGATTTGGACTGCCTCCGGGGCGCTGCGCCAGATGCAGTTCGACGTCGGGGACAGCCGACTGACGGTGCGGATACAGGATGCCCAGCATGTGGGAGAACTGACCCCGCAGGAAATTGCCGCCCAGCGGAGCCAGCTTTTCGAACTGCCCAAGCATTACACCAAGCTCAACGACATGGACGCCGTGCTCACCCGCGTTTTTACGATCCGCCAGCGGGCCGGACGCTGAACCGGTGGCTGCGTTTTGTTGTTTCCAAACCACCGGCCTTCCGCTTGAGTCTCGCGCCTGCATTTGACATGGCGACTCCGTTTCAACCCCAGCAGTTCGTTGCGCGTACCATAGCCGGGCTTCCCCGCTCCGGTATCCGCGAGTTTTTTGACATCGTCCAGAGCCAGAAGGAGGTGATCTCGCTCGGGGTGGGCGAACCCGATTTCGTCACGCCCTGGCACATCCGGGAAGCCGCGATCTACGCCTTGGAACGGGGCCGGACGACCTACACCTCGAACCTCGGCCTGCTCAAGCTCCGCGAGGCCATCGCCGCGCATCTCGCGCCGCGCTTTGGTGTCCGCTACGACCCGAAGAAGCAGATCCTCATCGGTGTGGGCGTGAGCGAGACGCTCGATATTGCGTTGCGCGCCCTCATTAATCCCGGCGACGAGGTCATTTACCACGAACCTTGCTACGTGAGCTATTCGCCCAGCATCGCGATGGCCCACGGCGTGCCGGTCGCCGTGAGCTGCCGGGCGGAAGACAACTTTGCCGTCCGTGCCGAGGCCATCGAAGCCGCCATCACGCCCCGGACGAAGGCGTTAATGCTCAATTTTCCGACCAATCCCACCGGCGGCACCATGACACGCGCCGATCTGGAGAAGATCGCCGCCGTCGTGCAGCGCCACAACTTGGTGGTGCTCACGGATGAGATTTACAGCGAGCTGACGTTCGAAGGTGAGCACGTCTCCATCGCGTCATTGCCCGGCATGATCGAGCGCACGATCTTCCTGCACGGATTCTCGAAGGCCTATGCGATGACCGGCTTCCGCATTGGCTATGCGTGCGGCCCGGCGGAACTCATCGAGGCGATGATGAAGATCCACCAATACTCCATGCTCTGCGCCAGCATCATCAGCCAGGAGGCGGCTATCGAAGCCATCGAGCACGGCGAACCGGACACCGTGGAGATGCGCGAGCAATACAAGCTCCGGCGCAACTTCATCGTGAAGGCCTTTAACGACATCGGCCTTCCGTGCCACCTGCCGCGCGGCAGCTTCTACGCTTTCCCCTGCATCCGGAGCACCGGCCTCAGCTCAAAGGAATTTGCCTTCCGGCTCCTGCAGGAGGAGAAGGTCGCCTGTGTGCCCGGCAGTGCGTTCGGGGCGAGCGGCGAAGGCTACCTGCGCGCCTGCTTCGCCACGGCGCTGGATCAAATCCAGATCGCCACCGACCGCCTCGGGCGCTTCGTGGACAAGGTGAAGCGCGGTTGAAGCTGGCCGACGGGGACATGGTGGACGCGTAGCGCGGGCAGCTTTGCCCGCGCGTTCCCAAAGCAGCGAGCCGTGGTCGCGCGGGCTAGGCTGCCCGCGCTACGTGTGCCGGAATGGCTTCGTATGCGCCCGTCCTTTCAAGTGCCCGAAATTTGCCTCGCTTTGGGCAAAAGCAGGTTGGTAGGCTCGCTGGATTCGCGTCCGGTCTGTTCCGGTCGCAGCAGCTAAACACGCAATGAAAGCCATCACCACCGCCGCCCTCGCGCTCGGCCTTCTGGCCGGCTCCGCGTTCGCCGCCGACACCAAAATGACCCTGAAAGACGATAAGGACAAAGTCAGCTACAGCATCGGCCTCAACATCGGCAAGAGCATGAAGCAGGAGGGGTTGGAGATTAATCCCGACGCGCTCGCCGCCGCCATGAAGGACGTGTTTGCCGGTACCAAGCCGCAGCTCACCGACGAGGAAGTGCAGGCCGTGATGCAGGACTTCCAGAAGAAGATGATGGCCAAGCAGATGGCCGCCCGTGAGGAAGGGCTCGGCAAGAACAAGGCCGAAGGGGAGAAGTTCCTCGCCGAGAACAAGAAGAAAGAAGGCGTGAAAACCACCGCCAGCGGCCTGCAGTACAAGGTCATCAAGGAAGGCACCGGCAAGACGCCCAAGGCCAGCGACACCGTGAAGACCCACTACAGCGGCAAGCTCATCAACGGCACCGAATTCGACAGCTCCTACAAGCGGGGCGAGCCGGCGGAGTTCCCGGTCGGCGGCGTCATCAAGGGCTGGACCGAGGCGCTTCAGCTCATGAAGGAAGGCTCCAAGTGGCAGCTCTTCATCCCCTCCGATCTGGCTTACGGCGAGCGCGGTGCGGGCAAGGACATTGGGCCGAACTCGACGCTCATCTTTGACATCGAGCTCATCTCGGTGAAGGCCGGCCAGTAAGCCGGAAGTGATTTTACACCGCCGCGTCCGGCTTCGCTGGACGCGGCGTTTTGCTTTCTGCCGACAAACGGAACGCGAGCGCCCATGTCCGCAGCCGCTCCCAGTCGAGGACGCCTGCAGTGAATGGCAACGTGACTGCGGATGTTGGTGGCGGTCGCCCTGACCTTACCGGCGGAAGATGAGCCGTGTTTTCGTCGGAAGTTGATCGATCACCAAGGTGTTGCCGGACTGGCTGACCTTGAGGCCTTCCGGCGTCGTGTTCTGGAACTGCCAGCCGGCGGGGAGGTTCAGTGGAAGACCGTTCAGCGGTAGGGGAGCCATGAGCGTGACGGCGGCGTAGTGTGTGGAGAGTTCCACGTCCACCGCGACCGCGTTGCGGGCGTTCCACCAGGTGGCGAAGTCGTTTACCGTGCCGAACCAGGCCACCGGTTTCAGGGCGGTCACAAAGTCGCGCTCGAACTGGAGCTTGTGCCCGGTGATATCCGGATGGATGAGGACGTTCATCAGGCCACCGTAGCGGGCCAGTTCGCGGGCCACGTCCAGCGCGGCTTGGACGCGTTCGCCCATGAGCGGAGGTTTCTCATCCTCAATCGTTATGGGGAATTCAAAGACCGGCGTTTCCGCCCTGAGCGCGCGGTCGTAATTGAGCTGGAAGGGCAGGTGGGTGAGCGCGTTGTTCGCCGTGACGGTGGAACTGTGCCGGTAGCCAGTCGCGACGAGTGACTGCGGGAGCGACCAAGGGTTTTGCAAATGACCGGCCCGGAACGAGACGATTTCCTGACCGCCAAAGTGTTCCAACAAAAACTTGCTGACACGCAGCTCGCCGAGCACCGAACCGCCGATCGTCAAGATGGGGGTACGCACGAACGGTTGGTAATCGGGGTAACGCTCCGTGCCGGTGCCCGGCGGAAATTTGGAGAAGACCTTCGAGTGGCAGACGGTGTGGCTGGCAAGTTCGTGGCCGAGTTCGCGGAGGCGCTGCAGGACTGGTGGTGCGGTGTCGTTGAAGAAGGCGGTGTCGTTGAAATCGCGCAGGTATTTGACCTGGATGAAGTAGGTTGCCTTGATGCCAGCGTTGGCTTCGAATTCGGCATAGTCGAGTGCGTTGGTTAACGAGCGGTTGAAGTCCACATCGTGCGTGATCAACACCGGGAGTTGCCGGCCAAACGGCACGGTGCCCAGGGTCACCGGGGCCGGGGAGGCAGCGGTATAAAGTTCCTTCAACAAGCGCAGGAGCACATCGAGTGAAGGCTCGAACTGGTTCACGTAGGAGCGGGCAATCCCTTCCTCGCGGATGTTGTAGCCGACCAGCAGCAGATAACCCGGATCGAATCCCAGGGCGCACGCGTAGCCGGCCTCCCAGGGTTTCAGGAGCACGGCGGCCGACCCGTCCTCGTAGATGGCCAACGGCGGTGCGCTGGGTTCGGTGTAATGATATTTGCCTGCGATGGCGGCGGGATTTTCCGGCGAGGCCACCCGGATGACCCGTTCGCGGGGGTGCGTGAAGCCGGCGGTGAACGGGTGCGCAGTGGGGAACCCAATCTCATAATGCCGCTGCGAAGGCACCGCTGACCGGAACCCAAAGACCTCCTCCATGCCGCCTCCGAGGACATTTGCCGCGATGAGCGTGCCGCTGGTGCGCGGATGGGACGCGAGCGCGCGCAGTTCGGGTACCGTGAAGCTGCTGCCCGCCAGCTCGGGATAGATCAGCACGACCCGGTGGGTCAGCGCCCGGGCCGCGCTGGTGGTGACTACGAACGGAACACCGAAGCTCCTCAAGCCATGAGCTAGGCCGAGCCACGCCGAGTTGGTATCGGTGAGCAGCACGGCAAGGCGGTTCGTGCCCCCGGCGCCGTAACCCCGCCAGTCCGCCGGCACGGGGGGAAGGATTTCTGAGACATTCGTTGGCCCGGTTACTCCTGGGAACCGGTGCATCTCGATGGCGGGAAGCGGGACCGGCGGCCGGGGCGGAGGAAGAATCTGGGCG
>RFSE01000211.1 GCA_009924135.1 Pseudomonadota bacterium | reverse complement strand
ATTTGGGGCAGGAAAATTAAGGCAGGGGAGTCTGGGGCAGGGGAATTGGGATTTAATTTTCCTGCCCTTAATGTTCCTGCCGATCTTGGGGCGCGACCTTCCTAAACCGCTTCGCACAGGGCGCGGACGGCGGGTTTGGTGACTTTGCCCATGGCGTTCCGGGGGAGTTCCTTCACCACGAGCAGGCGCTGCGGAATCTTGTAAACGGAGAGGCGGCCTTTGCACCAGTCGCGCAGGGCGGGAAGTTCGAGGGGCGTCGCGTCCTTCGTCACCACCACGGCGGTGACGGCTTCGCCCCAGGTGTCGTCGGGCAGGCCGATGACGGCGCATTCCTGAATCTGCGGGTGCTCCAGCAGGGCGGCTTCGATCTCGAGGGCGGAGAGCTTGTAGCCGCCGCTCTTGAGGATGTCCACGGAGAGGCGGCCCATGATGCGGTAGTAGCCGCGTTCGCGTACCGCCATGTCGCCGGTGCGGAACCAGCCGTCGTCGAAGGACTCCGCGCTCGCCTCGGGGCGGTTCCAATACGCCCGGAAGACGCCTGCGCCGCGCACCTGGATTTCGCCGGGCTCTTCCTCGGTGGTGACGATGGCTCCGGTCTCGGCCTTGAGCCGTACTTCCACGCCGGGCAGGGCCAGACCCACCGCCCCGGGGCGGCGCTCGCCGTGAAACGGGTTCGAGAGCGCCATGCCGATCTCGGTCATGCCGTAGCGTTCAAGGAGTTTTTGGCCGGTGAGGGCGGTCCACTGCTCGTGCACGCTGGCCGGCAACGCGGCGGAACCGGAAACCATGAGGCGCATGCGGGCGAAACCGCCGACGATGGCCGCGCGATCTGCCGGCGCGGCGGCTTCGAGGGCCTGGATGAGTTTCACGTAAATCGTCGGCACCGCCATGAACACGGTGTAGGCATCGGCGCGGACGCGGTCGAAGATCGTGGCGGCGTCGAACTTTGCGAACGGCTCGATGGTGGCACCGCTCCAGAGCGCGCAGCAGTTGATGTTGATGATGCCGTGGATGTGGTGCATCGGCAGGAACAACGGAATGCGGTCGGCGGCGGTCCATTCCCAGGCGGTCACGAGGCTCTCGATCTGGGCCTGGATGTTCGCGTGGGTGGTGACGACGCCCTTGGGTTTGCTCGTCGTGCCGCTGGTGTAGAGGATCATCGCGCGGCGTTCGGGGCCGATTTCCGGGAGCGCTTTGGCGGGATTCGTTGAAGGCGAATTCACGTCCACCAACCGCACGCCGAGCCGCGCGCAAAGTGGGGCGATTTTCGCCGTCATCGGGGCATCGGTGAGCACGATGGCGGCACGGGAATCGGTGAGTGCGTACTCCCATTCCGGTTCGGTGGCGGAGAGGCAGATGGGCACCTTGATGCCGCCGGCCCGCCAGATGGCCCATTGCGCGGCGACGTAAGCGGGGCCGGCGGGGACGAGCAGGGCGACGCGGGTTTCCTGCAAGTCATCCGTTGCGCCGAGCAGGACCGATGCGAGTCGCGCGGAGTGGTCGAGGAGGTTCTGGTAAGTGTGAGCCTGCTTCGCGGTGCGGAAGGCAACACGGTCACGGTGCGAGCAGGCGCGGGCGAGGAGCGGAAGTTCCGGCATGTGGGGAAGGGCGGTTCAGTGGGTGGTAAACAGTTTCACGGCGAAGTACAAAACCGACGGTCCCAGCAGGCAGCCGAGGCCGGTGTGGAACGTGGCCACGAGCGCACCATAGGGTACCAGCTTGCGGTCGGTCGCCGCGAGGCCGGCGCTTACGCCGCTCACCGTGCCGGCGAGCCCGCCGAAGACCATCGCGGACCGGGGTGTTTTCAGGCGCATGAACCGGGCGGCCAGGGGCGTCGAGACCATGACGAGGATCGCCTTCATGACGCCGGTGGCGATGCTCAGGGCCATCACGTCGGAACTCGCGCCAATTGCCGCACCCGTCACCGGTCCGACGATGTAGGTCACCGCCCCCGCGCCGATGGTCGTGAGGCTCACGGCGTCCGTGTAGCCGAAGGCGCGCGCCACGCTTACACCTACGATAAAGGGCAGCACCGTACCGAGCAGCAGGGCAATGGCGCCGACCCAGCCCGCGCGTTTCGCCTCCTCGGGATGCACCTCGAACGCCGTGGCGACGATGGCGAAGTCCCGGAGCATGTTTCCGCCCATGAGTCCGATGCCGCTGAAGAGCGCGAGGTCCGCGAGGCCTTTCGAGCCGCCCGTGACTTGTCCGCCGACCCACGCGAGTGCGAGGCCGATGAGGATCGCGATGGCCGATCCTTGCACGCGACCGAACGTGAGTTTGCGCGAGAGGCAGCCCGACACCAGCACGACGAGGCCCACGACCGCAAAGGCCGTGACGAGCCCGTTTTCCTTCGCTGCTTTTTCGAGGACCTCCGCCATGGTTGTCATTTAGGTTGGTCCTCCGGCGGCGGTCCGGAGGGTTCTGGTTCGAGGCGGTTGATGAACGCGACAAACAGCGCGCAGATCACCACGCTGCCGACGGCCGAGAACACGGCCACCCGACCGCTGCGCAGGGCGGCAACGACATTCTGCTGCATCGCCATGGCCACCACGACCGGGATGTAAATCGCACCCCAATAGTTCACGCCGTTTTCCGAGGTGGCACACAGCAGGCCGTGCCGGTGCAGGTACAACCGTGACCCGATGAGCAGCAGCATCGCGATGCCCACGCCACCGACGTTCGTGGTCATCCCCAGTGCCTGGCCGAGCAGGTCGCCCAGGATGATTCCGAGCAGGTGGCAACCGGCGAGCAGGGCGGTCCCGTAGATGATCATGCGCTGGGTGGGTGCGTAATTGGGTTCAAGGCTTGCCGCCCGCTGGACTAATTATCTCATGTGTGCCGTGAGGGACACGGGCCGTGGCGCTTGCGGGTGAGGCCAGCAAGGGCAGGTGGTACACCGGCGGCGGGATGAGCCCGTGGTGGATGAATGCATAGCGTCCGGGACTTTTAGAGGAGTTCAGGCCGGAAGTCCACAGGCCGGTTTCGGGCTGGGATAACTCTCGCTTTCACAATTAGTTACGCAGGGCCGATTTTTGCCGATGGGGTCCGGCAGTTTGACAGCACGGGTGGAATGTGAGATTCCTTTCCTCGCAGCCGAATCGCGGCTCCGTTCCCGGAGCCGCGAGCGGGGAACCCAATGTCCGGGCAACCGGACCGGGGCGAACGGTGAGGTCACCGGGGCCACTTTCCAGGCCCAGCCCGTCAGCTAACCTCGCAGGCATGGGGAAGGGCGATCCTCTGGGAGCGCGTGTGCGCCACCCAAGTTCACCCCGTTGAAAACTTGCCGTCCCTTGCGGGCGGCCGATGCGGCCGTTTACCTGGTTGCGTCGGGTTGAACTGTGTGTGTGCGCATGAACACTGACAGGAAGAACTGCCCGGAATGTGGCACTCAGTCCCTATTCCAAAGCACCACTAACGCTGGTGGCGGCTATGGCCCGGTTTTGTTGCCGGGTCTCGGAAAAATGGCCTTCTGGGGCAAGGTCCAAACGGTAATGCCCCAGTTTCGAGTGGTGGTCTGTGCTGCCTGTGGTTTGACGCGTTTCTACGCGGAAGCTGCCGCGTGCGCCAGACTGCCCGAGGCGGACAACTGGCAACGGATTTGAATCGTCGTTTGTTCCCATTGCGCTCAAACTCCCCCCGCTGACATGCAAAGCCATTCCACGGAACGCGCCGCGTTACCCGCGCTCACTCTTGCCGCCCTGGGCGTTGTCTATGGTGACATCGGCACCAGCCCGCTCTATGCGTTCAAGGAGTGCTTCAACCCGGACAGCCCGCACGCGGTGAAGCCCACGCCGGACCACGTCCTGGGCGTGCTGTCGCTCATGTTCTGGTCCCTGGTGATCATCGTGAGCATCAAGTACCTCGCGTTTGTGATGCGGGCGGACAACAAGGGCGAGGGTGGCATCCTCGCGTTGCTCTCGCTCGCGTTCCCGGACCGCGACAAGCCGAACCGCTGGCGGGCCATCCTGATCGGGTGCGGGGTGTTCGGCGCGTGCTTGCTTTACGGTGACGGCATGATCACCCCGGCGATTTCGGTGCTGAGCGCCGTTGAGGGCCTGAGCGAGGCCACCAAGGTGTTTGATCCGTTCATCATCCCGATCACGGTGGTGATTCTGGTGGGGCTGTTTTGCATCCAACGCCTTGGCACCGGCAAGGTGGGAGCGCTCTTCGGTCCGGTGATGGTACTCTGGTTTGCCGTGCTGGTGGTACTGGGCTTCCGCGGAATTTGGATCAAACCCGAGGTCATCGCTGCCATAAACCCCTGGCACGGGGTGCAGTTCCTGATGACGACCGGTTACCAGGGTTTCGTGGTGATCGGGTCGGTCTTTCTGGTCGTCACCGGGGGCGAGGCGCTTTACGCGGACATGGGGCACTTTGGAGTTCGGCCCATCCGCATCGCCTGGTTCGCCATGGTTCTGCCGGCGCTCTTCATCAATTACCTGGGCCAGGGCGCGTTGGTGCTGGCCGATCCTACCGCAGCGGCCAGTCCCTTCTACCGGCTCGCGCCGGCGTGGGCACTGATTCCCCTGGTCGTTCTGTCAACGGCGGCCACGGTCATCGCCTCGCAGGCGCTGATCTCGGGCGCTTATTCGATGACGATGCATGCCATCCAGCTCGGTTACCTGCCGCGCATGGTCATCCGGCATACGAGCAGCGCGGAGCGCGGGCAGATTTACATGCCGCACGTGAACTGGGCGCTGATGCTGGCCTGCATCGGGTTGGTGCTCGGGTTCCGCACCTCGTCCAATCTGGCCGCCGCCTACGGCATCGCGGTCACGCTCACGATGATCGTCACCACGATGCTCTTCTACTTTGCCTCGCGCCGGCTTTGGAACTGGTCGCGGGCCCGGGCCGGACTGCTCTGTGGCGCCATCCTGTTGGTGGAGTTGTCCTTCTTTGCCTCCAACCTGATCAAGGTGGCCCACGGCGGCTGGTTCCCGCTCCTCATCGGAGCCGTGATTTTCTCGGTGATGGCCACCTGGAAGACCGGGCGCAAACTGGTCTGGGAGCGGATGCAAAACGCCACGTTGCCGCGCGACCTGTTCTTCGCCGACATTGAGGCGAACCCGCCCCAGCGGGTGCCCGGCACCGCCATCTTCATGGCCGGTAATCCGAACGGCACGCCCGTCGCGCTCCTGCACAACCTGAAGCACAACAAAATCCTGCATCAGCGCAACATCCTGCTGACCATCCTGACCGATGAGGTCCCGCACGTGGCCGCCGCCGACCGCGTGCAGGTGGAGCAGTTGCCGTGCGGATTTCAACGTGTCGTCGGTCATTACGGCTTCATGGAGGAGCCGAACATCCTTCAGTTGTTGAAAGACGCTCCCGTGACCGGTGGCCCGATCGAAATTCCCAAGACTACTTTCTTCCTGAGCCGTGAGACGGTCCTCGACACGGGCAAGGCGAAGCTTTCGCGCTGGCGGAAGTGGCTCTTTGCCGTCCTGGCGCGCAACGCCTCCACGGCCACCTCGTATTTCGGCCTGCCGGCCAACCGGGTGGTGGAACTGGGCATGCAGGTGGAGATTTGAGGGCGAACTCCTAAGCCAGCAGGATGCAGGTGAGCCACGGATGAAACCCGGAGTAAACACAGAGCCAGCCGTGCAGGGCCGCCTCGCACATGCATGCTTGACCCGCACCATTTGGTGCAGGCATGCAACCTCGACGATACGCGTGCTCAACTCGTCCCCATCCATGTTCCGACCGTGTATCATCCGTGGCTAATGAATTGTTCTGGCTAAGCAGACTTGGGTGGCACCGGCGTCCAGTTTCACCGGGCCGGTTCGACGTTCGAGCTGAACCTTGAACCTTGAGCCCCAACTTTGAACTTCCCTTTCCGCATCTCCTGCGTCCGTTCGCCGGATTGACTGCTTCATGCCTTCCGGTGTCTCGCTGCCGCGCTTGCTGGCTAGGGTACCCTGCGAGTGGGGGATTCCGGCTCAAATTGAATGCCTTGGAGCCAATGCGTGGTCGGGATCAGTTTGCCCGAACGCTCGGCCACGTAGGTTCGGAATCCCCGGGCGGTATGGCCGGGACCAGTCTGGAGCTTGCACGAGATCGGGGGCGCAATCATCAGTTTCGCGGTGCTCTGCAGGGAGTAATTCGTGGTCTTCAACCAATCCAGGTTCTCATACACGCGGCGATCACTCGAATGGAAATGCCCGGCAATCAGGGCCATGACGCGGGGTTCATTGGTGACCTTTTCCCACGCCTGCCGGACGACGGGGGAAACCGTCCACGCAGAATAAAGCCACGGATCTCCGGCGATCCGTTTCTCCACCCGCCGCTTTTCCATCACGCTTTCAGGAGCGGTGCGGGCGTAATACGGATCATCAATCTCTGGGATGTGATACAAAACGTAGGCAAAATCTCCGGTTGTGCTGGCCAGCTCGGTCACCAGGTTGACCACATTCTGCACCTGCTGGCCGGCAAATCGCTTCGCTTGCTCCCCCGTGTTCTCGTTTTTGAACGAGGCATTGTCGAAGCCCAGGAAGTCGTAGGTCACCCCGTTGTCGGTGAGGCTGAAGGTGCGGGAGCGGGAATTCGTTGGGGATCCACCCGATGGGCAAAGGTCGATGATGCGCATGGAAGCACTGAGATCATTGCTCAGGGTCGAGATAAAGCGGTGGTACTTTCCGATGCTGGTAGGAAATTCACCGTCCAGGTCGTTGTTCCCCGGTACAAACAGCCACGTTTTCACGGCTGAACCGGCTATGAGGGTGCGAAACTCGTCCAATCCCTGCCGGGTGTTCGCAGCATCCGTCAGTGAATCCAGGCCGATGTCGCCGGTCAGGGCCACGAAGCTAAAGCGGTTGGCCGGGGCGGAATTGGTGTGCAGTTCGTTGATGCGTTCGATGCATGCCTTAAAGGCCGCTTTACTCTGAACCGCCTCGAGCGGCCGCTTTTTGTCGAACACATGCGGGTCCGTCAGTTGGACGAACTCCATTGCCGCCTGACCAGGAAGCGCGGCCAGGAGCAGCAGCAAAAGCCCAAGAGTTTTCATCGGTAGTGAGATTTGACTCAATTGCCGAGGATGGCTGGAAGGCCGATGTAAATGCAAATGGTGTGAGACGCGAAACGGGGGTTAACTGCGGCGGACGGATGCTTGGAGAACTGGTCAGAGATTCTAAGCCGGACCGATTCATTAGCCACGGATGAAACACGGACGGAACACGGATGGGGACGAGCGGAGCGCGCGTTTTGTCGCCGTTGCCTGCCTGGACCAAACGGTGCGGGTCAAGCAGCGGGGCGAGGCGGCCTTGGCACCGTTGGCTCCGTGTTTAATCCGTGTTCCATCCGTGGCTGAACTGCATCGTCCCGGCTAAGAGCAACCTCAGTCACCCGCCGCGTAGGCAGGAGCGGCCAAGTTTCTCCGGACGATTTCAGGGTCTCCATGGGGCGGTTGGCCGCAGTTGAGTCTCACTGCGGTGAAAGCAGGGGGAAGAGGATGGCCGCGTTCAGACGTTGCTGCCTGGATGGGCGAGCGACACGGCCCCCGGCGTCGTTGAGTTCCAAGTTTTCAGCTCGGGTAAAAACCCACGCCTATTTACTTCACCGTGCCGGCCGTGACGCCTTCCGCCACGAGCCAGGCGATGATCGCCTTCTGCGTGTGCAGCCGGTTCTCCGCCTGGTCGAAGATCGTTCCGGCGTGCGCCTCGAAGGTCTCCTCGTCGATCTCCTTGCCGCGATAGGCTGGCAGGCAGTGCATGACCTGCGCGTGGGGCTTGGCCAGTTTCACGAGTTCCGCGTTGATCTGGTAGCCGCCCAGGACCTTGATGCGTTCGGCGGCTTCGGCTTCCTTGCCCATCGAGACCCACACGTCGGTGTAGAGCAGGTCGGCGCGCGTCGCGGCGGCCTTGAGGTCGGCGGTGAGGAGGATGCGTCCGCCGGAGGAGGGCACCGTGCCTTGAATTATTTCGCCGGTGGGGGACGGCTGGGCGTGGACGTGCGTGAAGCCCGCGCGTTCCAGCAAAGACAGCGGCGGTTGAAATGGCTTCGGCGCAGCGATGCGCAGTTCGAAGCCCAGCTTCGCGGCGGCGAAGACCCAGCTCGCCGGCACGTTGCAGGCGCCGTCACCCACGAAGGTCACGATCTTGCCCCGGATGGAGCCCTGTTTCTCCTGGAACGTATAAATGTCCGTGAGAATCTGGCACGGATGCTCCTCGTCGGTGAGGGCGTTGATCGTGGGGATGTTGGAATAGCGTGCGAACTCCTCGACATCCGCCTGCGCGAACGTACGGAAGACCGCGCCGTGGACCATGCGGCCCAGCACGCGGGCGGTGTCCTTGATCGGCTCGCCGCGTCCGAGCTGGATGTCGCCGGCGCTGAGAAACATGACGTTCGCGCCCAGCTCGCGCAGCCCGACCTCGAAGGACACGCGGGTGCGCGTGGAGGACTTGGCGAAGAGCAGCGCCCACGTCTTGCCCGCCAGGGGCGCGGACGTGCTGCGGCCGCGCTGGCGCTTCACGACTGCGGTCGCCGCCAAAATGGTTTCCATGTCCGCTCGGGACATGCTTTCAATGCTCAACAGGTGTCTCATGGACGTGAGAAAGCGCGGAGTGTAGGCACAGCCGGGCGAAGTGCAAAAACTTTCTGAAGCCTTTTTAACGTTCTGAACGGGGAGGCCTTTTCGTCGATGTTTCCCGTTGCGTTGGCCTCCGGCCTGGCGCGAAATTGGCGGACGGACTGCTCAGCAATGGCTTTGGCAGGAGAATTTAAGGTTCACGCAGTTGAGGCCACGCTGGCGTTGCGTGAATTTCATAGTGCAGCGAATGTCCAATGCTGAACATCCGTCACCAGAGTGATGGGTTGATTCACCAGACCAAAGTGGCATCTACAACGTTTTCGAAGCGGTCGTCGCGGCCAATGTCGCCAAGCAGCGGATGCAAATGGCGGGTTCCGGTCGCGCCTACGCTCTTCCGTACGCACGGCAGCGCTGAAACCCTGAAGCCGTGAACCAATACTCCAACCGTATCGCGATCATAGATACATGGCCTTGGCATATGACCGAAGAAAACAAAAATAAATTCATTAATTTAATTGATGAAGCGTTACGGTGTGCCGATGAAATGCAGTTGGAGAAGGGGCCGAGTATCCATCCTCTAACGAGTGAATACATTGCGCTCCTTAAGGATGCTCTCAATGGGATTAAAGCCAATACGATGTCTGGAACCCTACGTCCGGCTAACGGAGCGGGATATGGTTTTATTCGGTGGGTGAGTGAGTGGGGGACGTTGAAGTTGTTCAATGCGGTTGCTGAAGTGGAAAGTTTTTTTCTCGATAACAACTAGTCGCAACTTGTACTCACGATACCATGCGGATTTGTGAACGGCATCCGACTTTGACGGCGACAAGTCGACTCGCAAAAGCGACGAGAACTCGCCGGACTGTACGCCGCCGTGGGCCTGCGAGGTGACTTCGTGAGGATGAGGATGACGTCGCATGTCGCTTAGGCTTTGGTCTCGGGCTGGTGCGGCGGGAGGAGACCGGAG
>RFSE01000022.1 GCA_009924135.1 Pseudomonadota bacterium | reverse complement strand
GCGGCAGCACGGCGGGCGGCACGATTGTGACGATCACCGGTACGGACTTCACCGGAGCCACCGGCGTAACCATTGGCGGCACGGCCGTGACGAGCTTCACCGTGGACAGTGCCACCCAGATCACTGCCACCACCCCGGCCCATGCGGCGGGCGCGGTGAGCGTCATCGTCACCACCCCCGGTGGGGCCAATACGGCGAACATGCTCTACACGTTTGTGGTACCCATACCCAACACCGCCCCGAGCTTTATCCTGCCCGCCGGGCCGGGTGGCCTTCTGGACACCACCTTCGCCAATCCGAATTTGAGCATCAGTGTCAGCGCGGTGGCGCTGGCTGGCAGCAAAGGCAAGCTTCTGGTGGGTGGGTCAGGCCCGATCACGAATCCCGACAGCCTGAGCACCCCCTATTTGTTTCTCGCGCGGTTCAACGAGGATGGCACGCTGGACACCACGTTCGCCAATCCGAATTTGGGCGGTCCCGTCAGCGCGGTGGCGGTGGATGGCAACGGCAAGATCGTGGTGGGAGGATATTTCACAACCGCTGGCAGCGGGAGCAGCGCCTGCAAGTATCTCGCGCGGTTCAACGCGGATGGCACACTGGACACCACCTTCGCCAACCCGAATCTGGACAACCCCGTCCGCGCGCTGGTGCTGGATGGCAACGGCAAGATTGTGGTGGCTGGATATTTCACGACCGCCGGCAGCGAGAGCAGCCCCCGCAATTTTCTCGCGCGGTTCAACGCGGATGGCACGCTGGACACCACCTTCGCCAACCCGAATCTCGGTTCCCCCGCTGGCACGGTGGCGGTGGATGGCGACGGGAAGATTCTAGTGGGTGGGTCCTTCCCGACCGCCGGCAGCGGGAACAGCACCTATGCTCGTCTTGCGCGGTTCAACGCGGACGGCACGCTGGATACCACTTTCGCCAACCCGAACTTGAACAGCGACGCGAGTGCTTTGGCGGTGGATGGCACCGGCAGGGTGCTGGTGGGTGGACAATTCACGACCGCTGGGAGCGGGATGAGTGCCTACAAGTATCTCGCCCGGTTCAATACCGATGGCACGCTGGACACCACGTTCGTAAATCCGAATTTGAGCAGCTACGCCAACGCGCTGCTCGTGGACGGCAAAGGCAAGATCCTGGCGGCCGGATCGTTCACGACTGCGGGCAGCGGAAACAGCAGCGTTAAGCGCCTCGCGCGGTTCAACGCCGATGGCACGTTGGACACCACCTTCACCAATCCCAATTTGAATGAGACCGCCGCAGCTTTGGCGGTGGATGGCACCGGCCGGATTCTGGCGGGGGGACAGTTCGGGACCGCCGGCAGCGGGAACAGGCCCTATGGTAATCTCGCGCGGTTCAGCAGCAGTTCGCCCTACGCGATCACGGTGGCGGCGGACAGTGGTTTGGTCACCTCGAACAACGTGGCGCAGAACATTTCCGTCGGTCCCGCGAACGAGTCGGAACAAGTCGTGAACTTCCTCGTGTCGAACGACAACCACGGGCTCTTCAGCGTGCAACCGGCCATCGATGCGAACGGCACCCTTACCTTCACGCCGCTGGTCTCGGCCGTAGGCACGGCCACGGTGACGGTGCAGGCCCACGATAGTGGCGGCACGGCTGATGGCGGCGTGGACACGAGTGCCGCGCAGACCTTCACGATCACGACCTTAAACACCGCGCCGACGGTGGCCAGTGCGATTCCCAGCTTCAGCGTGCTGGAGGACGCGGCGAACGTGGTGACGAATCTCACCGCCGTCTTCAGCGACGCCCAAACGCCTGCCGTGAGCCTGACCTACGCCGTCGTGGCGAACACCAACAGCGGCTTGGTGACCGCGACGATCACGCAGGGAACCAACCTGGCGCTGGCCTTCACCGCGAACAGCAACGGCACAAGCCTGATCTCGGTCAAGGCGACGGACGCCGGAAGCTTGTCCGTGACGAACACCTTCGTGGTGACGGTCGCGCCGGTGAATGACGCGCCGAGCTTTACGCTGCCGGGCTCCGCCGCCACCACCCCCAGCACAACACTCACCGGGCTGAATGGTCCCTATGCCCTGGCCTTTGACGGGGCGGGCAACCTCTATGTGGCCAACATCAATGCTTCCACGGTGAGCAAATTTGTGCCGGGCGCAACCACCCCCAGCGCGACGCTCACCGGGCTGAATGGGCCTGCTGGTCTGGCCATTGATGGGGCAGGCAACATCTACGTGGCCAACTACCAAGGCACCACGGTGAGTAAATTTGCACCGGGTGCGACGACTGCCAGCGCGACGCTCACCGGGCTGGACCTGCCCTATGCGCTGGTCTTTGATGGGGCAGGCAATCTCTATGTGGCCAATAATAACGCCTCCACCGTAAGCAAATTTGCACCGGGTGCGACGACTGCCAGCGCGACGCTCACCGGGCTGGAGGTGCCTGACACGCTGGCCTTTGACGGAGCGGGCAACCTCTTTGTGGCCAACGATCTTGACGGCAGTGCCGACACGGTGAGCAAATTTGTACCGGGCACTACTACCCCCAGCGCGACACTCACCGGGCTGAATGGGCCAGGCGCACTGGCCTTTGACGGTTCAGGCAACCTCTTTGTGGCCAACTACGGTGCCAACACGGTGAGCAAGTTTGCGCCGGGCGCGACCACCGCCAGCGCGACGCTCACTGGCCTGAGCCGACCGCGAGCACTGGCCTTTGACGGTTCAGGCAACCTCTATGTGGCCAACTCCGGCGGCACCACGGTGAGCAAATTTGCGCCGGGCGCTACTACCCCAAGCGCGACGTTCACCGGGCTGAATGCGCCCATAGCGCTGGCCTTTGATGGATTGGGCAACCTCTTTGTGGCCAACCTCACTGCCAACACGGTAAGCAAATTTACGTCGGCTTTCGCCCTCAGCGTCTCCGCCGACTGCGGCCTGGTCACGTCGAACAACGTGGCGCAGGACATCTCCGCTGGTCCGGCGGATGAGTCGGGACAGTCGGTGAACTTCCTCGTCTCGAACGATCACAACGAGTTCTTCAGCGTGCAACCGGCCATCGATGCGAACGGCACCCTTACCTTCACGCCGCTGGTCTCGGCGGTGGGCACGGCCACGGTGACGGTGCAGGCTCACGATAATGGCGGCACGGCCGACGGCGGCGTGGACACGAGTGCGGCGCAAACTTTCATCATCACCATCACGCCGCCAGCCAACACCGCGCCGACGGTGCCCTTCCCCATCGCGGGTCTGAGGGTGAACGAGGACGCGGCGAATGTGGTAAGGAACCTCACCGCCGTCTTCGCGGACATGGAAACCACGGCCAAGGACCTGACCTACGCGGTGGTGGCGAACACGAACAGCGGGTTGGTGACCGCGACGATCACGCAGGGTACGAACTTGACACTGGCTTTCACCGCGAACAGCAACGGCACGAGCCAGATCAGCGTGAGCGCAACGGACGCCGGGATGCTCTCGGTGACGAACACCTTCGTGGTGACGGTCACGCCGGTGAATGACGCGCCGAGCGTGAGCTTCGCGCCGAGCACGGTGACGATCTTGGAGGATGCCGGCGCGCAGACGGTCAACAGCTTTGCCACCTTCTCCCCCGGCCTGCCACCCAACGAAGCGGACCAGACGCTGGTGGGCTACACGGTCACGGTCAACAATCCCGGTCTCTTCAGCGTGGCCCCGGCGATTGACAACACCGGAAAGCTGACCTTCACGGCGGCGGCCAACTCCAACGGCACAGCCACGGTGACCGTGGTGGTGCAGGACAGCGGAGGCACCGGGGTGGTGGATGGAATCGGCCGACGGCCGGCCGGGACCGTGGCCAGCCTGGGAGTGGACAAGAGCACGAACACCTTCACCATCGTGGTGACCCCGGTGAATGATGTGCCGAGCTTCATGCTGCCGAGTGCCAGTGCCACCACCGCCAGCGCCACGCTCACCGGGCTGAGTGTGCCCTATGCCCTGGCCTTTGACGGGGCGGGCAACCTCTTTGTGGCCAACTACGATGCCAATACGGTGAGCAAGTTTGCGCCGGGTGCGACCACCGCCAGCGCGACGCTCACCGGGTTGAGCGGGCCCAGTGCGCTGGCCTTTGATGGGGCCGGCAACCTCTTTGTGGCCAGCTCCAATGCCAATACGGTGAGCCAATTCGCGCCCGGTGCCACCACCGCCAGCGCGACGCTCACCGGGCTGAACGGGCCCTATGCACTGGCCTTTGATGGGGCCGGCAACCTCTTGGTGGCCAACTACAATGACACCACGGTAAGCAAATTTGCGCCGGGCTCGACCACCGCCGGCGCGACGCTCACCGGGCTGAACGGGCCAGATGGGCTGGCCTTTGACCGGGCGGGCAACCTTTATGTGGCCAACTACAGTGCCAACACGGTGAGCAAATTTGCACCCGGCGCGACCACCGCCAGCGCGACGCTCACCGGGTTGAGCGGGCCTTATGCGCTGGCCTTTGACGGGGCGGGCAACCTCTATGTGGCCAACTACGATGGCACCACGGTAAGCAAGTTTGCGCCCGGTGCGACCACCGCCAGTGCAACGCTTGCCGGGCTGAGTGCGCCCAGTGCGCTGGTCTTTGACGGGGCGGGCAACCTCTATGTGGCCAACTACAGTGCCAACACGGTAAGCAAGTTTGCGCCCGGTGCGACCACCGCCAGCGCGACGCTTACCGGGCTGACTGGGCCAACGGCGCTGGCCTTTGACGGGGCGGGCAACCTCCATGTGGCCAATTACGATGGCACCACGGTGAGTAAATTTACGACGGCTTATGCCCTCAGCGTGCCAGCGGACAGCGGGCTGGTGACGTCGAACACCTTTGCCACGGCCATCTCGCCCGGCCCGGTGGACGAATCGGCTCAAGTGGTGAATTTTCTGGTCTCGAACGACAACAATTCGCTCTTCAGCGTGCAACCGGCGATTGACGCCAACGGCACCCTTACCTTCACGCCGCTGGTCTCGGCCGTGGGCACGGCCACGGTGACGGTGCAGGCTCACGACAATGGCGGCACGGCCAATGGCGGCGTGGACACCAGCGCGGCGCAAACCTTCACCATCACCACCCTTAACACGCCGCCCACGGTCGCGAGTGCCATTCAGGGTTTCAGCGTGAACGAAGACGCGGCGAACGTGGTGAGGAACCTCACCGCCGTATTTGCCGACGCTCAGACACCGGCCGTGAGCCTGACCTACGCCGTGGTGGCGAACACAAACAGCGGCTTGGTGACGGCGACGATCACGCAGGGTACGAACCTGACGCTGGCCTTCACCGCGAACAGCAACGGCACCAGCCAAATCAGCGTGAGTGCGACCGACGCGGGGGACTTGGCGGTGACGAACACCTTCGTGGTGACGGTCACGCCGGTGAACGACGCGCCCAGTGTGACCTTCGCGCAAAGCACGGTGACGGTGTTGGAGGACGCGGGAGCGCAGAGTCTCGCCGCCTTTGCCACCTTCTTGGCCGGTCCACCCAACGAAGCAGATCAGACGCTGGTGGGCTACGCCGTGAGCGTGGACAATGCGGGCCTCTTCAGTGTGGCTCCGGCGATTGACAACAGTGGCCAGCTGACCTTCACACCTGCGGCGAACTCCAACGGCACGGCCATCGTGACCGTGGTGGCGCAGGACAGCGGGGGCACCGGCCGTCAGCCGGCCGCGTTGTCGCTTCCACCCCTGCCGGGTGGCGTGGACAAGAGCACGAACACGTTCACTCTCGTGGTCCTGCCGGTGAACGATGCCCCAAGCGTGACCTTTGCACAAAACCCGGTGACGGTGTTGGAGGATGCGGGCGCGCAGAGCCTCCCGGGCTTCGCCACCTTCTCGCCCGGCCCACCCAACGAAGCGGACCAGACGCTGGTGGGTTATACGGTGACCGTTGACAACGCGGGCCTCTTCAGTGTGGCTCCGGCAATTGACAATAACGGGAAGCTGACCTTCACGACAGCGGCGAACTCCAACGGCACTGCCACGGTGACCGTGGTTGTGCAGGACAGCGGCGGTACCACCCTCCCCAATAACAACCGCCGGCCGCAGTTCCTTGAAACGGTTGGCGTGGACAAGAGCACGAACACCTTCGTGATCAACGTTACGCCCGTGAACGATCCGCCGACCTTCCAGCTCGCGGGCAACGTGCTGGTCGATGAGAACAGCGGGGCCTACAGCCGCACCAGTTTCGCCAGCGCAGTTTCACGCGGCCCGCAGGATGAGTCGGGCCAGACCGTGAACTTCCACGTGACCAACGACAACACCCCGCTGTTCAGCGTGCAGCCCGCGATCAGCACGGTGGGTCCCCGCGCGCCTGCTGGTATCAGCATCCGTCCGGCGGGCGCGGTGCCCAACGGCGGGACCCTGACCTTCACGCCGGCGGCGAATGCTTATGGCGTGGCGCACGTGACGGTGACGGCGCAGGATACGGGCGGCACCGCCAACGGCGGCAACGACTCCAGCGAGCCACAGCAGTTCACCATCACGGTGTTTGCGCCGCCGGTGAACACGGTACCCGGCACGCAGACCAACAGTTCGAACAAGCCGCTTTACTTCACAGTCACCAACGCAGTGGACAACTCGATCTACGTGTCCGATCCGGACAGCACCAATTTGACGGTCACCCTGACCGTGACCAACGGCACGGTGACGGTGCCAACCACCAACGGGCTGGAAGTAGCAGGCAACAGCACGACCAACCTGGCCCTCTACGGCAGCATCGCCAACCTTAACGCGGCATTGCAGACGCTGACCTACTTGTCGTTCACCAATGCCTTTGGCGGAGACCTCCTGACCGTGGCGACGGTGGACGACACGCCGATCGGCGGCCAGACCAACGTGGTGCCCACCACGGTACCCATTTACATCGAAGTGCCGACGCTGGGGGGCATTCCCAAAGTGTCCCTGGACTCGCTGAACACTCCGACGCGCACGGTGACCAACGTGGTGGCGGTGACCAATGGTCCCAACGCGCTGGACACGAATTTCGTGCAGGGCATCAGCTTCAATGCAGCGAGCAACGTGGTCAATGTGCTGCCCGTGGGCGGCCAGGACGGCTCGACCAACCGCACGACGATCACCGTGACGGTGCAGTACAGCGATGGCACCACCGACCTGATCACGGTCCCAGTTGTGATCTACCAGCCCTTGCTCACGAGCGTGACAGGCGACTCGACGTACAACAGCACGTTTGGCACCCCGATTTTCAACCCGCAGACGAGCTTGTATGAGCAAAAGGTCAGCGTGGTGAACCACACGCCCTTTGACTTCGCGGCCCTGCGGATCACCGCGACCAACCTGCCAGCGGGAGTGATGCTGCGCAACGCCAGCATAACCAATGGTGGCCTGCCCTACATCGAATACAACCTGCCGGTCCCCTCCGGCTCCACTCAGACGCTGACGCTGGAATACTACTCCACCAGGCGCGGCACGCCGGTCACCCCCGGCCTCAAGCTGGAATTGCTCAACCAGTCCCGCGTCATCCCGCCGGTGAGCAACCCGGTGGCCCAAGCCGTCCTCGCCCGGCGCGGTTACGCCCCGGATGGCCGGGTGAAATTCTACATCGAATTCCCCACGGTCGCAGGAAGGATTTACTACGTGCAATACAAGGACGCCGTCGGCGACCCGTGGAAGACCTCGCCCGTCAACATCATCGGTACTGGCAACCGCCTGAACTGGATGGACGAAGGCGCCCCGAACACCGACTCCGCGCCGGGGTTGGGCCGGTTCTACCAGATCGTCACGGGCAACTAATCCCTTACCCACTTCATTCCCATGAACCGCACCTCCCTGCTTCTGGCCGGCACCTGCGCGCTGCCGCTCGCCGCCGCCGCGCAAAACCTGAACGACCCGGCGGCCTCGCGCCATCACTTCGGCGTCACCGTGCCCACCTGGTTGAACGCCCACGCCCGCTTCACCGCCACGCGGGCGACCAGCCCCGGCCCCGCCGCCGGGGGCACCGCCGACCGCACGTATGACGACGGCTACAACCGGGTGGACTCCAGCGGCAACGCTCCGGCGGTGCTCGGCGGTCCGCCCAGCACCTCGTTCTTCGGTTACGCCAGCGACGCGCAGGTCAACAACGTCGTGGGTGCCGGGACTGTGGATCTGCACAGCGTGCAGCTCAACGGCGGGGACTACGCGCGAAACCTCGACAACAAGCCCTTTCCCGGCGTGGAACTCTTTTATCGCTACGACTGGAAAGCCGGGAACCACTGGCGCTTGAGCTGGGAACTGGGCGGCGCGTATCAGAACTTCAAGTGGCAGCAGAACGGCGCACCCAACTCGACCGTGGACCTGATCACGGATGTGTTTCAACTCGGGGGTGTGACCCTGTTCCCCGGCGCAGCGCCTTACAGCGGCCCGTTCACTGCGTTGCCCGGCAGCCCCATTATTGGCAGCACTCCGACGCGGACGGAAACCACCGTGCCGGCGGCGGTCACCGGCGTGCGCAAACTGGAGTTAAACGCGCTCCAGTTCCGGGTGGGCCCGGCGCTGGACTGGGTGCCCAACGACAAATGGTCGGTGGGCATCCAAGGTGGGCTGGCCTTGGGCGTGGGTTTTTCGAGCCTGAGTTACAACGAGCAGATCACGGTGGCGGCCGCGAACATCGCGCCGATCAACCAGGCGGGGCAGAGTTCGTATGTGAATGCGTGGGCAGGCTGGTTCAGCGCGGTGCGGGTCAGCCGGCAGCTCAGTGAACGATGGGACGCGCATGTCGAGGTGCGGCACACGTGGCAGGAGACGCTGCATCACAACGGCCCGACCCGCTCGGCCGAAATGAACCTCTCCGACGGCCTGGGCATCGGGGCGGGTGTAAGCTACCGGTTCTAAAGTAATTCCGGCTGCCTCCGCCACCCCTTGATTCCGAAAAAAGGGGTGAAAGTTCCCCTGCACCGTTCCTCCGTATTCCAAACAGGAACACGGTGCGAAAGTGCTTACCCCGATTTTCATCGGGATTAAGTCTTACAAAACACAAACGACGCCCTTTGCCGGCCGCCAGCGCAGCGTGAGTGTCACAAGCGGATTGCCAAGCAGAACAAAACCACCGAACTGGGAGTACTCTTCACCCGCCACCGCAAGCCAATTTGCCATGCATTGGGTGCGCCACGAGCAGAGGAAGTTGGGCACGGAACTCTCACCACCAAGGCCTGTTCGTTCAAGTAGCCAGACACGGTTGCCAGGCAAGATTTCGTGTCACCTTCTCCGCCGAGGATTTTACGTCGCTGGCCAGTACTCCGTAAGATTCCCGCTCGCCGCCGGAGATGGCCGCATTACAATGCGCTCGTGCGACTCCCCATGAAGTCCGTCCGCGTGCTTCACCCCGGCAATCCTACCGGCCGATGGCTGGCTGGGTGCGACCTGGTGCCAAACCATTCAGACACGCCTACTGCCCCTGTAGCGGCGGTCTGTGCCCCGGCACACGGAAGGCAGGCATGCCCTGCCTCGTCCTCGCGAGCTGGTTCCTGCTCTGCGTGACTGCGTTCGCACAGGTACCGGCACCAAAGACCGCAACCCCGGCACTCATTCAACCGGCGCACGACGCCCCCGATCTCCCCTTCCGTCGCGCGCCAATGGCCCAGTCCAGCCGGAGCATCGTCGTACCGCTGGCCACCAACGTTCACCTTGCCTTCGACGCCCTGCTGCTTCGCACCCACACCGTCTGGCAGGGCGAGCCGCTGAACCTCTACGGCCCGCCCTACACCGGCACCGCCGCGCGATTCGTGTGCGACTACACCGGCACGCGGCTCTGGGGCAGCCTCGCGCGCGGTCCGTGGTCGTTCGATGCCGTCTCGGCGGAGTCGGACGGTCCGCACACGCGCTTCAAAGGCCACAGCACGCGGGGTGGCGCGACGGCCTTCGTCTATGAGTTGTACCCGCCCGGCGATCCCTCGGTCGGCGTCATTGAATCGCCCCGGCTCGAACGCGTGGGCGAACACAACGTCATCATCCGCCGTTTTGACCTCGCTCCCCTCACCCGCCGCGTCCGCTTCAATGCGCACGACGAACTTGGCGATCCCGTCAACCTCCTCGGAGCCTCCGGCGCGCAGGGCATCCGCACTTCGTCCGGCGTGCTCGTGGCCGTGCTGCGCGGGCTGCCCGGCGGCAGTTTCATTCCGCTCGTATCCACCGCGCCAGTCACCGAATTCCTCGTCGGCGAACGCGATGGCAAGGGGCCTTACTCCGCGCTGATTACGAACAACGTCGCCAGTCGCAAGGTCTCGTTGCGCGTCGCCGTGGCTCCCAGCGAACAGCCGCAGACATTTGAAATCGCCACGGCGTTGTGTGCGGACCTGAACACGGCGAGCGCACTGGCCAAGCAACTCGCCGGTCCGTTAAAACCCCTGCCCACCGCTCGCAGCCGCACCAACGCCGCGCCCGTTTACCTGCCCGACCCGGACTTCACGGACAAGCCCGGAGGCGATGACTTCTACGCCATCGAACACTTTCCCATTCCCAAAGAACTCAAGCTCACCGTCGCCGGCATGGACTTTCTGCCCGATGGCAATCTCGCCATCGCCACGTATCAAGGGGAGGTCTTCCTCATCGAAGGCACGGCGGGCGATCCGAAGGCGGCGAAGTGGCATCGCTACGCGAGCGGCCTGAACGAACCCGGCGGACTACGCGTCATTGGCGGAGCCATCTATGTGATGCAGAAGTGCGAACTGACCCGCCTGCGCGACACGGACGGCGACGGCGTGGCGGATGTGTTCGAGTGCGTCAGTGATGCCTGGGGATACACGGGGAATTATCACTCCTTCGCCACCGGGCCGCTGGTGGACGAGAGCGGCGTCCTCGGCGCGTTGATTACGGGCCATCGGACCATGCCCGAGATCACCGGAATGGGCTGGTGTCTGAAGATCACCCCGCACCCGAACAACACCGGTGAAGTCCCCTTCGCGGACACCTGGCGGACCGATCCCTTCTGCTCCGGCCTGCGCGTGCCCAACGGCTTCGGCGAATACCGTGGCGACCTCTTCATGACCGACAATCAGGGCCACTGGATCGCCGCGAACAAGCTGAACCACCTGCAAGCAACGAACTTCTACGGCCATCCCAGCGCGTGGCCCGCGCCACCCGCCCAGTTCAACGGCGACACCAACTTCACCCCGCCCGCCGTGTGGTTCCCCTATGCGTGGGTGCGGTCCGTCAGCGGTATCGCAACCGTGGGCGACGTACGTTTCGGGCCGTTTGCGGGACAGATGCTCGTCGGTGAATTCCAAAACGCCGCCGTCTTCCGCGTCGCGCTGGAGAAGGTGAACGGCCGGTGGCAAGGCGCGGTGTTTCCGTTCGTGAAAGGCTTTGCCTCCGGCGTGAACCGCCTCGCCTACGGACCGGACAGCCGGCTCTACGTCGGCGGCCTGCGCATGGGCCATTGGACGAGCATCGCGCCGCAGCCGCACTCGCTGGACCGCGTGACCTTCAAGGGCCGGTCCCCCTTCGAGTTCAAGACCGTGTCCGCGCGCCCGAACGGCTTCGTGGTGGCCTTCACGCAACCCGTGGACGCCACGCTCGCCGGCAACCCCGAGAACTGGGACGCCACCCAATACACCTACGCCTACGATGGCAAACACAACGCCCCCGAGAAGGACCGCGACGAGAAAATCCCCGGCCCGCCCGTGCGCGTGACCCACGCTGCCGTGGCGGATGACCGGCTGAGCGTGCGGCTGACGGTGGAAGGCATGACCCCGCGTCACGTCATCATGCTGCGGGCGCTGGGGGTGAAGAACAGTCGGGGTGAGGAGCTAAGGAATGACACGGTGCACTACACGCTGAATCAGGTGCCGAAGGAGTGATGTATGAGTGACCCGCAACTACTCACCATTCTTGTCATAGTGGCCTTTGGCCCGATGGTATTGGTTTCAATC
The DNA here is from genome assembly GCA_009924135.1 of Pseudomonadota bacterium. Lineage (GTDB taxonomy): Bacteria > Verrucomicrobiota > Verrucomicrobiia > Limisphaerales > SXTU01 > SXTU01. The sequence goes on along the minus strand of RFSE01000022.1, from coordinate 36,691 downwards.
CACTATTACCAACGCCGCAACGCATCAAAGGTCGGGTTCGTGGCGTCATCAGCTTGGGCGGTTCTCTTTTTGATGATTGCTTTGCCGAGCGCAAAACCAGCCCGCTCAACAGCACAGAGAAACTCCTGCATCGCCAACTTGAAGCAGCTCGCCGAAGCAAAGAGAAGCTGGGCGACTCTGACGAAGCCAGATACCTCCACCACCGCTCAAACAGCCGACCTTGCCCCCTATCTCAAGCAAGGCCAGATACCTTCGTGTCCAGCCGAAGGGACTTACTCTCTCGGCGCAGTCAACGAACTGCCACGTTGCAGCCTTCACGCGCTGGGCCATTCGCTCGAACCGATCCGGTAGGGTAAGACTCCGTCGAACCCCATCTGCCGACGCAGGAGGCGCGAGCGGAGCAAGCATCTCGGCCGTTGCACATCCGCCCCAGGAAGCTCGCGGCACTCGCCTCGCCACGCTCGAACTGGGGTTCGACTGAGTCTCACCCTACCGGGAATACCAGCACTGCATTGCGCTCCGGCCAGAATGGCACCAAACTCGCCAGCAACGTGACCGATTCACCGCCTCCTTCATCTGACAGCCCCGCGCCCGCGACCCCGCCCGTGACGCCGCATCGACGCCGCCCGCGTTACTCGGGCAAGAACCCGCGCCGGTTCGAGGACAAATACAAGGAGCGCGATCCCCAACGTTACGGCGAGACGGTTGCCAAGGTGATCGCGTCCGGCAAGACCCCCGCCGGCACGCACCGTCCCATCATGGTCGCGGAGATTCTCGAGGTGCTCGCGCCCAAGCCCGGCGAGGTGGCGGTGGATTGCACGCTCGGCTATGGCGGCCATGCGCGCGAAATCCTGGCGAAGCTCCAGCCCGGCGGCCGGCTGCTCGGGCTGGATGCGGACCCGATCGAGCTGCCCAAGACCGAGGCCCGCCTGCGCGAAGCCGGTTTCGGCCCGGAGACGTTTACCGCCGTCCGCAGCAACTACGCGGGAGTGCCGCAGGCGCTGGCCGCATTCATCGGTAGCAGCCGAGGCGAAGAGGGGCACTTTTCCCCAGATCCCAGACCCGAGACGCCAGACCCAACTCAGTCAGAGCCTCCTGATGTCGGCTGCTACCGGACGGGAGCCGACTGCATTCTCGCTGACCTCGGCGTTTCGTCCATGCAACTGGATGATCCGGCGCGCGGGTTCTCCACGAAGTCCGACGGTCCGCTCGACATGCGCATGAACCCCCAGCGCGGCCAGCCCGTGTCCGCCCTGCTCGCCAAGACTTCGCCAGAGGCCCTGGCCGCCCTGCTAATCGAAAACGCCGACGAACCGCGCGCCACGCTCCTCGCTGACGCACTGGCGCGGCAGTCCTTCGCCACCACGCGCGCCCTGGCCGATGCGATTCGGGCTGCCTTACCCAAAATGGGCAAGGATGAGGTGGACCTCACCGTGCGGCGGGTCTTCCAGGCCTTGCGCATCGCGGTGAATGACGAGTTTGGCGCGCTGGACACCCTGCTCCGCCATCTGCCCGTCTGCCTGAATCCCGGCGGGCGCGTGGCGATTCTGACCTTCCATTCGGGCGAAGACCGGCGCGTGAAGAAGGCCTTTGCCGCCGGCCTGCGAGACGGTCTCTACGCCGCCGTTGCAGAAGAAATCCTCCGGCCCACGCCGGAAGAACGTCGCGACAACCCTCGCTCATCTCCGGCGAAACTGCGCTGGGCGCGACGGTCTGGCGCGTAGGCCGGGAAGATGCCAGCCGAGACGGAGTGAGCGTTGCAAATCACACTTCAACGTTTTTGATGCCGCGTAACACCACTTGACCTCGCGCGATTTCTCCCTCACCCCGGCCCTCTCCCGCTGGGAGAGGGAGACAGTCAGCCTGCGCATCCGAAATTCGAGCGCATACAACCTCCGCCAGTTGCAGACTGCGTCCCCCCTCTCCCAGCGGGAGAGGGACGGGGTGAGAATTCTCCCAACCAGCAGTTCGCGCTTTGAACCCTTGAACCGCCTTGCGCCAAGAGCACGGCGGCCGCCGCGCTGTCATGTACCGCAGGCGTCCTCGCCTGCGAGTTACCGGGGCGTCCCGCCCCGAGTACCTGCGGGCGGCGAGACGCCGCCCGAACTCGCAGGCGAGGACGCCCCAATGGGGTTCGACGGAGTCTCACCCTACCGGTCAAGCCAGAACGCCAACCCCGTGCTTCACTTGGCCGGACTGTTCTTGGTCAGGGGCTCGGTGCGTGAATCCGGCGCGCCCATTTCAATCCACTTGCGGAGGTCGGCGATGGCCGCGTCGGAGAGCTTCTTCTTCGGCGGCATGAGGTCTTGATGATCGTTCAGGACCGCACGCATCAGCAGGCTGTGGTCGGGGTCGTGCGGGCGCAGGGCGGGTCCGCTGTCCCCGCCGGCGAGCAGACCGGCCCGCGTATCGAGATAGAGATGCGCCTTCAATTTCTTCGCCTGCACGGAATGGCACTCGTAACACTGCGTGGTCAGCACGGGCTCAATCTTCTCGCGAAAGAAAGCCAGTTGCTCCCCGGTGAAATGTTGTCCGGCATCCGGCCGGGCATCGGCGAGGATGCGGGGCACGGCTTGCGGGTGTGCGGCGAGGTATGATTTTTTCTCCTTCGGTGGCAAGGCACGCAAGAGTGCGTAGCTCGCCCAACTGGTCGCGGAGATGGAGATGAACTGGTCCACGCCGTGCGGAAAGGAACTGTCGAAGAACGGTTGCACATCATGCGTTCGCTTCCGGACGTGCCACGAACCGTCCGCCGCCTGGGCCTGGAGCAGGTAACGCAGGCCGCGTTGAAAGACGGCGTCCTTCACCGGAACCGCATCCGTATCGTGGAGCGCAGCCAGGACGGTGCCGGTGGCGTAGGGATCGCTTTCCGTGTCGAGCTTCTGGGGCCAGCCGCCATCCTGGTGTTGCACGGCGAGCAGTTCCTTCAGCTCGGTTTGAAACGTGGCTTCATCGGCCTCCAGCAGTTGCAAGCCGCGCAGGCGATGAACGCTGTCCTCAGTATCCCGCGCCGGTGCGGCCACCAGCCACTTCGCGGCGGCGGCACTGCGGGCGCGAACGCGCGTCACCAACTCAGGGGTACGGTGACTACGCAGGCCGCGCAGCACGAGATAAGTGGTCGTGAACTCACTGCCTACCGTGGGCGGGCGGCGCATCGGCGGGACCCAGTGATCGGGAAACTTGTGGTCGTTCAGGAAATACTCGGCAGCCGAGGCGGTGATGGCGTCAGGCTGCCAGCCCGCGACATCGAGCATCCACAGGGCCGTACCGGGGCCATCGGCGGTGCCGGCAATGGACCAGCCGTCCTTGAAGCGCGGGCCATCCTCGATCAGGCCGCGATACGCCCGGGTCAATTGATCCTCAAAATTGGTGGTGTTGATGCCAAAACCGCGCGCCCAGGCGTCGTGAATGACCAGCGATGGATGCGCGCCGTGGTGACACGTAAAGCACGCGCGTTCCTGCAAGGCAAAGGCCGAACTGCGCTCCAGCAACGGCAGGGCCTTCATGACCGCAGCTCGCAACTCCGGTACCGGTACCGGAGCAGCCAGCTCTGCGGATGCGACCGGCACGAGCCAGGCGAGAACCAATAAAATGGCTCCGATCACCCAAAGACACGGCAGGCGCAACGACATGATGTTACGAGGAGAGTGGACGACCGGGCCGGCGATTCCCCTCGCCCGAATTTGGCTTGAGCAAACCAATGGTTGCTCAACCGCGCAGCCGGCGGGCGTTACCACTGCGGATGGCCCGGTCCTGCTCCGGCGTGAGCACGGATTCCTTGAGCTTCAACGCGGCGCTCTCGAAGTAAAACAGCGGCGAATGCGAGCCGAAAAGAACGCGTTCCACCGGCAACTGCTTCACGAGGTTTGCCACCCCGCCGACCCCTTCCAGCATTGAAACCTCAAAATGTACACCCGCCGCCGCGAGTCGCAGCAGCGGTTCTCCGCGCAAGGTGCGGAAGGCGTTGAGCAGTTGCAGTCGGGGCGCCGGCTGGGTTTTGAGCAGGCCCGCCAACGGGGCCGTGTCCACCGGCGGCACCTGCACGAGCGGATGCTGCGTGCGCTCATCCTCCATGATGACGGCGAGTTGGACGATCAGCTTGTGCTCGGCGGCCAGGGCCAGCAGCCGCGCGAAGACCGGGTCATCCAGCTTGTAGCCATGGTAGTTCGGATGCAGACGGATGCCGGGCATCTGATGCACCACCGCGCAACGGCGCAACTCGTCTTCCCAGTCCGGCAGCTTGGGGTTCACAGCGCCGAAGGGCACGAGCACGCCCCCCTGAGCGCGGCACACGCCAGCGAGCCGGGTGTTGGCGGAGCCGAGGTCCTTGTGCAACAGGCCGTCAAAGATCCCCGCCCACGCCTGCGTCACGCCCTGCTCGCGGAGCTCGGCGACGAGATTAAAGGTATCATCCAGCGGGCAACGGCGGAACGGCCAGCGACCGAGGGTGACGTTGGTATCAATCAAGGCGCCCGGTGGAGCTGCGGTCGGTTCAGCGCCCGGCAGCGTGGGGGCCGCGAGCGCAACGGCAGAAGCGGCGGCCACCGAGGTTTTGACAAAACCGCGACGAGAAAGCGCATCACTCAAATCAGCCGACGACTTGTGAATGCCCGGCCCCGCATTCCGCATTCCGCACTCCGCATTCCGCATTTCCCCCCAGTTACCTTGGCTGTTCATATCTTGATTCCTTTCCGCTGTAGGATGGGTGTCATCAAGCGCCGGAGGTTTCCGCTCAAGATCAGTTGCTTCGCAGCGTTGGGGATTTGCGCCCCGAATACTTTTCCTAGTTGCGAAGCAAAGCTGCGGCCACCGGCATCGCTGCCATAGATCACCCGCTCCACGCCCAGCTCGCGGACGGCCATTTCGGTGTAGCCGGCGACGGGATCGGAACCGGCGAGGTCGGCGTAGAGGTACGGGTACGGACGGATGGCCCGGATGCCCCGCTCCCAATCCCCGCCCGTGTGGCCGCAGATGATCGGCGTACGGGGATGGCGCGCGGCAAGTTCTGCGAGGTCGAAGGGCGTGGATTCACCGGCGTCATTGCCGGCCACCTTCAGCCAGGTGTGCTGGAAGATGACGGCCTGCAACTCGCCAGCGCGCTTGATGATCGGGTCCAATTCCGCCGCCCGGCATTCCTTGGCGACCCAGAGTTTCACCCCCACCATCGGTCCCCGTGCGACACAGCGGTCCAGCTCGGCCAGGCTGGCCTCGACGTGCTTGGGGTTGAGATAGACGAAGCCAAACGTGCGGTCAGGGAATTTGGCGATGGCTTCCAGGACCTGGTCATTCTCCTTGCGAAAGGTGTCCGGCGCGGGGTCCTTCGACCACGGATAGCCCATGTAAACGCACAACCGCTCGATGCCCATGCGGTCTGCGAAGGCAACGAGCTGAGACATGCGCTCGGGGGGCGTCCCGCCGGGAACGCCGCTGAGGTGGACGTGGAGGTCCCAGATGGTCATGGCCGGGGATGATTAAGATTACGATGGGGATCAAGAGCAAGACGGTCGGGGCGGTTTTTCCTCTTAATCTTAATCTTTCCCCGCGCCAATAATGAGCCTTCGATCATCGCCGCTTTTAGCTCCAACCGCAGTTGGAGCAGGTGTCCCCGTGGGGAGGAATGGCAGTGTGGCAGGAAAGGCATTCGGTCGGCATGCTGTCTGGGTCCGTTCGAAGCTCAGGATCAGGATAGATGCACTTGAAACCCCAATAGCTCAGAGGGGGCCCAACGGTCAGGGCTAAGATGACCAAGGCAATTTCATCCCATCGCGGCGGAAGGAGTTTGCACGGCAGGGCAACCACGCTGCCGATGAGTTGTAACCACACCATCAGCAAAATGACCTTCCACCCCCGACGCCAAACCTTGAAAAATCTTGCCCCCAGAGATGATCGGTCATTTGGACTTGGGATGTTGGAACTCACGGCGGTGACATGGGTAACTAAACCAGTCAGCCCCATCAGATACAAATTGATTCTACCAAAGGGAAACAACCCCGGCAGCGAGACTGCGAGGCCGCCGGCAACTTTTCAACGACTAGTGGTATCGCGGCCACAACTGGGGCAAATCTCGGAATCCAGCGAAGCAGTGTTGTGACAGAACGGGCACCGACGCAAAACATTGACGGGTGGTTCACGATCAGCCCCTTCCGGATAAAGCCAGTTGAACACCCAATGGCAGAGCGGTGGCCCAAAGGTGATGGCAAACGCCCAACGCAGCCAGCCCGGAAGGGCTTCCCCGGCGAGGGAAAACGGCAGACTCACCAGACCAAGGATGAAGGTCAGGCTGATAAGCAGGACAATGACCAACCACCCCTTCAACCACGCCAACAAAAAACTTTCGCCGCGCGAACGCGGCGTAAGCTTGGTTACGGAGCGAGTTTTCATTGCAGTGAGTGGGACTGTGGTCATTCAACCAACTCCATGAGCGCGGGTCTACCCAAATCTCGCTATCTCAGCAGTGACTCCTACCGCGCCGCTTCGCCCGCTTCCTTGCCCGCCACCGAACCAAGAATCTTGCGGACCCGCGCGAGCAATTCCGTGGGACTGAACGGCTTGACCATGTAGTCCGCCGCGCCAAGTTCCAGCCCGGAAACCACGTCCTTGTCCCGGCTGCGGGCCGTGAGCATCAGCACGGGGATGTGGCGGTGGCGCGGGTCTTCCTTGATCCGACGCAGCACCTCGAAGCCGTCGAAGACCGGCATCAGCCCATCCAGAATGATCATGTCCGGCCGGGTGGCCGCCACGAGCGTGAGCGCCTGTTCACCGTCCGGGGCATGCACGACCGTGAAGCCCGCCTGCTTGAGCTTGAACTGGATCAATTGGGCGGTTTGCGGCTCGTCTTCAGCCAGCATGATGGTCGGCATCGCGCGTGAAACTATGCAGCCGGAGGGACCGGCACAAGCGCAGAGATTGGCCGCGCGGCGGAACAAGGGCTGCTTTAGGGTTTGACCCGGTGGTGATGAGGCAGCTAGGTTTGCCCCCTGATTTTTTCGGCCTTAATATGATTGGTACGATTCGCAAACACTCGCAGTGGCTCTGGGCTATCATCATCACGGTGGTGATCATCTCCTTCGTCATTTTCTTCACGCCCGACGCCAACAAGCTGGGAGGCTCACGGGGTGAGGCCAGTTACGGCACGATTTACGGGGAACCCATCAAGCGGGACGACCTCGTGCAAGCCTACTCGGACGCCCGCCTCGGCTACTTCCTGAGCACCGGGCAATGGCCGGACCGCGACGAGCGGGCGCGGATGTTCGGTTTCAACCTGGATGCCGAGGCCCGGCAGCGGTTGCTGTTGAACTACCAGCTCAAGCAGCACGGCATCGACGCGGGCGACGCGGCGGTAGCGCAGGAGATCAAGAACATCTTCACCGAACCCCAGACCGGCGCGTTCAGCCTCCAGCGGTATGATTCGATGCTCAAACAGCACTTCGCCTCTGCTGGCATTTCCGAGGCGGGCTTCGAGCGCTTTTTGAAGAATGAGCTGGGCCGTCAGCAGCTCGCGCGCATGTTCGGCTTGTCTGGCAAGCTCATCAGCGACAAAGCGGCCGATGGCTTCTACCGTCGCGAGAACGAGCAGGCGCTGACCGAATTCGTCTTCCTTTCCAGTTCCAACTACCTCGCCAAGGTGAAGGTGGATGACGCCGCGCTGCGCGCCTACCACACCAACAACCTGACCGCCTACCGCATCCCCGAACGCGTCACGGTCCACTACGTTTACTTCCCCTACACGAACTACAATGCGGAAGCGGACAAGCTCCTGGCCGCAAATACGAATCTGATGGGGCTCATGGAGGCGTACTACAAGACGAACACCTTCCGCTTCCGCGAAACCAACGGCACGGCGAAGACTTTTGAGCAGGCGAAGGAACAGATCCGCACCGAGTTCCGCGACGAGGCCGCCGCCCGGCTCGGACAGCAAAAGGCCGGCGAGTTTGCCAACGAGGTTTTCAAGCTGCCCAACAAGGCCGAGAGCCTGCTCCGCGTGGCCGTGCAGAAGGGCCTCACCGTCAAGGCGACGGAGCCGTTCACCCAGTTCGAGGGGCCCAAGTCGATCAACGCCCCGGCCAATTTCGGTCGTACCGCTTTCGAACTTTCGGCTGAAGAGGCGCTCGGGCAGATGCTCCCCGGCAGCGATGGCGTCTTTTTGATCGCCTTCAAGGACCGCCTCAAGCCCGTGGACCCGCCGTTCGAGCAGGTGAAGGCCAAGGTCGCCGAGGACTACCGGAAGAGCCAGTCCAGCGAACTGACCTTGCAGGAAGGTACCAAGCTGGTGCAGGCCGCCAACGATGCCCTCGCGAAGGGCAAGTCCTTCAAGGACGCCGCCAAGGAACTGGGCCACGTGGCCTTCGAAGTCCCTGCCTTCAACCGGGCCGCACGCAAGATTGAGATCGTTGAAGACAAAGGGCTGGGCGCAGACGAATACCGTGATCAGGCTTTTGCCCTGGCGGCTGGCAAGGTCGGCAAGTTTCAGCAGACCAGCACCGGTGGTTACGTGATCTTCGTAAAAGCATTCCAGCCCGTTGCCGATCAGCAGGTGAAGACCGAGCTCGCCGAATACACCAAGTCACTCCGCGAGAACCGCGCCAACTACGCCTTTCGCGAATGGCTCGGTCGTGAAGTGGAACGCTCGGGAGTCATGGGGTCCCCGAAGACCGGGAAAGCGCAGAAGGGCAAGCAGAACGAGGTCGGCGAATAGCCATGCCCGTCGGCTCCGCCATCAAGCTCTCCGTCCCCGCCACCCGCGAGTTTTGGGAAATCCCCGTCCTGCACGAGGACGAGCACCTCTTCGCCATCGCCAAACCCGCCGGCTTGCTGACCTCGCCGGACCGCTACGACCCGGAACGCCCCAACTTGATGCGCCTGCTGCATGACGGCGTTGCGGCCGGAGTGGGTTGGGCCAAATCACGCAACCTCACCTACCTCGCCAACGCGCACCGGTTGGATTTCGAGACGAGCGGCGTGCTTTTGCTCGCGAAGACCAAGCCAGCGCTGGTCGCCCTCGCGAACGAGTTCGGCTCCAACAAGCCGCTCAAGACCTACGTGGCCCTCACGCGCGGCATGCCGGAGCAGCCCGTGTTCACCGTGGATGCCAAGATCGGCCCACAGACCCGGCAACTGGGCTTGATGCGCATTGATCCGCAGGATGGCAAAAAATCCGTCACGGACTTCCGGGTGCTTGAGCAGTTCCGGGGCTTCACCTTGCTGCACTGCCATCCCCTGACCGGCCGCACGCACCAGATCCGCGTTCATCTTCGTTCCGTGGGCCTGCACATCGTCGGCGACGAGGCCTACATGGGCAAACCCCTCTACCTGTCACAGCTCAAGTCCAGCTACCGGCCGAAGTTCAAGGAGCCGGAACGCCCTCTCATGGGCCGCGTGGCCCTGCACGCCGAACGGCTGGAAATCAAGCACCCCGCCACCGGCGAACTGACCGCCATCACCGCCGAATGGCCGAAGGACCTGCGCGTGACCGTCAAGTACCTGCGCCAGTTCAGCGGACTTTAACCGTCAGTCCAAGGTCCAAGGTCCAAAGTCCAAAGTCATTACGGTGCGTGCGCACGGCTTTGGACTTTGAACCTTGGACCTTGGACCTTGGACCTTGGACCTTGGACTTTGGACTTTGGACTTAACAACCCCGGCTTTCTTTGACAAACTCGACGCATGGGTCGCCAGTGGTTACATGCTAAACGCCTCGTCAACAACCTGAAGAAGGGGAAGACGAACGCCAAACTCGTCCGGGAAATCATGGTCGCCGCCAAAATGGGCGGAGCCGATCCCGCCGGCAACGCGCGCCTCTTCACCGCCGTCGAAAAGGCGCGCAAGGAGAGCGTCAACCGCGATGTCATCGAACGCGCCATCAAGAAGGGCTCCGGCACCGGCGACGAAAAGCTGGTCATGGACCACATCGTCTTCGAGGGCTACGCCCCGCACAAGGTGCCGATCATCGTCGAGTGCATGACCGAAAACGTGAACCGAACCGCGCCGGAAATCCGCGTGCTGTTCAAGGCCGGCCTGCTGGGTACCACCGGCAGCAACAAGTTCCTCTTTGATCACGTCGGCCTGGTGGAAGCCCACCACCCCACCGCCGGCACGGACCTCGAAACCGCCGCCATCGAGGCCGGCGCGAACGAAGTCGAGCCGCTGACGAACGCGCAGAATGACGACATCCCCGAGGAAGCGACCGGCGCCCGCTTCATCACGGACCGCACGGCCATCCACACCGTTTCGCAGTGGTTGTCCAAGAACGGCTGGACGGTGGTCACGAGCGAAATGGGCTATGTGCCCAAGAGTTTCCCGGAATTGTCCGAAGCCCACCGCGCCGAAGTTGGTGAGTTCCTCCACGCCCTGGACGAACACGACGACGTCCACCGCGTCTGGGCCGCGCTGAAGTAGTCGCGGAGCCCAATAACGCGCTTTTCGCTTTGTGCGCCCTGTAGCGGCGGTCTATGGCCGCCGCGTTGGACATCCCTTCGCCAACCTCGGGCTTAAATATCCTGCCGTCCGTCCCACTCGGCGCTCATAGAGCGCCGCTACAGCGATACGGACACACCATTGCCCGCCTCAAATCAACTCGCTAATCGGCGTGCCTTCGCAGAGGGGAACCGGGCGGCCGTCGGAGGCGGTGAAGTGCAGGTTGCCGGCGTCGTAACCCAAGGCGGCATAGACGGTGGCGTGGATATCCGCCGGGGTGATCGGGCGTTCCTTGGGGTAGGCTCCAATGGCGTCGGAGGCACCGACGACCTGGCCACCCCGGATGCCGCCGCCGGCCATCAGGACGCTGTAGCAGCCGGGCCAGTGGTCGCGACCGATATCGACGTTGATCTTGGGCGTGCGGCCGAACTCGCCCATCCAGATGACGAGCGTGGTGTCGAGGAGGCCGCGGTCTTCGAGGTCGTCCAGCAACGCGGCGTAAGCCTGTTCCATGGGCGGGACGAGGCGGTTCTTGAGGCTGTTAAAATTGTCCTTGTGCGTGTCCCACGTGATGCTCGGCCCGTTGACGGTGGAGACGAAGCGCGTGCCAGATTCGATGAGCCGGCGCGCGAGGAGGTGGGACTGGCCCCAACTGTGCCGGCCGTATTTTTCGCGTATGGCGGCGGGTTCCTTGCTGAGGTCGAAGGCATCCGCGGCCTTGCCGGACTGGAGCAGGTTGGCGGCCTGCTGGTTGAAGACGTCGATCTCGGCGATGCTCGGCGAAGCGATCTTCGGCGCGGTGACGGTGAGTTCCTGCAGGAGGCCAAGGCGTTGCTGGAACCGCACGGGGCTCAGGTTCTCGTCGAGCGCGAGGTTGCGGACCTTGAAGCTCGCGGCGTTGGGGTCGTCATCGAGCACATAAGGATCGAAGCGCGCGCCGAGGCAGCCGCCGAACTGGCCGGGTGTGAGGTAAACCTTGCTGTCGCAGTGCGGAAAGGGCGTGATGACGTAGGGCGGCACGCCGTTGCAGAGGCCGTCGCGCTGGGCGAGCCAGCCAATGAGCGTTCCGAAGCACGGGATGTCCGTGCGGCTGGGCGTGATGAGCGTGCTATCCACCGGGTAGGGCCGGCCGACGGTGGCCCAGTGCATGCCGCCGTTGTGGCTGCTGTGACCGTGATGGACGGAACGGATGAGCGCGACCTTGTCCATGCGCTTGGCCATGCGCGGGAGCAGCTCGGAGATGTGGACGCCGGTGACGTTGGTGCGGATGGGCTTGAACGGCCCGCGGATGTCATCGGCGGCCTCGGGCTTGGGGTCCCAGAGGTCGAGGTGGCTGGGCGCGCCCCCGTTGAAGATCATGATGACCGACTTGGCCTTGCTCACACGCGAACCAGCTGTGGCCGCCGCGCGGGACCAATCGGCGCACAACGGGAACAACGCCGCCCCCACGCCGCGCAGCACGCTGCGACGGGACAGGAAGCGGTGGCCAGGCCCGGAAGCGGCATGGGCGTTCGCGTTCGGCATCAAGTTATGGACTGGATTTTTGAGGCCCTGCTTCAAACAAGGAGGTGGAAAAGGCAGATTTTTAATCAGGAAAGCAGGAAGGCAGGAAATGCGAGGTAGTCAAATTGCAATACTGGGGCGGACACGATTCGGGATGTCGGACGTTTACCTCCGCCGGGCGGGACGCCTGCCGCTACGAGGGTCGGCTGAGTTTTACGGGCGGTCCCTGCCCTGCCCTCGTGAGGCGAAGGCACAGCTGCAGTCCCATCACTCACTTCTTGGGCAGCGGCGTGAGGTCGAACTTGCGCCACCACATCTCGGCATAGGCGCACTCGATGAGGATGCGGCCCTGGGCGGGGTTGGCCTGCGTGCCATCGAACATCACCTTCCCATTCACGGTGACCTTCACGCGGTCGCCGTCGGCGATGATCTCCACGGTGTTCCACTCGCCGCGCGGATTCTCAACTTCATTGGGGCCACGAAAGCCAAGTACATCCTTGAACGGCTCGCGACCGGGACGATCAAAACGGCCCTTTGTCTTCGTCTCGCCACCCTGTGTCAACGAAGCGCCGCCGATGGGAATAACATCGCCGGTGCCGCCCTCCTGAATCTGAATCTCGAAGGACACCGGCATGATTTTGTCGGCGGGTTGGGCGTGGATGAAAATGCCGCTGTTACGGGTCTTCTGGTCGCGCGGGGGCCAATTCTTCTCCGCCCATTTGAACTCGGCGACGAGCCGGTAGTTGGCGAAATCGCGCTTGGTGGCGAGGTAGCCGTTGCGCTGGCCGCTGATGTAGAGCATGCCGTCACGGACGGTGAACACCTTGTCAGGGTCGGTGTTGCCCGAGTCCTTCATGAAGACCGTGAAGGCGTCGAGGTCTTTGCCGTTGAGCAGCTTGGTGACCGGAGCATCCGCAGCAGTCAGGGTGGCGCATGCGAAGGCGCAGAGGAGCGCAGCGAAGGTGTTTTTCATGGCGGGTCGGGATGGAACTTACTTCGCCTTCACGTCGTAGCACAGGAGGTTGTCCTGGTCGCGGATGTAGAGCTTGCCGTCGTGGATGACGGGGTGCGGCCAGCTCTTGCCGGCCTTGCTCGCAAGGGTGAAGGAGCTTTTCAGGTGGTAACCCTTGGGCGTGGCTTCAATGAGCGCCATCACGGCGTCTTCGTAACGGAAGTACAGATTCCCGTCGGCCATGACGATCGCGGCGGAACCGGTGCCCGGGCCGCGCTCCTTGCCCCAGACGACCTTGCCGGTCATCAGTTCCACGCAGGTGGGGAAGCCGTTGTTGTGACCGTGCCCCAGGTAAACGTAGTCGCCGAGCAGAATCATGCCGCCGTGGTGGTTTTGGAGTTCGCCGGCCTTGAGGTAATAAACTTCCTGCGCCTTCACCCCATCGCCGTCCTTCAGGAGTTTCACAAGCGCCGTGCCGCCGTCGCCGTAGCCGCTGGAGCCGAAGACATAGTCGCCCTTGACGATGGGCGTGGGGATGTCCGCGGTGCCATTGGCGATGCGGTTGTAACCCCAGAGGAACTTGCCATCGCTGGCCCGTACGCCCACGAGGCCGCGGCCGACGAGCGTGACATATTGCTTCACGCCCGCGCCCTGCGAGATGACGACGCCGGTGTAGCCCGCACCGTCCTTGCCCGCGCGCCCAATCTCCGGGATCTCGGACTTCCAGAGAACTTCGCCCGTCTGCTTGTTGAGCGCGGCGATGCCGGCGTCGGGCGCGCCAGGCACGACGATAAGGCGGTCACCATCCACAAGCGGGGACTCGCTGTAGCCCCAGCCGGACATGCACTTGCCGCCAAAGTCCTTCGCGTAACTCTTCTTCCAGACCAGCTTGCCGGTATCGGTTTCGAGGCAGGCGAGGTCACCGTTATTGCCCACGGCGTAGAGGAGCTTGCCGTCCACGGTGGGAGTGCCGTTGGGATTGGGGCCGCCGCCCGTGGTAATAGCCGTGGACCAGTATTCCTTGCCATCGGCAAGGTTGAGCGCGGTGACGTAAACGCCCTGCACGCCGTCGCGGTTGCGCTTGCCGAGGGTGTAAATGCGCCCGTTGGCAACGGACACGCTGGACATGCCGCTGCCGACGCCATTCACGCGCCACGCGAGCGGCGGACCGTCGCTGGGCCATTCCTTCAGCAGTCCTTTCTCAGTGGAAATGCCGTCCTGCTTGGGACCGCGCCACTGCGGCCAATCGGGCGCGGAAGCGGCGGCGGTGGTGATCAGGGTGAGGGTGAGAAGGAGTGGCTTCATTTGGCGAATGGGGCGTGTGAGGGTATGAGAGTGCGAGCGTGTGAGGGGATCACTTCTCCTTCACGTCGTAGCAAAGCAGCACGTCCATGTCGCGGAGGTAGAGTTTGCCGCCGGCGATGACCGGGTGCGCCCAACTGTTCTTGCCGCTCCGATCCGGCTGCTCGAACCGGCCCTTTTCCTTGTAACCCGTGGGGGTGGCCTCGACGAGCGCGACCATGCCCTTGCCGCCTTCACTGCGGCAGTAGAGATGGCCATCGGCAAAGGTGACTGCGCCCTTACCGACTCCACCGCTCTTCCACGCGACCTCGCCCGTGCTCATTTCCATGCAGGTCCAGCCGCCGCTGTCCGAGTGACCGTAAAGGTGCTTGCCGATCAGGAGAACGCCGCCGTGGTGGTTCACGATGTTCTTGTTCGCGTAAACTTCCTCGGTGGTGATGCCGCCGGTGTCGGACTTGAGCTTGAAAAGATTGCAACCAACGCCGTAACCAGACGTGACGAAGACGAGGTCGCCGCTCACCACTGGCGTGGGGATGCTCGCCGTGGCGCCCTTGCGCGGAGCGCGCCAGAGCAGGTTGCCGGTAGTGGCCTCAATGCCGGCCACGCTCGCTTCCGTGAACTGAACGTAGTGCCGTTTGCCGCCAAAGTCCGAAGGCACGATGGAAGAATACGCCGCGTTGTCGGTCCACTGCGCGCTCTGCCAGAGCAGCGCGCCGGTCTTCTTGTCGAGGGCGACCATCGCGCCCTTCTTGCCACCCGGAGTGAGCAACACCTTGTTGCCGTCCACCAGCGGGCTTTCGGTGTAATTCCAACCGGCGAAGCTGCCGCCGAAATCCTTCTGGAGGCTCTTGTTCCAAACCAGCTTGCCGGTCTTCGCATCGAGGCAGACGAAATCGCCGAACTGCCCAAGCGCATAAACCAGCCCGTCATCCACCGTGGGCGTGCAGCGCGTGCCGGGATAATTGCCACCGGGCTTGCCGATGGTCTCGGACTGCCACACCGGTTTGCCATCCGCCACGCTAAAGGCGAGGACGCGTGAGCCGTCGGGGCCGTCGCCCATAGTAAAAACAACCCCGCCAACGACCGCCACCGAGGAGTAGCCAGTACCGAGGCCGGTGATCTTCCAGGCGAGCGGCGGACCTTCCTTGGGCCATTCCTTGAGCAGGCCGGTCTCGGTGGAAATGTCATCGCGCTTGGGCCCGCGCCACGTGGGCCAGTCGCCGGGCGCGGCGGTGGCGGTGAGCAAGGTGGCGAGGAGGGCAACGACGGGGAGTGTTTTCGAGTTCATTAAAGACAATGGAACGGCTGATTTCGGTGCACCCAGTAGATTCAACTGGGGTCCGGCTTATTCGCCCGAAGGCTCACGGGCAAGGGAGCGAGATCCGGGGGCATGAACTCCGCCTTCGCCGGCCACGACATCAGACGGTCGCGCGTGTAGAAGAGCCGGAGCGATTTCCGCTGGGAAAGTTCCGGATGCTGCTCCAGAAACGCAAGGGAGGTTTCCGCCGGACCGTATTCCGAAAGGATGACGTGAACGAGCTGCAGCCATGCGCGCGTGAGGGTCTCATGATAGCCACGGTCCAAGGCCTCAGGCACCTGCTGAGCTGCGTTCAACCGCTTCAGCCCCACGCGCATTCGATCCAACGCCACCGTAAAACCGTACGCCCGTAGGTAAAGGTAACCAATGCGGATGTGCTCGGCGTGATGCCAGCCTTCTGCCGGCAGCGTGCAGGCCTCGAACTGCGCGAGCAGTTCAGCATCGGAGAGCGGGCCGGTGACAAGCGGCGCACCCACGCCATTACTTCGCCTTCGGTTTCTCGACCGCAGCGACCTTCAACATCAGCGGTTGGTCCACCTTGATGTCCTGGCCGTTGAGCTTGAGCACGGCTTGCAACGTGAGCTTGTGATCGCCGGGCGTGGCATCGGCCTTCGTTTCGACCGAGAGCTTCGCGTCGGTGCCATCCTTGGGGATGGTGAGCTTGGCGGCGGAAACGCCCTTCACGCTGGCGGGCACGACGAGGTTCACGTCCACGGGGTCCTTGAAGTCGTAGAGGCGGGAGAACTTCACGGGGACTTCCACCTTGCCGCCCTGCATGAGCGACTGCGCGGCGGGTTCGTCCAGCTTGATC
Organism: Pseudomonadota bacterium; assembly: GCA_009924135.1. Classification (GTDB taxonomy): domain Bacteria; phylum Verrucomicrobiota; class Verrucomicrobiia; order Limisphaerales; family SXTU01; genus SXTU01. The sequence goes on along the minus strand of RFSE01000022.1, from coordinate 20,395 downwards.
GGCGCGGGTGTCACGGTGAGCGTGATGGGCAACGAGTAGAACGCGGCATCCACGTCGCGCGGCTTCGATTTGTCGGCCATTTGCTTCATCGTGGTCTGGGCTGCGGTCTTCTTCGTTTCGGCTTCCTTGGCTTTGGCTTCGGCTTCCTTGACGGTCTTCTCAGCGGCGGCCTTGGCTTCGGCCGGAGCAGTAACTTTTGCGGCGGCTTCCTTGGCTTCCTTGGCGGCCTTCGCAGCGGCTTCAGCTTCCTTCTCAGCCGCCTTGGCTGCATCCTCGGCAACCTTCGAGGCCGCCATGTACGGGCGCATCTTGCCCTTCGCGCGGGTCTGGAGCCAGAAGGTGTACTCGCCCGGCGTGAGCTTCTGCTCGGCCAGGTTCAGCACGAGCTGGATGGACTTTGTGTTCTCGCCACCGGCCAGCTCGGGAATCTTCTCCAGCTCCTTGTTGCCCGTGACCTTGAGCTTCACGTCAGACTTGAAGTCCGCACGGCGGGTGAAGTTCACCGGGATCAACAGCTTGTTGAACACGCAAGTCTCCAGCGGCTGCTTGGCCTCCATGGCGAAGGTCAGCGGGGCGGACTCCCGGTCCGTCACGGCGATCGGGAAGCTCCGGGTGAGCCGCGTCTGCGGACCTTCGGTGGTGTTGGCGTCGGTCGCCAGGTCCCAGTTCACCGTGGTCAAGCGGGCTTCGCGTACGAGCTGGTTGTCGCCTACCTTCGCCGTGCCGGTAATCTTGATGTCAGCGAACGCCGCAGGCGCACCATCCTTCGCCGCGATGAAGTAATTCACCGTGTTCGACGCGGCGGGGATGCGCAGGGTCCCGGCGGTCACGCCGGCCGGCAGACCCGAAGCGGTGACCAGGATGTCCTCCTTGAAACCATCGCGCCGCATGACGATCAACTTGATGGGCATGGCCTCACCACGCCAGAGCGACGACGCGCTCGTCACCACATCGGCCGGGGCCTTCTTCGTCGGTGCGGAATCGGGCACCGCCACGAGCCGGAAGTCCGGCGACTCCTTGCGGATCGTGAGCAGATACTGATGCCGCGGGCTGGCCACGGTGCGGCCGAACAAGTCGCGGATGCCGATGCGGAAGGAGCCGTCTTCCTTCGCCTCGAAGCGGGCGACAGGATCACGGTGCGCGGTGTTGAACTCCGGCCCGCCCTGGTTGGTGGCCGATTCCGCCAGTTCCTGCACGTCCGTGAAGGTCTCCTCGCCTTTGTCATTCTTCGTCGATTTCTGGATCACCACGTGCGGGGCCGTCGGCAACCCAAGCCGGTGTGATGTGACCTCCACCCAATACACGTCGCCCTTCTTGGCTTCAAAGGCATACCAGTCGCGGTCGTTGGCCTTGGCAAACTGGCCGGCGATGGTCACCGGCAGCGTGATCTTCTGCGCCGTGGCCGGCGAATCGTTCGGTTCCGCCTCCAGCGTGACCGGGCCTTGCGCAAAAGTGAGCAACGCCGGATTCGAAAGAAAACCATTCGCTCCCTTCACGCGGTACTCGAAGCCATCGAGCCCTGCGCTCGCCCCTTCGAGCGTCTGCGTCGTGGCCAGCCGCTGCCTGGCCGCCGGATCACCGGGAGCGGCGAGGTCCACCACGAGCTGGTCCAGCACCTTGCCGTCGATGACGAACTTCGAGGGCGAACCACCCGGCAGATTACGACCGTAAACCGTCACCTTGCCGGGCTTCCCCTGCTCTGCCGCCGGCGGGTACACGAAGTCAATGTGCGGCCCGGTCGAAACCGTCAGCCGGTAGAAATACTGGTCGCCGCCGCGATAAACGAAATCGTTGAGCTTCAGGATCAACGTGCCATCCGCCGCCGCCGTGTGATCGATCAAGCCCCCAAGCCGCGCCCGCTCCAGTTCCCGGCCCTCCGGTGACAGCAGCAACAGCGAGTCAGACGCCCGTGAATCCAGTTCGCGCGAGGCACAGTCCACGAGGATGCGCTGCCCCTTCTTGACGGTGAACTTGAAGAAGTCCGACGCCTGGCTGTCCGTGCGACCGTTCACGACCGAGTCCAACTGAATTTCCTGCGCCGTCTCGGGCGTGTTGTTGCCGCTCTTCTCCGTCACCTCGGGCAGCGTGCCCACCACGAAGGCGCGGGGATTCGACAAACCGAAGCGGGCCAGGACGCGCGCCTCGTACGTGCCGGGCGGCACGTCGGCCCCGACGGTGATCGCGAAGCTGTTGGCCGCCGCCAGCGCCTTGGCCGTGATGCCGGGATGGTTGAAACGCAGTTGGACTTCATCCAGCTCGGAGCCCGTCACCGTCACATCCACGGAAGCCCCGGCCTTGGCGCCGGGCGGAAACACGGTGAACAGCTTGGGCTGCGGCAACTGGGCCGACGCCGCAAGCGCCGAGGCGAGCAGGGCAACGACCAGCAACGGTTTGGCCGTCACGCGGCGGAGAGTTTCAATCGAAAGGACGCAGTGCATTGATTTGTTGTGATAGACTGACGGCGTAGGCCCCGGAGGAATTGAAGAAGAAATCAGATCAGCCGACGATTTTAAATCGACCGCCCATCCGCCGGAGAGCGGCGTTCACGCCGCAGAAACGTGCGCAGGCAGGAAGGCATCGGAAAACTCGTGGAGTGCCGAATGAACGGACGTCTCTGCGGCTTGAAAGCCGCGCTCCAGAGAACGCGCCGGGTCGGAGATCGTCTCTCCGCACATGCCCACCCCTCAGCCCACGGACTCCGCCGGCTCCTTGTGCAGCTCGGCGTAAAGGCCGTGGAGCAGGTCTTCGGCGGCGAAGGGTTTCTTGAGGAAGGTCGGCACGCCGATCTCGCGCAGGTCCATGACGAACTTCTCGTGACCCATGCCCGAGGCCACGATGATCGGGAGGGTCGCGCTGCGTTTCCGCAGTTCGCGGGACAGCTCCACGCCGTCCATGAACGGCATGAGGATGTCCGTGATCACGGCCTTGATGTCATCGGCGTGCTGTTCGTAGAGGGCCAGCGCCTGTTCGCCGTCGCGCGCCTTGAGGACCTTGTAGCCGTGCCATTCCAGAATCTCGGCCGTGACTTCCAGCACGCCCTGTTCGTCGTCGGCGAGCATCACCAGTTCGCCGCTGCCGCGCGGCAGCTCGGCCTGCGGGTTCCGCCCGGAGGCTTCCGCCCCGGCGGCCGGCAGGTAGATTTGGAACTCCGTGCCCCGGTCTTCCTCGGTGTCCACCAGGATGAAACCGCCGTGGCTCTGCACCACGCCCAGAGCCGTCGCCAGCCCGAGGCCGACCGATTGCCCCGGCTCCTTCGTGGTGAAGAACGGCTCGAAGATGCGCGGCAGGATGTCGCGCGGGATGCCCACGCCGGAATCCGTCACCCGGAACAGCACGTAGGCACCCGGCTTGGCGTTGGTCGCGCGGCGGGAGAGGATGAACTTCTCGTCCACCGTGATGTTCTCGACGCCGAACTTGAGCGTGCCCCCGGAGGGCATCGCGTCGCGCGCATTGACGGCGAGGTTCAACAGCACGCGGTGCAGCTGCGAGGAATCGGCAGAGATCAACAGCAGGTCATCGCCGACCTCGCTGCTCACGCGGACGTTGCGCGGGAAGGTGTCCTGCAACGACTGCATGACATCCCGCACGAGCATCTCCGGCGAGACCGGCGCGCGTTCGCCATGGAAACCGCGCGCAAACGTGAGCACCTGCTTCACGATGTCCGCCCCGCGCTGGGCGCTGGCCTCGACGCTGTCCACCAGCGTGCGGGACTTGCCGCTGACCTGCTTGCGCAGGAGCTGCGCCGCCATGAGCACCGGCCCGAGCACGTTGTTCAACTCGTGGGCCATGCCGCCGGCCAGCGTGCTGACGGCCTCGATGCGCCGGTGACGCATCTGGTCTTCGGCGCGCTGGGCTTCGGCCAGTTCGGCCTCCAGGCGCTGCACCTGCGTATTGAGATAGCCCGTCTCCTCGGCCACGCGGAGCGCCAGCTCGTCCTTGTGCTCCTGCATGGCCTCTTCGACGATCCGCCGCTGGGCGGACTCCTGCTCCGCCTGCGTCCGCGCGGCCTGGACTTCCGTCGTCAAAGTGGCGAGCCGCTCGCCCAACTCGGCGTTGAGGCGCTGCAATTCCGATTGCGCGGCCCGGAGCTGCGCCGCTTCCTGCTCCCAGCCCTGACGAACCGCGACAAAGGCCTCGTGCCGGTCCGCATCGGCGCGTTCGCCCTCTTCGCGTAACCGCTCCAATTCCACCTCGACGCGTTCCCGCAGCGAACTCTCCTCGCGCAGCCGGGCCTCGGCCGATTCCAACGCCGCGACGCGCTGGCTCAACTGCCGCTCCAGCATCTCGAACTCCGAGCGCGTGGTGTTCAACTGCGCCTGCGCGGTGGATGCCGCCTGGTTGGCGGACGTGCCGGCCTGATCCAGCTTCGCCACCTGCTCGCGGGCCGCCGCGAGTTCGGCTCCGAGTTCGGCCTCGCGCTGCGCCAGCCGGCGGGTCACCTCGGCGTGGGCCTGCTGCAAGGTTTCGTGCGCCTGACGCAACTCCGCAGAATCCTGACCAGCCTTGGCCTCGGCGGTGCGCAGCTTCGCGGACAGCTCGCCCAGCCGGCGGTCGAAATCCTCGCGCTGCATGTGCCATGTCAGCTCCATGCGCAGCCGCTTCTCCATCTCGGTCCGCAAGGCGTTGTTCGCCCCTTCCAGGTCGATGGCCCGGTCGCGCAGGCGCTGCTCGGCACTGATGACCGCGAGCCGCAACTGCTCCTCCGCGCGATGCTGCTCGGCCAGTTGCTGCTTGAGAGCGGTCGTTGCGGCCTCGACCAGCCGAGGCTGCTCCGCGGTCAACTGCGCCAGCTCGGCGCGTTTCGCGGCCAGTTCGAGATCGATACGCGTGGCGCGTTCGCGCGCGTCTTCGAGCTGCCGCTGCGTCGCGGTAAGCGCGGCGCTGCTCTCGACCAGCCGGGTTTCGAACGAAGCTTGGTTCTGGGTGAGCGAGCTCTCGGTCTGACGGCGCTCGGCGATCTCCCGTGCCAAGCGTTCGTTGGCCGCCTGCAGCTCAGCCGCCGCTTCCGCCAGTTGCTGCCGGGTGGCCGCCAGGGCGGTGCTCTCGGCCGCGACGCGCGCCTGCAGGGTCGTCTGGCTCTCGGTCAGCGTTTCCTCGATGCGACGGCGCTCCGCCAGCTCCCGTTCCAACCGCCCGTTGGCCGCGCGCAACGCGTCCGATGCTTCATCCAGTTCCTTACGAGTGGTCGCCAAGGCCGCGCTTTCAGCGGCGATGCGGGCCTCCAACGAAGCTTTGGTTTGGGTCAGCGCTGCTTCAATGCGATGGCGTTCAGCCATCTCACCCTCCAACAGCTCGCTCGTCGCACGCAACTCAGACGAGGCCTCGGCCAGTTGCTGCTGAGTCGCGGTCAGGGTCGCCTGCTCGGCCGCGACGCGCGCCTGGTGCGCCGCCTGGCTTTCGGTGAGTGTTTCCTCCATGCGACGACGCTCGGCGAGTTCACGTTCCAATCGCGCGTTCGCCGCGCGCAACGCTTCCGAGGCTTCATCCAGTTCTTTGCGAGTCGTCGCCAGGGCCGCGCTTTCAGCCGCGACACGGGCCTCGAGCGAAGCTTTGGTTTGCACCAGCGCTTCCTCAACGCGACGGCGTTCCGCCGTCTCGCCCTCCAACAGTTCGTTAGTCGTACGCAACTCAGAGGACACCTCGGCCAGTTGCTGCTGCGTAGCTGTCAGGGTCGCATGCTCGGCCGCAACGCGCACCTGATGTGCTGCCTGGCTCTCGGTCAGCGTCTCCTCCATGCGCCGACGCTCCGCCAGCTCGCGTTCCAACCGCGCGTTCGCCGCGCGCAACGCCTCCGATGCTTCATCCAATTCCTTGCGCGTCGCCGCCAGGGCCGCGCTTTCAGCCGCGACGCGGGCCCCGAGCGAAGCCTTGGTTTGCGCCAGCGCTTCCTCAACGCGACGACGCTCGGCGGTCTCGCCCTCTAACAACTCGTTGGCCGCGCGCAACTCCGAGGACGCCTCAGCCAGTTCCCGTTGGGTGGCCGCCAGGGCCGCACCCTCCGCCGAAACCCGCGCTTCGAGCGTGACCTTGCTTTCCGTCAACGTCTCCTCGATCCGCCGCCGTTCGGCCAGCTCGCGCTCCAAGCGCTCCTCGACGGTCCGCAAGGCAGCGGACGACTCGTCCAGTTTTCGCTGCATGGCCACCAGGGTGAGGCCGCTTTCCTCGACCCGCAGTTCCAACGCGAAGTTCTGCTCGGCCAACGCCTCCTCGATGCGACGGCGTTCGAAGGCTTCCCGCTCCAGCCGTTCGCCGGCCTCGCGGAGCGCCACGGTGGTGACGTTCAATTCCTGAGCCAGCGATGCGCGCGTCTCCGCCAGTTCCCGGGCCAGATGATCGCGCCGGGTGGTCTCCGCCTCAAGCTGTTGGAGCAAGGACTGAATCTCCGCCTGCCGGTCCGCGAGCCGCTGCTCCGCCCGCGCGGAGTTTTGCAGGGCCGCTTCCTCGGACTGACGGCGCGTCGTGGACTCGTGATCGAGACGGGAACGGATGTCGAGCAGTTCCAGATTCGCGTCGGCGATTTCCTTTTCCCACTCGGTCTTGGTACGGCGCAACTGTGCCTCCGCCTGTTCGCGCTGCCGGACTTCAGCCTGCCGGGCGCGTGTCGCGGCTTCCAGTTCGGACCGGAGCGTCTCGGTGGTACGCCCCGCATCCGCCAGGCTCTCACGCAGCTCGCGCTCGACTTCATGCCGCGCGGCCGTTTCCTGCGCGAGCCGGGCGTTCAGTTCCGCCAGGTCAGCATCCGCACCGGCAATCTGCCGTTCGAGATCGCCCCGGACCTGCTGGAGTTCCGCCTCGGTCTGCTCGCGCCGCCGGGCTTCCGCGCGGTGCGCCTCGGCGGCGGCATCGGCTTCGGCCCGCAATGTCTGGCTGACCCGGCCCGCCTCGGCGACCGCCTGGCGCAACTGCTGTTCCAACTGCTCCCGGGAGCCCACCTCGATGTCGAGGCGGTGGGCCAGCTCGGCCTCCGTGCGCTGGGCCAGTTCTTCGGCCTCTGCCCGGCGATGGCTCTCCTCGGTCCGCGCCTTGTGGGCGGCTTCCAAATCTACCCGCAACGCATCCGCTGTGCGGCTGGCCTCGGTGAGACTCTCGCGGAGTTCCTGTTCCGTGGCATGCCGCGCGCTGGTGGCCTGCTCCAGCTCGGCGCGCAGCCCCGCCAACGTCGCGTTCGCCGCTGCGAGTTGCTGCTCGAAGTCGCCCTTCAACCGCTGCAATTCCGTCTCGACGGTTTCGCGTTCGGCAGTTTCCAACGCCAGCTCGTCCTGTGCGGCGGCCAGGGCCCGGCGACTCTCGGCATTGACGCCGTCGAGTTCCGCACGGAGGAGGAGCAACGCTCCCTCGGCGTCCTCGCGCCGCGTGGCCAGCGAGCGCAGTTCCTCGCGCGTGGCGGCCAGTTGCGTCTTGAGTTCGGCCGCGTGCTGCTCGGTCGCGGTGTTCGCCAGCCGCCAGGCCGCCTCGACGCGTTCCCGCTCGGCGGACTCGAAGTCCAGCCGCGCCTGCAAACCGGCCGCTTCCGCAGCGGCGGCGGCGAGCCGGTGGCCCAGCTCGATCTTCGTCTTGGGCAGTGCCGTTTCCAGTTCCTCGCGACGGGCGGACTCGGCGCGCAGGGCCTCGCGGGCGGTCGCCAGTTCAGAAGCCAGCAGACTGACGCGCTCCTCGGAGGAACGGCTGGCCTGCAACAGGCTCTCCTCGTTCTGGCGGCGCTCGGCGGCCTCGCGCTCGGTCTGCGCGCGCAATTCGGCGAGCGCGGCCAGTTGCTGTTCCAAGCGGGCGCTCGCATCCGCGAGCTGCCGCTCCAGTTCCTGCCGGTCGGTGGCGTGCTTCGCTTCGAGCTGCTCGCGTTGCTCGGTCTCCTTGAGCAGGTTGTCCCAGGTCTTTTTCAACTCCGCATCCTGCTCGGAAAGTTTTTCAGCGAGGGCCGCCGCCTGCTGCGCCAGCTCCGCTTCCCGCCCGGCGCCAGCGGTCCGGGCCGCCTCGATTTCGCCACGGGCCTCGGCCAGGCTGGCCGTCGTCTCGGCGAGACGGCGTTCCAGCTCCGACTTCGACTGGCCCAGCGCCGACTCCGCCTGCTCGCGGCGCTCCTGCTCGGACTGCAACTGCTGGCGGACGGAGACCAGTTGTTGTTGGAGTTCGCCGGTCTGTTGCTCGGCGGCGGTGCGGGCCTGCTGCGAAGCGGTCTCGACTTGGAGCCGGGTTTCCTGGGCACGCTCCAGTTGCGCGCGCACTTCCGCGAGCGCGGACGCCTGCGTTTGCAACTCTGCCGTGAGACGGGTCAGCTCGCTTTCGGCCTGATCGCGGCGTTGCTGCGCCTGCGCGAGTTGCAGCTGGTTTTCGGCGGCCTGCTGTTCGGCGGCGGTGCGGGCCTGTTGGGAGGAAGTTTCGGCTTGGAGCCGCGCCGCTTCGGCGGCGTCCAGGCGGGCGCGCAGTTCGGCGAGTGCAGCGATCTGGGCCTGAAGTTCGGTCCGGGCGGCGGCAAGTTCGCCATTGATCTGGTCGCGGCGTTGCTGCTCGGCCGCCAACTGCTCGCGGGCCTGCTGCAAGTCACCATTCGCGCGGGCCAGTTGCCGCTCGGTTTCGGAGTTGGACTGGCCCAAGACCTGCTCGGCCTTGAGGCGCAGTTCCATCTCCGCCTGCAACTGCTGCCGCGCTTCGTTGAGCTGGCGTTCCGTGACGGCGCGAAGCTCAAGTACGGCGGATTCTGCCGTCTCCCGCCGTACCTCGGCGTGTTCCAGCTTGCTCCGGAGACCGGCGAGGGCAGTTTCTTGTTCGGCTCGTTGCTCGGCCGCCGTCCGGGAATCGTGGCTGGTGAGGTCACGGAGCTGATGGTTGGCGGCTTCCAATTCCGCAACCCGCTGTTCGAATTGGGCGCGGGCAACCCGCAGCTCGGCCTCGGCCGCATCGCGGGCATCCGCCAGCGTAGCGGCAGTACTGGCACCGGCTTGCCGGGCTTCGGCGACCTGGGCTTCCAACTCCTTCTGCCGGTCGGCTACCTCTGCCAACTGCCTAGTCAGTGCCGCGCGTTCCCCCTGCAATACTTGCGCCGTCTTCTGCTGGTCGGCCAGTTCATGTTCCAACCGGGTCCTGGCGTCGGAGAGGTCGGCAATGCGGGCAATGAGTTCAGCGTCCCCTGCTCCGCCGCTGGTGCCGGCCTCCGCCTGTTCACGACGAAGGATCTCAAGGGACAGGCGTTCCTTGGTCTGCTCCAGTTCCGCGTCCAGCTCCATCATCCGTTGCTGGATGCCGGTATTGGTCTGGACCATCGCCTCCTCGGACAGTTCGCGCTCCGCGTCAGCGCGCTCCGCCTTCTCATGCTCGACCGCCAAGGCGGCGCGCAGCGTTTCCAATTCAGAGTCCAACCGGGCCGCGCGTTCGGTTTCCGCCCGCAGCCGGCTGTGGATCGATTCCAAGGCAGTATCAGGCTCGGCGGCCGAGGCCGGGAGCTTGTCGAAGTCCTCGCGCAAGCGCCGCAAATCATCTTCGGCCAACTGCCGTCGCGCGCCTTCGTCCTGCAGGCGTTTGCGCAACGCCTCAAGCTCGGCCGGAGCGCTTTCAGTGCGTTTTTCCAGTTCGGCCTTCTCCGCCCGCAACGCCTTCTCCGTCACCTCGTGTTCGGCCACGGCCTTTTCCAGACCACCGATGACATCGGTCAACGTCGCCGTATGCTCCGCCACCTGTCTCGCCACATCGTCGCGCAGTTTGCCCAGTTCCGCTTCGACCTGCTCACGGCCCGACAACTCAGCCCACAACTGGCGGTTGGCGGATTCGAGTTCGGAGTCGCGCTTCTTAAGTTCGTCCGCGCGCCGCTCCAGTTCAGCACCCATTTCCTTCCGGTACGAAGCCTCCTGTTGCACCCGCGCCAAGGCCGCGTCCAGCGCGGAAGCCTGGTCCACCAGGCGGGTGTCGTCCGCCACCTTGCGCTCGGTGATGTCAAGGATGGAGCCGACGATGCCCGCCGGTTGTTCGCGATCGTCCAGCACGCGCATGGCGTGACCAGCCACCCAGCAAATGGTGCCGTCCTTGTTGCGCAGGCGGAAATCGAGGCGGAACTCTTTTTCGCCCCGCACGCATTTGCGCCACTCCTCGGTCACCCGCTTGTTGTCATCGGGATGAACAGCCAGCAACCAGCCGAAGCCCTGGCTTTCCGCCTGCGAACGGCCGGTCAGCGCCGACCAGCGGTTGTTGACGAAGAGGATGTCCCCCTGCTGATTGGCGCGGAAAATCCCGGCGGGCGCCGATTGCGTAAGACTCTCAAAGGACTGCCGGACCTCGTGGTTCTTGGCGTGGGTCTGCTCCCGCTTCTGGATGTCCCGACGCAGCAGATAGTAGAGGCAGACAAGGGAGGAACCGATGAACAGGACGCCGGTGGCGAAGGCGAAGACGTTGAACTTCTGCGCCAGCGCCCAGTCCGTGGCCGCGAACCAGACCAGGCCCGCGACAAAGGCAGCGAGCAGCAAGCGGCGTAACCGCGGGAGAAGTGAACTCATGCGCGTGCGTTATTGTCGGCTCCAGCGTGTGACGCGCGGCGGATAGTGTCAAACCGTGAGTGCGGCATTCGGCGGCAAGTTGGGAGCGTTTCAGTGTTGGCGGCGGGGCGGCTTCGGCCTACCTTGGGGCCTGTTTATGAAGCTGAAAGCTGTCTTTCCCTTGCTCATGGTAACGTTGCTGTCCCTGGCCAGCGGGGCCTCCCGCGCGGCCGATGCCCCAAGCAACGACGAGAAACCCGCCCCCGCCGAGATCGAGAAACCGAAGCTGTTTCTCGATAAAAGCCCCGCCATCGTCAAATACCAGCTCGGCCGCCTCTCGAACGACCAGTTGCTCCTGGCCGACCGCGAGACATCGCACCCGAAGTTCATCCCGCTCTGGGAGGCCATCCTCGGCCGCCCGGGCATGGCCGCGAAGTTCCGGCTCGAAGCCGCCGAGGCGCTCGCCAAACTGAACAAGTCCGATGCACCGACCGAACTCCTCGCCGCCATCAAACGCGCCCCCGCTGCGCAAGCCGCCGTGCTGGCGGACCTGGCCAAGCTCCTCGTCACCCAGAAGCCCGAAGACCTGAAGAAGAACCAGGCCGCCCTCGAAGCCCTCGCCGGGGAAGACGGCCCGGTCGCCGCCCGACAGGCGGCGTTTGCTGCGCTAGTCGGCATCCAATCGGCCGACGCGTTGTGGACGTTTGCCCAGGGCAAGCCCGGCGCGTTGTCGCACTTGGTCGCGGGGATTCCGCTCGTTCCGTACAGCTCCAAGCGCGCCGTCTTCGCCAGCAAGGTTCTCCCTCTGCTCGTTCCCGCTACCGATGCCGCCACCCGCAAGGCCGCCATCGCCGCCGCCGCCAAACTCCCCGGCAGCGAAGCCGCCGCATTCACGGCGCTGGCCAAGCTCGTCTCCGCCGGCACTGAAGTCCCAGACGTCGCCCGGGCACTGCTCGCCCTGCCCCGCGACGCCTGGGCCGTTAACGCCGTCAAACCTCTCGCTGACGCCCTGCTCGAACAGGCCAAGAAAGTCGCCGTGCCCAAACGCACCGAGAATGATTTCCTCGACGTGCAACAGCTTGGGTTCCAGCTTGCCGCCAAACTGCCCAAGGACGCCGCCCTGCCCGTCCGCAAGTCCTTCTCCTCACTCGGCGTGAATGTCCTGCGGCTCGGCACCCTGCACGAGCAGATGTTCTTCGACAAAATCCAGCTCGTCGCCGAAGCCGGCAAGCCGGTCGAACTCATCTTCTCGAACGCCGACGCAATGCAGCACAACTGGGTGCTCACCCAGATCGGAGCAGCCGATGAAATCGGGCTGGCCGCCGAAAAGATGCCCCCGCAGGCCGACGCGCAAGGCCGCTCCTGGGTGCCGGCTTCCTCGAAAGTCCTGCAGGCGACCAAACTGGTGAACCCGAACGACAGCATTCGCATCCGCTTCAACGCCCCCAAGGAGCCCGGCGAGTATCCCTACCTCTGCACCTACCCCGGTCACTGGCAGCGGATGAAAGGCATCCTCAAAGTCGTGCCTGACCTCGACGAATACCTCGCCCAGGGCCACGCCGAACCCGCCGCCCCCGTCATCACCGAATGGAAACTCGCCGACCTCGAAGGCGAACTGCCCAAGCTCGCCAAGGGCCGCGACTTCGCCAAGGGCAAGGCCCTCTTCACCAGCGTCGGGTGCATTGGCTGCCACAAGGTCGGGGCCGACGGACCGCTCTGGGGACCGGAACTCACCGGCGTGCTCGCCAAATACAAGGGTGACGCCAAGACCGTTCTGGGCGAAATCCTCGAACCTTCCAAGACCATCGAGCCCCGCTACCGCGCCTACGAATTCACCGTGGGCAACGACGACCCCTTCACCGGCTTCCTGCTCAAGGACGAGGGCGAGACCCTCACCATCCAAACCGGCCCCGGCGAAACGATGATCAAAAAGTTTCCCAAGAAGGACGTGAAGAGCCGCGCCCAAAGCAACTCCCTCATGCCCCCCGGCCTGCTCAACCTGCTGAACAAGGAACAGATCCTCGACCTCCTCGCCTTCGTCCAAGCCGGCGGCGATGCCAAGCATGCGGCGTTCAAGCCGTGAGCTGATTCGCTCGTGTCATCAGCCTAGAAACCGCAGTTGAAGAGGCCCGGGCAGTGAGAAACCACTTACCAGCACTGACTGGCACTAATCCTGTATTCCGACAGGAAAACCGCAGATGACGCGGATGGCGCGGATAAAGAACTCGTTGCGCAAGCTCGCCACCGGCTGGATTGGTTCTCCAACCCGGCGTTGGAAATCCCTTCCTATCCGTGTCATCCGTGTCATCCGTGCCATCCGCGGTTTCAACTTCAGAGTTCGGGGTAAACCGGCATGGGTAGGGCGCGTCTGTCCTCAGCGCGCCGCCGAACCACCCGGACGCCCCCAGACTTCGGCGGCGCGGTGAGGACACCGCGCCCTACCGGCGGCTGGTTCAGGGGCCTTCGTCGCCGCTCGATTTCAAGCTGTTCGGCCGCTGCTTTGGTCAGAAAAATGGGGGCAGAAAAATTTAAACTCAGGTTCTTCTCCATCTTTCTGACCCCATCTTTCTGACCATCTTCGGTTCATGGGGAAGGAGAACGGCCGCGTAAGCCACAAATCGGTGCATCTTACCAAACTTTTCCCGCAGTTGGTATAACTCGTTCCGCTCAAGCCGAGCAATGCTCGGCGCTCCGAACCTACATTCTACGGCACCATTACAGGCACCATTTAGGCTTTCGGCGTATCGCGGCGGGGGAACAGGGCGGCGGGCTCGCCGATCACATGGCCTGGCTGCAAGCCGCCCCAGACTGAGAGCGCGAGTTTGTCTAGCGTGGCGGACAGGTTGAGCTGGGCGTAGATTTTTGCGGCGGTGCCGGGGATGAAGGGGTGCAGGAGCACGGCGAGCACGCGACAGCTTTCGACGAGGTTGTAGAGTACTTCGTCAAGACGGGCGGCTTGCGCGGGGTCTTTGGCCAGTTTGAACGGCGCGGTCTGGTCCACGTATTGATTCGCGCGATTGACGAGGGTCCAGATGCTGTGGAGGCCGGCCTGGAGTTCGCTCGCCCGAAGATGCTTCACGGTGTCGGCGGAGGCCTTGGCGGCATCGGCCGCAAGCTCATCGTGCCGCGCCGGGATGACCCCGCTGCGATAGCGCTTGAGCATGGAGAGCGAGCGGTTGACGAGGTTGCCGAGACCGTTGGCCAGTTCCGCCTGATAACGCGCGGCGAACCCGGCGTCGGTCCAGTTGCCATCGGGGCCGATGTCCAGCTCACGCACCACGTAGAAGCGGAAGGCGTCCAAGCCCCAGTCGTCGATGACCGCGACCGGGTCCACCACGTTGCCGGTGCTTTTGCTCATCTTCGCGCCGTCCTTCTGCCACCAACCGTGGACAAGGAGCTGGCTCGGCAACGGCAGGCCCATGGCCTTGAGCATGATGGGCCAATAGACCGCGTGGAATTTTACGATGTCCTTGCCGATGACGTGCACGTCGGCAGGCCAGAGGGAGAGTTGGGAGTTGAGAGTTGAGAGTTGAGAGTTCGTGGCAGCGAGCACCGTGGAGTCTCCGCGCGCGGCGGGGACGGAGATGTAGTTCACCAGCGCGTCGAACCACACGTAGGTGACATACGCGGGGTCGAAGGGAATGGGGATGCCCCAGGTTAGACGCGCGGCGGGCCGGCTGATGCAGAGGTCTTCGAGGGTGTTGTTCTTGAGGAAGCCGAGGACTTCGTTGCGCCGGTAGTCGGGCTGGATGAAGCTCGGGTTCCCCTCGATGTGGTCGATGAGCCACTGCTGGTGCGCGCCAAGCTTAAAATACCAATTGGTCTCGGAGAGCTTCACCACCTCGCCATAGCTCGCGGGGAACGTGCCGTCCGGCAGACGTTCCTTTTCGGTGACGAAGGTCTCCTCCTTCGTGGAGTAAAAGCCCTCGGTGCTGGCCTGATAAAAGTGCCCTTCCACGTGCAGTTTCGTGAGGATGGCCTGCACGACCTCTTTGTGCCGCGATGACGTGGTGCGGACGAAATCGTCATTGGTCAGCCCAAGCTTGCCGACGAACGCAGTCCAGCTCGCGGCGAGTTCGTCGCAATAGACTTGAGCGGACTTGCCATCGGCCTGCGCGGCCTGTTGGACCTTCTGGCCATGTTCATCTAGGCCGGTGAGGAAGAAGACCTCCTCACCCAGCGCGCGGCGGCTGCGGGCGATGACATCGGCGATAACCTTTTCGTAGGCGTGGCCAAGGTGCGGCTGGCCATTCACGTAATCAATCGCCGTCGTAATGTAGAAACGCTTGCTCATGTAGCGGCCGGAGTGTGCGGGAGGATAGTAAGGAAGGCAACCGCGCGCCTACTCACTGCCTTTCTTCCTTCGCCAGCGCCGAACGAATGCTGAAGTGAATGTTCACCGGCTTGGCTAGCCGTCGCTGATAAGTCTCGATCTGGCCGTTCAACGCCCCGGCTTCATCCTGGAGCCGTTTCAACTCCGGATGTTCCTTCATGAAAAGGCCCTCATGCACCTGCACGTAGGTGATCTCGTACCGGGCGTCGGTAACCTGCTTCAGCGCGGCGGCGGCGGCGTCCCACGGGCCGCCCGGCTCCCAGGCGTTCGCCGTGTGCGAGCAGAGGTTTACTCCGCTGGCCAGCGCACGGGCGTCGAACACTCCCAGCGCGCGCCCGCCGGCAAGCACTTCGTATTTGCCCAGTGCCAGGTTAGTCACGGTAAGCAGGTAACGGCCCAGCTCCGAGTGGAAGGGCACGAAACGGAAACTCAGCGCACCGAAGGTCCCGAAATTGAGCGGCCAGCCTTCGTCGAGCCGGTCGAACTCCACGGTGCTGTCCGTGCCCCGCACGTTCGTGACAGTACAACCAGCGGCGGACAAGAGCCTGCCCGCGTGGGCGTCCACACTCGCGTCGGAAACGTCCACCGGCGCGCCGATGCCTTTGAGAATCGTAAACGCCATGGCCTGGTGCCCCAGCTCGTTGAGATGCACGCCATCGGCAGCGTGGAGCGTCTCCCGGCCCTTCTCCGTTTTGAGCGATCGGTTGAAAGCGAGGACACAGCGCTGGATCTCCCGCATGCCGCGCTGGACATCCACGGTGCCAGCGCCCGAGTTTTGCGCCACCGCCAGCCCCTCGTCACACACCTTCTGAAAAAACTCCTTTTCCGCCTTGTCGGGTTCGGTGGAAGTGATGGCTGCGGAACAGATAAACACCCGCACCCGACGCTCCCGACAACGTTCGACTATGCTGCAAAGTGAATCGAGGTAGGTCTGCTTGTGTGCCTGGTCCGCATACACACCCCAGCCGATGTCATTGAAACCGAACGCTACAAACAAAACCGTGGCGCCCCGCGCGAAGACGTCGCGGTCGAGCCGCGCCAGACCACCGGCCATGGTATCCCCGCCCTTGCCGGCGTTGATGAAACGGACCTTGCGCTCGGGAAAGCGCAGGAGCGTGTAGTTCTCGATGACGCGGTCATAACGGCGCGCGGCTGTGATGCTGTCACCCAGAAAGACGACCGTGTCGCCATCGCGCAAGGCAAACTCGGCGGCGGGCAAAGCGATGATCGTGCCGAAAAAAGCCAGGAGCCCGGCAAGGAATCGATGTGACGTTTTCATTGAGCAACGTCACCTATCATTTCAGATCAGCGCGACCGGCGAAAGGGCATATCTCCACCTCACACGAATGGGAACCGTCCTCCAAATGTTTACATCGCCGTCGGCCAGGCAAATCACGGGTTTGGCGAAATACAGACTCAGCCAAAGTACGGGCCACTTACCCCGAATCGGTAGATTCCCTCTGGTGGGCAACGGCAGCCGAATGCGCGGTCCGTACATGCCAATATTCTTGCCGGGTTGTGCCTTATCAGTTTTTGATCTCACCATCCGACGAGCAATTAAATCATAATACCAGCCCGTACTTTTCCGACCCCAATCCGATACTATGGCTTCTGGACTCCTCCTCCCCTCCCCCACGGAAACCGGCGAACTCGGAATTTTCCAGCTCAGGCGGGTGTGGGCACGCGCCTTGGCCGCTCGACGCGGCAAGTGTCCCGTGAACTTGCCGGAGCAGCGGTTAAACCACATCGTCACCGACGCAGTGTGTGTTGGCCTCGAACAGGTACAGCAATACCTCATGCAACGAGCGCCGACGTTTGAGGAATTCGAACGCTGGATCGTGGACACGACCGGCGGCGTGGAACCGGATCAGGTCGCGCGCATCAATGCAGCCGTCATGGGCCAGCCTGCTCCTGAATCGGCTCAACGCCGGCTGGCAGCAATTGATGCAATGCCGCCGGTGCTCACGGCAACCGACTTCGCGCACTGGGACGAGCACGGCTACGTGATCGTGCACGACGCCGTCCCGGAGGACACGAGACGCGCGGCGGAACAGGCGTTATGGGAGCATCTCGGCGCGCGGCCCGACGATCCGGACTCGTGGTATGTGCCCAACAGCCACGGGATCATGGTGCAGTTGTTTCAGCACCCGGCCTTCACGACGAACCGCCTTTCCCCGCGCATCCACAAAGCCTTTGCCCAGCTCTGGGGGACAGCCGACCTGTGGATGACCACTGACCGTGGCGGTTTCAACGTACCGGAACGGCCGGGCTGGATGTTTCGGGGACCGGACATGCACTGGGACGTAAGCCTCGCGCGGCCGATTCCCTTTGGCACGCAGGGCATTCTGTATCTCACCGACACAGCGCCAGACCAAGGGGCCTTCACCTGCGTTCCGGGTTTTCACCGGCGGATCGACGCCTGGCTGGACAGCCTGCCGCCGGGAACCAATCCCCGCCCCCAGGACCTGCACGCACTCGGGTCCAAACCCATCGCTGGGCGGGCGGGGGACCTGATCATCTGGCACCATCGATTGCCCCATGGCAGCCGCCCCAACCGCGGCACCCAGCCGCGCATCGTCCAGTACATGAACATGCGCCCGGTCAACGCCGAGGAACGCGAGGAGTGGCTGTAGTCCGTGGTTTAGCAGCAGAAGCCACCTGACAGCATGCTCCTTCTACAGGCCGACTATTTACCCACCGCGGGATTCCCGTCGCGCAAGTGCTGGTCAAGGAACTCGTAGGCCACCTTGCGGGCGTCCTCGGGAAAGGAGTGAGGAGCTTTTGGGTAAAAGCCGGCCAGGTTTCCCGCCTTGTTATGGAGTTCATAGACGCCGCGTGCAGCAGCCAGCACGTCACGCACGCCCGAAACGTCGAAATCATCGTCCTTGTCCGCTGCACACGCCAGAAACGGTCGCGGTGCAAAGCCCGCCACAATCTCCGGAAAATCGAACGGCACTTTTGCGGCCTCATTGGCGAACTCGGTCTTGATGCGCGGCATGTAACGCGGCCCGGTCCAGCTCGGCAGGTCGTCCTTGCGGAAGGTGGTGAAGCCGCAGCTCGACACTATGACCCGCAGACGCGGCTCGAAGAACGCGGTGAACATGGCATTATGCCCACCGAGTGAATGGCCGATGACTCCCAGCCGCGTGGCATCTGCTTCAGGCAGTGATTCGAGGAAGTCAACGGCACGGACGTTGTCCCAGATGGCTTTCATCGTGCCGCTGGCATAGCCGTGTCGCGGGGCAAAGTCATACTTCGACTCACCGAAACTGGGGTAGTCCGGGGCCATGGTCACGTAACCGCGCTGCGCCAAATGCAACGCGTAATGCAGGCTCGCGTTCCCGGCCAACCCGGCCGGCTCGGACTTGCCGGCGGCAGTGGTTTGCTGAAGGCAGAGGACTGCGGGCAGCCTTGCTTTCAGGGCTGCCTCGGGCAGGAACAGATAGGCCGCCACCCGGTCGGTAGCGTCGCTCTGATAGGTCAGCTTGCGGCGTACGAGTCCGCCTTCGAGCTTCACTTCCTCCAGCACCCTCACGTCCAGCGCCACGCGTTTGGCGGGATTGGGAAACGGACCCATGACCCGCTCCAATGCAGCGGCGATGTGGTGGCGGCGCGGTTCCCACTCGGTTGGTGACTGGGCCGACTTGGCGGTTCCATTGGGGGAGACGACGCGCAGCAGGTCGAACCGGTCCGGATACGCCGGCGTAGGCGGCGCTGGCTCGAAACGTCCGACGGGATAGCCCTGCGCGTAGGAGATGACGAACGCGCCATCAGTCGTGGAGTAACGAATTTCCTCACGCCGCTCGAAGTCAGTGGGCGTCTTACGGTCCAGCGCGTCCGGACTGTCGGCCCGCAGAAATTTGCCCGCAACGTGGCCGGGGATGAGCGTGCGATTGCCCAACGCGTGGCCCGTGGTGCTGAAGATTTTGCCATCCACCATCTCCTTCGCGACCCAGACCGGGTTGATGTCGAGCCCGGCGCGCTGCATGTTCGCGACCATTTCCTGGCCGTCGGCGAGACAGGTCTTGTCGTCGAGGCCGTGGACCGAAAAAATTTTGGCAGTGGGGCCAAGCCGTTTCATCACGGCCAGATGGGCGGGATGACCGACAAAGCGGATTTCCTGAGCACCGGGTGCGAGAAAGTTCGGACTGGCCTGATCGCGGCTCCAACGGCCGTCCAGACCGCCACTGGCAGGAAGTTTGTAGGCCAGCGCGTCACTGAGCTTCTTCATCCCGCACATGTCCACCACGCAGGTGAACGTGCGCGGAGCGAGCTTGTTGGCCATGAGCGTGACATTGCCGCCGCCACTGCCGCCGGTGGCAAAGAGCCGGCCGCGTGCGAAAGGCGTCTGGCTCGTATCGAGGTCATGGAACACGAACCAACACGCGCGCAACGCATCGAGCCCTTGCAGCCAGCCGAAGTCGTAAGGCTCGGGGCCTTCGATGGAATCCTTCGGTCCGCTTTGCAGATAGTTCACGCACAGGGCCACGCAGTTGAACTCGCGGGCCAGGGCGGCGGGACTGGCGGTGCCGGCGCAGTCGGTCCCGCCCCAGTTGTGCAGCGTGAGGAAGATGCCAGTACGCGGACCGATGCTGGCGCGCGTGCCGCCGGGGTAATGGATTTGCAAACGCACCTCGCGCGGGCCGGGCCGCGCCGGCCATTCCTGCGCCGGAATGATGACGGCCCCATCACGCTCCGGCAGTTTGGGCCAGGGAATCTCGGCACCGAGCTGACGGATACAGCCAAAGAACATGATGATGGCGAGCCAGGGGCGCATGGCGGGAAGTTGAACAAAAAGCCCCGCCGATGCCAACCCCGTAACCTGTTCGTCACAAAGTCGTCACGGCCTTGTCATTGTTTCGTTTCCCTACGCGTGTTATCCAAACTGTGCCTATGGCAAAAATTTTAGTCGTGGATGACGAACCGGATGCCGTTGAACTCGTAGAGTTCAATCTGAAGAGCGCCGGCTTCGTGGTGGTAACTGCGGCGGACGGGGCACAGGCCCTGAAAAAGGCCCGCGCCTCCTTGCCAGACCTCATCGTACTGGATCTGATGATCCCCGAAGTGGACGGTCTGGAAGTCTGCAAGCTTCTGCGCCGCGACCCCAACACGGCCGGCATTCCCATCCTCATGCTCACCGCCAAAGCGGCCGAGATCGACCGCGTGCTGGGTCTGGAATTGGGCGCGGACGATTACGTGACCAAGCCGTTCAGCCCCCGTGAACTCATGCTGCGCATCAAGGGCCTGTTGCGTCGCCGCGAAACCACGGAGGCCAAGGTCGAGAAGATGCAGTTCGGCGAACTCGTCGTGGACGTGCCCGCGCACAATGTCACGGTGACCGGCAAACGCGTGGAACTGACCGCCACAGAATTCAAGCTGCTGACCATCCTCGCGCAACGGCGCGGACGCGTGCAGTCCCGCGACCAGCTCCTCAAGGATGTCTGGGAGTACGACAACGTCATCGACACCCGCACCGTGGACACACACATGCGGCGCCTGCGCGAAAAACTCGGCAAGGCAGCGCGGCATTTGGATACGGTGCGCGGAGTGGGATACCGCTTCGTGGCGTCGTAATCCCAGCGCGGTGCCGCTGGCCGTTGAG
>RFSE01000210.1 GCA_009924135.1 Pseudomonadota bacterium | reverse complement strand
GAGTCCACGCCGAGGTCGGAGTCCAGGCCCATGTCGAGATTGAGCATCTCAGTGGGGTAGCCGGTCTTTTCGGACACGACGGCGAGCAGGGCGCGGGCGGCGGTGTCAGTGGATATGGACGCGTTGGCTGCGTGGGGGGCGTTTGCCCCCTCACCCCGGCCCTCTCCCACGATGGGGGCGAGGGTGGAAGTCGCCGGCGTCCGCGTTCCGGCGGAAAGAAACTCTACGACCTGACGGAGCGTTTGGAGCGAGCCAAGATGCTCGGGTTTCACCTCGGGCGCCTGGGGCAACCGTGTGCGCAACGCGGCCATGATCTCGACGCGCTTGATGGAATCAATGCCGAGGTCGTTGTCCAAGCCCATGTCCAGCGTGAGCATCTCGGACGGGTAGCCGGTCTTCTCGGATACGACCGCCAGCACCGCTGTCTCGATGCCATTGGACGCAGGGGCAGGAGCAGGCGTGGCGGCGACGGCTTTCGGCGTCGGTACGGCTACAGGCTTGGGCGCAGCAGCTGCGATCGGCACGGAGACCGGGCGGGGAATTTCCACCGGAACAGGTGTCGGCATGGGCCGCATGCTGACCATCGGACGTTCCGGGATCGGGGCTCCGGTGACCAAGGCGCGACCTTGATTCAACAGCGACTCGATGGTGCGTCGTGCGGCTTCCTGACCGCTGAGGAACTGCTGATGAAGCTGCGCGGTCTGTTCCTGCAGGCGTTGCAGTGAGAGGATGCCTTGCTGGGCTACTTGCAGGGCCGTGGCCAGCTCGGGAGCAACGGCGGCAGGCGGCTGGGCGGGCGCTGAGGACTGGGCTGACGGGGCAGGCGACGCGGGTTTCACAGGCGGGCGTGGGGCAGGGCGCGAGGTGCGGACGTTGGCCCCGGAGACGGGGACCGTGAAAGCAGGCTTGGCAACGGCCGGGGCCGGAGCAGTTTCCCAGCGGGACAGGTCCACCGGATGCCCAAAGGCCGCAAGCCGGCAAAGTGCGGCGGCGAGATCCAGCGTGCCATTGCGCGTGCCTCGGGAAGCGTCGAGGGCGATGGATTCCACGTCGCGGCCAGGAAGGATGGCCTGCACGAGGTCGCTCAGCACGCGGCCGGGGCCGACTTCGAGGAAGGTCGTGACGCCCAGTGCGTGCATGGCCTCAACCTGCCCGATGAAATCCACCGGACTCACCATCTGGCGCGCAAGCGTGTCGCGGGCTTCCGCAGGATCGGCTGCGTAAGGCGCTGCCGTGGCATTGGCGAAGACCGGGAATTGTTCCGGCGCGAACGCCACCTTCGCCAGCGCTGCCGTAAAGGGTTCGCGCGCGTCGGCGACGAGCGGGCTGTGGAACGCGGCGGACACCGGCAGCACGCGGCAACGAATCGACCGGCGATCCAGCTCAGCCGAAAGGGTTTCAATGTCCACTTTCGGACCGGCGAGGACGAACTGGCCAGGCGAATTGCGGTTCGCGATGACCAGCTTGGCTCCAGTGGCGGCGAGGACTTCCTTGACGGTGGCTTCGGGGGCTATGACCGCGAGCATGCCGCCGCGATCGGCTGTACCAGTGCGGTTCGCCATGAGGCGACCGCGGAGGTTGCTCAACTGATGCAGCGCCGCGGAGTCGAGGCGGTCCGCCGCGAAGAGCGCGGGCAACTCGCCGTAGCTGTGGCCGGCGGCCATCGCTGGATTCACGCCGAACCGACGGCAAACGCCTAGTGCGCCGAGGCTCACCGCGCCGATGGCGGGCTGGGCCTTGTCTGTGGACTTCAAGGCCTCGTCCTGCGCGCGGCGGGTGTCGTCGTTGAACGCAGGGTGCGGGTAAATCAGGTCGCTGAGCCGCTGGGTAGCCTCGGGGTTTTCGCACGCGAAGGCGGCATCAGCTTCGGTGAGCGTGGCGAGCAGTTCGGGGAACTGGCAGGCGAGGTCACGGAACATGCCGGGGTATTGCGAACCCTGGCCGGGGAAGAGCACGGCGAGTTTTCCCCGCGCGGGACCGGAGCCATAGGTCGTGCCGTTGGGCAGGGTCCAAGTTGTCTTCGCCGGGTCTTTGTCGAGCGTGGTCAACGCGGCGTTGCGCACGTCGGCGAAGGCGGCTTCCTTGGCCAGCGGGATCAGCAGCCGGCACTTGCCGTCCACTTGGAAGGCCTTGCGCGAGGCGTGCGCCTGACACCGCAGTTCAGTCCACGCGATGTCCGCTGGAACTGCTGCGAGTTGCGCGCGCAGTTCAGCCGGCGAACCGGCGCTGAACGCGAGGATTTCGACATCCCCGTTCCAGTCCACCTCGGTGCGGGTGGCTGAATGTTCTTCCAACACGATGTGAAAGTTCGTGCCGCCGAAACCGAACGCGCTGACACCGGCGCGGCGCTGGTGATCGGGCCGGGGCAGCCACGGGCGCTTGGTCGTGTTGACGTAGAAGGGCGATTTGCCGGGCGCGGCGTCGTCGAGCGGCTGCGCGACCTTGACCGTGGGCGGCAGGACTTTGCGTTCCAACGCGAGCGCGGCCTTGATGAGTCCGGCCACGCCGGCAGCGGCCTTGGTATGGCCGATCTGCGATTTCACCGAGCCAAGCGCGGCCCAGGTGCCCTCGGATTTTGCGGCGGAGAAAACCTTGGTGAGCGAACGCAGTTCCGTGGCGTCGCCGACCTTGGTGCCGGTGCCGTGGGCTTCGATGAGATCAACCGTGTCGGCGGTGACGTCCGCCAGGGCGTAGGCGCGTTCAATGGCCTGAATCTGGCCCTCGGAACGTGGTTCGTAAATCGCCCCGCCGCGTCCGTCGCTGGAGGAGCCGATGCCCTTGATGACCGCGTAAATCTTGTCGCCATCGCGCTCGGCGTCGGCGAGGCGCTTGAGGACGATCATGCCCAAGCCTTCGCCCAGGATCGTCCCGTCGCAGTTTTTGTCGAACGGCTTCGCATCCCCCGTCGGCGAGAGCGCCGGGGTCTTGCTGAAGCACATGTACATGAAGATGTCGTTGAACGTGTCCACGCCGCCCGCGATCACCATGTCCGAGCGACCGGACTCCAGCTCCAACGCCGCCAGATGCATCGCGGCAAAGCTGCTCGCACACGCGGCGTCCACCACGCAATTGGTCCCGCCCAGATCCAGCCGGCTGGCGATGCGACCCGCCGCGACGTTGCCGAGCAAACCGGGGAAAGAGTTTTCCTGCCAGGGCACGTAGCCGTCTGCGATGCGCTGCACCACGTCGTCGGCGACGGCGGAGTCCACACCGGCTTCCTTGAGCGCGCGCCGCCAGATCGGATGGCCCAGTCGTGCGCCGAGCGGGATGACGAGTTCCAGCGCACCGGTAACGCCGAGCAACACGCTCGTGCGCTGGCGGTTGAAGGGCTTGTCCCCGTAGCCGGCATCCACCAGCGCCTGCTTCGCGGCCACCATGCCAAGCAACTGCGTCGTGTCGGTCGCCTCGATGTCCTTGGGCGCGATGCCGAACTCCATCGGGTTGAAAGCCACCGGGGAGATGAACCCGCCGCGCCGGGCGTAGGTCATGTCGGGGGCCTTGGGATCGGCGTTGAAGAAGTCCTCGCTGCGCCAGTGCGAGGCGGGCAGGGGCGTGATGGCGTCCACGCCCTGCTTGATGTTGGCCCAGTAGGCGCGCAGGTCGTCCGCCTTCGGGAAGATGGCACTGAGACCGACAATGGCGAGAGGGACGGACTGGGTCATTACTAAAGCTTCGCGTTCAACAATTCGTGCAGCCGAGCAGGCTCAATGGGAGCACAGACGGTCTCTTCCGACAGTAAGGGAATTCCTTGCAAGCGCAATGCCACGCCGCGCAGGTGCGCCGCCGCACTGTAAAGCAGGTTCAAGGCGACGATTTCCGCCCGGCGGTTCTCCGGCTTTTCGAGGAAGGTGCCGCGCGTCCATTCGTTGAACGCACCCATCGCCGGACCGCACCAGACCTGGTAGTCCAGCACGCGCGAGGGTTCACCCGCGTTGGCCCAGCGGGAACTGAGGCCGAGATAACTGCGGAAGACCAGTGCCATCTTGTGCTTCGGCTCGCGTTCGGCGCGCTCCACCTGCTTCGCATCACGCTTGAGCCAGAAGTCCCGCGTGCTGGCCCAGGCCTCGGCCAGCGTCGCGCGGAAGAACTGTTTCTCCAGCGGACCCCGGTCGGCCTCGGGAATCGCCTCCAGGCTTGGGTAGGCGCGGAAGAGTTCCCAGAGCTTGGCGGCACGCATGGGGAACATGGTGCCGCGCTTGAGCACCTGAAGCTTCACACCCATCTCGAACATGTCGGCAGCGGGGGCCATCGCGGTGTCCGCCTGCTCGGCCTGCGCGAGCATCTTGCGCACAACTTCGCTGGAGCCGGATTCGAGGCAGGCCTGGTTGACCGAGCCGGTGACGACATAGGCCGCGCCCATCGCAAACGCCGCCGCGAGGCCCGCCGGGGTCGCCAGTCCGCCCGCCGCGCCCACGCGCAGGGGCTGGCGGTAACCGAACTTCGCCTGCATACGGTCACGCAACGCCAGGAGCGTGGGCAGCAGGGTAACCAGCGGACGGTTGTCCGTGTGGCCGGCGGAATCCGCCTCGGCCGTCACGTCCTGCGCCATGGGAATCTGGGCGGCGAGCGCCGCCTGCTCGGCGGTGAGATCGCCGGTGCGGACCAGTTCGTTCAGGAACTCGGCCGGGGGCGGCGAGAAGAAGTGCGTGGCCACCTCGACGCGGGAGACCTTCGCAATGACCCGGTTGGGCGTGACGATCTGGCCGGCGGCATCCCGGTGGATGCCCGCGACGCGGAACCGCACCACGGGCAGCGTGAGCCGCAGGTAGGCGGAGGCCTCGATCAGGCGCAACCCACGTTGGATGAAGAGCTTGGCGACCACATCCTCCAGCTCGGATTCGTTCGGGCTGTGGATGAGGTTTACGCCAAAGGGCAGGCCGGGAATTTCCTTTTGAAGGCGGTGCAGCGCGGCTTCCACGCGTTCGTGACCCAGCCCGGCGGCCCCGAAGAAACCGAGCATCCCACCGCGCGCCATCGCCTCGACCAGTTCCACGGAGGCGATGCCATTGGCCATCGCGCCGGCGACGTAGGCGTAGCGCAGTCCGTGATCACGCCGGAACGACGCGTCGCCCAGGCTGGCCATCACCTGAAGGATCGAAGGGCCGGGCTCGCGCGACGGCAGATCGGTGCGGCTGCGGCGGTTCGTCGAGCCGGTGGCCGTGGTCGTTTCAGTTTCGAGTTCGAGCATTACACTGCCCCGTCCGGGACGGCGCGGCGGCGCAGTTTTCCGGGAACCGCCGAATCAAGGGCGGTTCATGGACGAGGCGAGGGGTAGTTGAACAGAAACCCACCCCGCTAAACCATCAAAATGTTCAGTGTCAGGGACGATGCCCGGGTTTAGTGCCGTTCCACCAGCGTGGCGAGGCGGGTTCGGACCTCCTTGCGCCATTCCTCCGGCCGGGCTTCAGCGTAGGATTGGTGGCCCAGACCGGTGAAGATTTTCAAGGTCTTGGGACCGGGCAGGGCGGCGAAAATGGCTTCGACCTCCGGTACGTGCGCGCGCGGATCGTTCGGATGACAACCCGGCGACGGACGGTCTTGGGGCCTCCGGTACGTGCGCGCGCGGATCGTTCTGCCCGTGCATCAACAGCGTCGGACAGTTCACGGAGGCCGCGTAGTCCACCGGGTTGTGTTGGAAGCAATCGAAGCCCCCTTGCCAGCCGCGCCAGAACAGGAGCAGTTCCGCCATCGGCCACGACGGGACACGCATGGCGTGAAACCGGTGCCGGACGGTCGTGAGCATCCGGTCGAACGGGCACTCGATGATCAGCGCATCGGGCTTCAATCCGTGTACCTGAATTGCCCGCAGGCAGGCGACCGCGCCCATGGACGGACCAAACAGCACGCGTGACCGGCCGGGGGCGAGCCGCGCGGCTTCGGCGAAGGCCGCCTGGACATCGTCCGCCTCGAACCAGCGCACGGTCGTGGCCGCACCCGCCGACCCGCCGCTGCCGTGGAAGTCCACCAGCAAGGTGTCCCAGTCCAAAGCGTGAAATTCGGCCGCCGGAGCCAGCAAGGATTCCTTGCTCGCCCCGTAACCGTGAAACAACACCACGATGCCATTCGTCGGCGCGTTGGTCGCTTGGATGAGCCAGGTTTCCAGTTCGATGCCCTTGGTCCCCGGGAAATGGAGGGTTTGAAACGCCAGACGAAGATCCTTGGGCGTCCGCCGGTTCTCCGGGCGGGGCAGGGTGACACCGGTCAGGAGCACCTTCACCTTGTCGAGGAGCGTTAGCTTTTCCGGCGACGGCGTCCGCTCACCCGACCGCACAAAGTGCATCATCGCCCCGGCATGCCGGTACGCGATGGCGTTTACGCCGGCGAAACCGGTGATCAGCGTCACGATCAGCACGGCTCGCCAATGTCGCCGCAGCCAGGGCAGCAGGTTCTTCATGTGGTTGCCGCAAGGAGAACAGGGAATGGGTAGAATCGACCAATAAAATATTACTTTGGGCGCATTCCCCTGAAGGATTCCCTTGCCGCGCCGTCGAATCAGGCGACATTTTAATTACGATGAACTCTGCGATCCTCTCCCGCCGCACCGCGCTCAAAGGCCTCGGGGCCGCGCTCGCGCTCCCCTGGCTCGAAGCCATGGGGCCGATGACCAGTTGGGCCGCCGGCAACACGCCCGTCAGCAAGGCTGCGCCGAACCGCATGGCCTTCCTTTACGTCCCCAACGGCAAGAACATGGTGGATTGGACGCCCAAGACCGAGGGCGAGCTGGGCGCGGACCTGCCCGCCATCCTCCAGCCACTGGCGGATTATCGCAAAGACTTCTCCATCCTCACCGGCCTCACCGCTGACAAGGCTCGCGCCAATGGTGACGGCGGCGGCGACCACGCCCGCGCACTCTCTGCCTTCCTCACCGGTTGCCAGCCCCGCAAGACCGACGGCACGGACATTCGCGCTGGTGTCTCGGTGGATCAGGTGGCCGCCTCGCGCCTCGCGGACCAGACGCGGCTTGGCTCACTGGAGATCGGCACCGAAGCCGGCTCCATGGCGGGCAACTGCGACTCCGGTTACTCCTGCGTCTATTCTTCGACCATGTCCTGGCGCTCGGCCACGCAGCCGCAGCCCAAGGAAGTAAATCCCAAGCTCGTTTTCGACCGGCTGTTCGGCGCGGGTTCCGCTGCCGAGCGCGCCAAGCGGGATGCCCAGCGCAAGAGCGTGTTGGACCTGGTGAAGGCTGATTTCAGCGACCTCAATGGCAAGCTCGGTCGCAGCGATCAGCGCAAGCTCGACGAGTATTTCTCCGCCATCCGCGACATCGAGCAGCGCATCGAGCGCGCGTCCAAGTTCGCCGAGGTCAAGGCCCCCACCGGCTTCACCGTTCCGACCGGCATTCCCCAGACTTACGAGGAGCACATCAAGCTCATGTGCGATCTCATGGTTCTGGCCTTCCAGACTGACACCACGCGCGTCTGCACGTTCGTCATTGCGAACGAAGGCAGCAACAAGCCCTATCCCTTCATCAACGTGCGCGAGGGCCATCACGATCTGTCGCACCACGGCAACAGCGAGGAAAAGAAGGCCAAGATCGCCCAGATCAACCGCTTCCACACCACGCAGCTTGCCTACCTGCTGGGCAAGCTCAAGTCCGTGAAGGAAGGCGACGGTACGCTGCTTGATCATTGCATGCTCGCCTATGGCAGCGGCAACTCCGACGGCAACGCGCATAACCACGACAACCTTCCGCTTCTGCTCGCCGGTCACGGCTGCGGCACGCTCAAGCCCGGTAAGCACACGATCTACCCGAAGGACACGCCGCTGAACAACCTCTGGCTCTCGATGCTCAACCGCATGGAGATCAAGACCCAGCAGCTTGGCGACAGCACCGGCGAATTGGTGAAGCTGGCCTGATCCGGACAGTCCCTATTGCGAACAAACGCGGACCCTGTGGTCCGCGTTTTTTCTTGGGGAGAATCCAGCCCTGGCCGGTTTTTCTGGACATGGGGGCACACAACCTGGACTCCAAAGTGCAACGATGTTCCGGGGCGGTCGTGGCGGCAGGTATTCTGCCTGCCGTAGAGCCGGGGCTTCCAGCCCGGCGGAACGAGACGCCCGTCACCCGACCACTTGCGGACAATCCCAAGCCGTCGGACTCCGCACGCCGCATCCGGGCGGCAAGATGCCGGCCCTCTACGGCAGGCAGGATGCCTGCCGCCACCGCCACGTCCGCAGTCCGGGTGAAGCCCGGCCCACTGCGTGAAGTCGAAGTCTGAGCCATGAAATCCATTCTGCTGGTTGCGGCCTTGCTCGCGTGCGCTTTGATGCTGCCGGCCCAGACCACCAAGCCCGCCAGCCCCAAACCAGCGAAGTCGAAAGCCAAGGTCGAACCGGAAGTGACCTATCCGCCAACGATTCCCGGCGGCCGGGAGATCGTCACCGACACCGCGCCGGAATTCCTCCTTCCGCCCACCACGCTTCAACCGGGGATCGCCATCGCCAAAACGCCGCCGACCGTGGATTTCACCTACTATCCCGGCCAGACCTATCGCGGCAATCCTTGGTCCAACTGGGGCGACAGCTTGTTCGCGAATGGCAAGTACTACGCCTCGATCGGTGATCACTTGGCTCCGGGCGGCACGGCCTTTGTGTATGAGTACGATCCCGCGACCGGCAAATTCCGTCAGCTCGTGGACGTGAAAAAGCTGCTCGGCCTCCCGGCGGGGCGTTACTCGCCGGGCAAGATACACACCCAGCTCGTGTTGGCCCGTGATGGCTGGATCTACTTTGGAACGCATCGTGGCGGGACACGGGCGACCGATGGCGACAAGGAGTACAAGGGCGACTGGCTCATCCGCGTGCATCCTGTGACCGCGAAGGCGGAAGTCATCGCCGAAGGTCCGGTGCCGGGCCACTGCATCCCCACCGGCCTGACGGATCCGCAGCGGCTGATCTTCTACGGCGGCACCGAGCCCGAGACCCGCGCAGGCGAGACGAGCGTGACGTTCTTCGCCTACGATCTCGCGGCGCGGAAGATGATCTGGTCCGGGTTTGGCGGGCCGGCGCGGGCGATGATGTTCTCAGCCGGCACGGGACGCGTTTGGTTCAACGTGGATTCGCTCACCGGCAGCGACCTCGTGCGTTTCGACCCGGCGAAACCCGGCAAGCCCACGCCCGTCTCCGGTAGCATTGGCCTACGTGCCGCGAGCGAGGAGACGTCGCAAGGCACCATCTACACCGTCTCGCACGCGCAGCGCGGCGGCGAAGCCCAGCTCTTTGCCTTCCATACCAAGACGGAGCGTGTTGAGCCGCTCGGCCCAGCGGCAATCGGGACGAATCAATACATCACCACGCTCGACGCCGATCCCACCGGGCGCTTTCTCTACTACGTCCCCGGCGCGCACGGTGGCAGCGAAGCGGACAATTCGGCGGTCGTGCAGTTCGACACGCAGACGCGCACGCGCAAGGTCATCGCCTTCCTTCACCCGTTCTACACGGAGAAATACGGCGTGACTCCGCGCGGCACTTACAGCGTGGCGCTCGATGCGCAGGGCGCAACGCTCTACATCACG
>RFSE01000209.1 GCA_009924135.1 Pseudomonadota bacterium | reverse complement strand
CCATTCTACGGAAATTGATCCGGAGTTGGTATAATGACCGTCCGCCCCATGACCATCCGCCCCGCCACCCGCACCGATTGCCCGGGCATCCTCGCGATCTACAACGATGCCGTGCTCACCACGACGGCAACCTACGACTACGAGCCGCGCACCCTGGCGCAACGCGAGGAGTGGTTTGACCAGCATGTGCGGGACGATTACGCGGTGTTCGTGGCGGAGGACACGGACGGGCGCATCGTGGGCTGGAGCGCGCTGAA
Source organism: Pseudomonadota bacterium (assembly GCA_009924135.1). Taxonomy (GTDB): domain Bacteria; phylum Verrucomicrobiota; class Verrucomicrobiia; order Limisphaerales; family SXTU01; genus SXTU01. The sequence goes on along the minus strand of RFSE01000209.1, from coordinate 9,324 downwards.
CCCCTACCACGCCCGGCCCGGCTACCGCTTCACGACGGAAAACTCGGTTTACATCGCGACGGACCGGCGGGGGCAAGGGTTGGGGAAATTACTGCTCGCGCCGTTGCTTGATGCGGCACAGAAGCGGGGACTCCATGCCATCATCGCGGCCATTGACGCAACGAACGAAGCCAGCCTGCGGTTGCACGCGAAATTTGGCTTCGTTCAGGTCGGCCACTTCAAGCAGGTGGGCTACAAGTTCGACCGCTGGCTGGACGTGATCTACCTCGAACGGCTGCTGTAACCGCGGGTCAGGGCTTGGCCGGCTCGACCGGCACCACCGTGTCAGCCTTCTGCTCGACGGCCACGCGTGACGCTTCGCTCTTGACGTAATGCAGGATGACCGGCGCGAGGATCATGCCCGGCACCCCCATGAGCCGTTCACCCAGGATCAGTCCGAGCAGCGTCATCCACATGGGGTTCTGGATGCGTTTGCCGATGATCTTGCTGTTAAGGAAATACTCCAGCTTGTGCACGACGACGAGAAAGGCCAGCGCGCCGAGGGCGTGGGGGAAATCCACCGTCAACCCGACGCTGACAATGATGGTGTTGCTCAGGATGTTGCCGAGGATCGGCAGGAGGCCGCATAGGAACGTCACGCACAAGAGGAGCTGCCAATACGGATAACCGGCCGCCATCAGGAAGATGCCCGTCATCCCCGTGTTGATGAAGGAGATGAGAATCTGCGCCCCCATCACCGTATGAAAGCTGCGGTAGAACAGCTCGAAACGCTTGGTCAGCTCATCCGCCGAAAGCGAATACAGGTTGTTCTTCAGCGTGTGTTTGTCCCGGTCGATTACGATGGCGGCGTTGTAGAAGAGGCTGATCGCCACCACCATGCCAATGAGCACAAACGCGGTCTGCCGCAGGGCATGCGTGGCCGCCAGCCCGGCCAGCCCCAGGCGCTCCATGGATTCGGTTTTGATCAAAGCGATGAGGCTGTCCACGTTTTTGAACGGCAGTTCAATTCCATGGGACGTGCAGAACTCCACCACGGTTGGAACCAGCTTCTCGGCGATTTTCGGGGCCACGAGGATCGCCTGCGAGAAGAAGAAGATCGTCCCCAGGCAGACACTCGTCACGGCAATGAGAAACAGGGCGACGGCCATCGTCTTGCTCCGGCTTTTAAAGCTGAAGACGTTCAGCGCGAAGATGGAAAACAACACCGTCAGCAACGGCGTTGCCAGTCCCAGCATGGCCACCACCAGCAGCATGGCAGCCATGAACCCATAGGAGATACGTGTCGGTTGGCTCATGTGATGAAAAACACGCTAGCAAGCATGCGCCGGTGATACACGCAATAAATCATCACCGATCATTCCGCGTGTCATGGCCTCGTCACGATTCAATAACCACCCGCCCCGGCGGGCTGGGGGGCCGGCTCGATCAACTCGATCTCGTACCCCTCCGGCGCGTCCACAAAAGCGAAACCGCCGCCGGTGGCCCGCATGGTGGGCCCGTCGGAATACTTGAGGCCGTGGGCAGCCAGGTGCTTCCCAAATTCCTCGAGACTGTCCACGGAGAACGCCAGATGGGTCAGGTCCGCCTGCACCTGCACGGAACCGCTGGAAGGGAAGGAACAGATCTCCACCGTCTCCTCGCTCTGCGGGGCCTTCAGAAACACAAGTTCCGACCCGCGGGGCGATTTGTGCCGCCGGATCTCCTCAAGGCCGAGGATGTCCCGGTAAAACTTCACCGTGCGTTCAAGATCATCCACCCGGTAACGGGTGTGCAGCAGCTTTTTGACTTTCATGGCGCTCACAGTGGCAGATTAGCCGCCGTTCATTCAAGCTTCGCCGATTCTCGGATTGTAACTTCTGCCCGGTCATTCGCATCCTCTGCTCCATGACACGTCGCCTGCTGCTTGCCGCGCTTTCAGCTTTCAGCCTTCAACTCCTGGCTGGCTTCGTCGCCGCAGCTGACCGGCCAAACATCCTCTGGATTTCCAGTGAAGACCACGGCCCGCATATGGGCTGCTATGGGGACAAATACGCCACCACCCCCAACGTGGATGCCCTGGCTGCGCGCGGCATGATCTATCGCCACGCGTGGTCCTGCGCACCCGTCTGCGCGCCCGCCCGCACCACGCTTATCAGCGGCCTCTACCCGCCCAGCACCGGCGGCGAACACATGCGCTCCATGGTGCCGCTCCCGGCAGGATTCAAAATGTACCCGCAATACCTGCGCGAGGCCGGCTACTACTGCTCCAATAATTCCAAGGAGGACTACAATCTCGCCAAGCCCGGCCAGGTTTGGGATGACTCCTCCAACAAGGGGCACTGGAAGAACCGCGCCGCCGGCCAGCCCTTCTTCGCCATCTTCAACGCCCTGGCCAGCCATGAAAGCCAGATTCGCACGCGTCCGCACAAGCAGATCCACGACCCCGCCAAGGCCCCCGTGCCCAGTTACCATCCCGACACCCCCGAGGTGCGGCAGGACTGGGCACAATATTACGACCAGGTCTCCGAGGTGGACGCCGTCGCCGGCAAGCTGCTCAAGGAACTCGCCGACGCGGGCCTGGCCGAGGACACCATTGTCTTCTACTGGGCCGATCACGGTTCCGGCATGCCCCGCAGCAAGCGCTGGCCCTGCAACTCCGGCCTGCAAGTCCCCGTCGTCGTCCACTTCCCGGAGAAGTGGAAGCACCTGGCCCCGCCTGATTACAAGGCCGGCGGTGCGAGCGACCGCCTGATCAGCTTCGTGGACTTCGCGCCAACGGTCCTGAGCCTCGCGGGTGTCGAGCCGCCGCAGTGGATGCAGGGGCATGCCTTCGCCGGCAAGTTCATCACCCCGCCGCAGCCGTTCATCTACGGCTTCCGGGGCCGGATGGATGAATGCATTGACTGCGTGCGCAGCGTGACCGACGGCCGCTACGTTTACCTCCGGAACTTCATGCCGCACCTCTCTCAAGGCCAGCACGTGACCTACCAGTTCGAGACGCCCACCACGCGCGTGTGGCACGACCTCTTCAAGGCCGGCAAAACCACCGAGGCGCAATCCATCTTCTGGCGCACGCCCAAGGCTCCCGAGGAACTTTACGACCTCACCACCGACCCGGATGAGGTGAAAAACCTCGCCGCCTCGCCGCAGCATCAAGCGGTGCTCGCGAAACTCCGTCAGGCCCAAATCAACCTGCTCGCCCAAATCCGCGACGTGGGCCTGTTGCCCGAGGGTGAAATCCACTCCCGGTCTGCTGGCAGTGCGCCCTACACGATCGGCCACGACGACTCAACTTTCCCGTTGGGCCGCATTTACCACGCCGCTTCTCTCGCCTCGAACCTCAAGGCCGATGCGCTTCCCGAAATCCGCAAACTTCTCACCGACCCCGACAGCGCCGTCCGCTACTGGGCCGCGCTCGGGGTGCTCATGCGTGGCCAGGACGCCGCCACCACCGCCCACGCGGACTTGCAGAAGGCGCTCGCCGACACATCGCCTTTCGTACGCATCCCGGCGGCGCAGGCCCTGGGCATGCATGGTGACAAGGCGGACTTGGACAAGGCCCTGCCCGTCCTGTTGGAACAGGCGGATTTAACCAAAGGCAGTGTCTTCACCGCCATCGCCGCGCTGAACGCCCTCGGCAAGCTCGGCCCGAAAGCCGCGCCCGCCCTCGCCGCCATCCAGGCCCTGCCGGCCAACGGACCCTCACCGGATGGCCGTTATAGCTCCTACGTCCCGCGCCTGCTGGAAGACCTCATCACCAGCCTGGGTGGAACCCAGCCCACGAAGGAGAAAAGCCCCGGAAAGAAGGGGAAGAAGAAGGCCGAATAATACTAACAACCGGAATACTCTGGCCAAATCCTCGCTGTGAACCAACGGATGCTCTCTCCCTCACCCCAACCCTCTCCCGCTGGGAGAGGGAGAAACATAGCCTGCCCTCGTTTAATTGCTGCCCCGTGCCTACCGGACCGGATTTGGCGGCTCCCTCTCCCAGCGGGAGAGGGTTGGGGTGAGGGAGAACGGCTGCGCAGCCCCCTGCATGCTTCATCTGACCAAACCAATCCCGCAGTTGGCATAAGGCCCGCCTCCGCAGGTCGGGGGCCATGGAGTCCGGGCAGTTCCGCCCGCTGCGAAATATTTACCGGCCTCGACTGGCCACCGGCATTATCCTAAACCACGTTCGATGAAGAAACTCGCACTCCTGCTCTTCACCATCGCCGCCCTGCTCGCGGCCCTGGCGCTCCTGCAACGCCGGGGCACTGCGCCGTCCGGTCCCACCGGCTCCACCAGCGCGCCGCTCACGGTCTATTGTGCCGCCGGCTTGAAGCAACCCGTCGAGGCCATCGCCACGAAGTATCGCGCGGAGTTCGGCATCGAGGTGCGGCTGCAATACGGCCCCACCGGCGCGCTCTTGAGCAACCTCCGCGTCGCCAAACAGGGTGACCTCTTCATCGCCGCCGACGACGGCGCGATCGCTGATGCTCGGAAGTACGAACTGGTCCGCGAAGTCCTGCCGCTCGTCCGCCAGCACCCCGTGATCGCCGTGCGCACGGGCAACCCGAAGAACATCCACACCCTCGCCGACTTATTGCGCGATGATGTGAAGCTCGCGCTGACCAATCCCGATGCCGCCAGCATCTCCCGCGTGACCAAGGCGGCGCTGGCGGAAAACAGCCTGATCGCCGGCGGCAGGCCGGTGGTGGTTTGGGAGCAGCTCGCCGCCCGCGCCGCCGTCATGAAACCCGCCGTCACCGAGGTCGCCGCCGACCTCTTGCTCGGCACGGTGGACGCAGCGATCCTCTGGAACGCGACCGTACCGCAATTCAAGGGACTCGTCGCGGTGGAGGTGCCCGAACTGAAGGACCGCGCGGAGAACGCCAGCGCCGCCGTGCTCACGGCCAGTACCCAGTCCGCCGCCGCGTTAAAGTTCGCGCGCTACCTGTCCGCCCCGGAGAAAGGCGGCACCGTGTTCCAAGCAGCGGGCTTTCAGCTCGCGGATGGCGACAAGTGGACCGAGAAACCGGAGCTGATCCTCTACAGCGGCGGCGTGAACCGGCTCGCGATCGAGAAGCTGCTGAAACAGTTCGCCGACCGCGAAGGCATCACCGTCACCACCGTCTTCAACGGCTGCGGCGTGCTCTGCGCCACGATGAAGACTATGGATTCTGCGACTTCCCCGCGCTTCCCGGACGCCTACTACGCATGCGACCTGTGCTTCGTGCCGCCCGTGGCCGCGCAGTTCCCGGAGGCCGTCCTGCTCACCGAGACGGACATCGGCATCGTGGTGCAGAAGGGCAACCCGAAGGGCATCAAAACCCTCGCCGACCTCGCGCAGCCGGGCCTCAAGCTCGGCCTCTGCAACGCCGAGCAGAGCACGCTCGGCTTCATGACGCGCGGGATGCTCAAGCAGACCGGCCTCCTCGATTCCGTGCGCAAGAACGTGGTGGTCGAAGTGCCCACGGCGGACTTCCTTATCAACCAGATGCGCGCGGGCGGGCTGGAAGCGGCCATTGTCTATCGCGTGAACGCCGCCCCGCAGACCGAGCATCTGGAGTTCTTCCCGATCCAGCACGAAGGCGCGAAAGCCATCCAGCCCTTCGCCGTCCGTGAACGCTCCCCGAACCGCCAGCTCGCCCGCCGGCTGCTGAACTACCTGCGTGCGAACCGGACCGAGTTCGAACAAGCCGGTTTCCGCTGGCGCGGCAACGAAGCGGCGCTCAAAAGCAAGGACATCAAGGTGCCGGAGTATCTGTTGGAGAAGTAGCCCGGTAGGGCGAGACTCCGTCGAGCCCCATCGGCCGACGCAGGAGGGGCGAGCGAAGCGAGTTTCTCAGTCACGGCAATCAACCCGAACCGAGATGCTCGCTGGGTCCGGCCTACAACGGAGCCTCACCCTTTTGTGTTCCGTTGTTCATCGCCTGAAAAACTAGGACGCAATACTGCCAACCAACGTTGCGACAAGCGGATGCTCCAAGAACTTTTCCAAACGTGACTTGGCTTCCTTCTTTTCTGCTTCGGAAGCCGTTGAGTGGTCGATTGCTGTGATTATTTTGGCGACTTCTGCAGTAAGAGTCTGGGTGTTGCCGTTTCCGACAATCACGTTTTGGGAATTATTGACCGAAACACTTGTTGTCCGATCAATAACGGTTATCGCAATCGGAGGGACCTTATTGCCCTCAATCACGTCAACTCCATCGGCTGCAATCATCCCCACACCACCCACAAGGCGCCCTCCAGCAGTTAATCCTTCCCAGTCAATCAGACCGTGCTGGGACAACTGCCCACAGATTCGAATCAAGTCCTTACCGACCTGTTCGAAAAACGGTTGGATCTCAGGATTATTGGAAAACTCCGCCCATTGGAATGGCCCTTTTCTGCGAAGTTCGTAGAACTTGGCCAGAATGATGCCGCGCAGATCCTTGTCTGTCATATTGGGAGTGAAACTACTCCTCGACACGCAAGTCGCAAGACGAATTATGCAGGCTGGGTAACCGGGCGCGCATGCCCCAAGATGCGACCCTTGGCACCCGTCTCATTTGACGGTCGATGAATAGGCATTAACAATCTTCTGGCCAACGCGAATCATCTCAGTGCCGATGTCATACAGATGAGCGAATTCGGCTTCACCATGGGGTGCAGATGCGAGCAACCCTCCGGGTTTGACATCGCAGATAGCCGATTCTAGCAGTTGATAAAAGGTGACAATGTCGTCTCGTATTTTTGGAGGAAGAAGTCCAATTTTACTTATCTGCGATTTGTAAATTGGACACCGCTCGTCGGACATGACAACTTGAAATGTAGCGCTTCGGATCTGGCCCGAACGGAGGTTTGATAGGATTCGCTCAACATTTTGAACATACTGCCGCTTCTCCATCAACAACAAGGTAACCTTGATTTCGGTCACTATTGCGGAAGTAACAGCTCTTATCTCAAGTTTTCTTCGCAGATGGTCTTGAACAAACGCAGGAATTATTGAAACCACAGCACCAAGGACGATGCCACCAAATGCTGTGTAAACCGGGATCATTGGATTTGTATCCATGGTAATTTTTATGGTATTTAAGAACCGAATACTACCGAAGCTTTCCTCAGGCACTAAATCTTTTCAAGACGCTTCAATTTGCACGTCAAACACCTGTCCTTATCGCGAGGAGCGCCTTGGCTTGATCAGTTTACCCTTTGCATGAATGGTAATGCAAAACTCCGTCGAGTCCAACTCTCGAATCAGAGGCACGAGCGAAGCGAGCATCTCAGAAACGGCAATCAACCGAACCGAGCTGCTCGCCGTGCTCGCTCCGCTCCGCTCGATATGGGGTTCGACGGAGTCTCTACCGGCTACTTCCCTTCCCAAACCACCTTGCCACCCACCATGGTGAGCAGCGCCTTGGTCTGCGCGATCTTGTCCTCCGGGCAGGTGAGCAGGTCGGTGTCGAGGAGGACGAGGTCGGCGAGCTTGCCGGGTTCGAGGGAGCCGGTGCGGTCTTCCTTGAAGAGGAGCTTGGCGTTGTTGATGGTGTAGAACCGCAGGGCCTGCTCGCGGGTGAGGGCTTCCTCAAGGTGCAACTGGCCCTCGTACCATTTCCCCCGGCGGGTGATCGCCGTCGCCATGCCGAGGAAGGGGTTGTAGGGATTCACGCTGCGGAACGAGCCGATCTTCTGCATGTGATCCGAACCGCCGCCCACCACGCCGCCCGCCGCGAAGATGCTCTTGAGCGGCTGGAAGTAGCGCAGGCGGTCGTACCCAAACTGCTTGTTGAGCGTGTGGGCATCCAGGTAGAGCCACACGGGCTGGATGTCCAGCACCACCCCGAGACGCGCGGCGGTCTCGACGGCTTCCCGGCTCATGAAATTGCTGTGCGTGACGCAGGCGCGGGTCTGGCGCACGGGGAGTCCTTCTTTCGCCAGTTCGTCGTAAACCTCCAACAATGTGTGCACCGCGCCGTCGCCGACGGAGTGGGCGGTGAACTGCAGGCCGCTCTCGATGGCTGTGCGGACCATCGGCTTGAGGCGGTCCTTCGGGATGAAAAGCACGCCGCGATACTGCGGGTCCGTGATCGAGTAAACCTCGCTCAGGCCCCACGGCTGCCGCATGTAGGCGCTGCCGGTGAGCATCCCGCCGTCGAGGAACATCTTGATGCCGATGATGCGCACCCAGTCGTCGTTCTCCGTGTGCAGCTTGTGTTTGGCCACGGTGCGGATGTTCTCCTGGATCTTCGCCAGCTCGCCGAGCGAGCCGACGCCCTGCGAGGCGCTCACGCGCACCGTCAGCGCGCCCTGGTCGCGCAACTTGGCATAGCTTTCGATGGCCCCCAGGCCCGCGTTCCGGTCACTGATCGTGGTGATGCCGACGGAGTTATAGTCCTTGAACAGCGCGACGAGCCGCGCGGTGCGCTCGGCCTCACTGGCACTGCGCGCGCCGGTGAAACCGGTTTTGAAGTAGTTGCCCGCCGTCCGCAGGATGCCGGTCGGTTCGCCGTTGGCGTCCTTCTCGATCTTGCCCGGCACGCCGGCGGGGATCTGGAAGTTGCGGTCGATCTTGTTGAGCTGGAGCGCCAGCGTGTTGACCGAGGCGTCGGGACCGGTTTGAAAGGCCACCGGGTGCTTCGGCGCAACGGAGTCCAGTTCCGACCGCGTGGGATAACGCTGCTCCTTCAACCGGGTGATGAAAATTTGCGATGTAGTAATCCATTGCCCCTCCGGCGCGATGGCCGCCCGCGATTTGATGTAGGCGAGCACGTCCCCGATGGTTTCCATCTCCGGCATGGGATGGTCGAACTCATACAGGCTCGCCCCGCTCGGGTGCGTGTGGGAATCCATGAGGCCGGGGACGACGAGCCGGCCCTGGGCGTCCACGATGCGGGTGTTGGGCCCGGCGAGCTTGGCGATGTCCGCGTTGCTGCCAACGGCGAGCAGTTTATCGCCGCGCACGGCGACGGCCTGCGCGAGGCTGAACTTCGCATCCACGGTAGCGACCTTGGCATTGCGCAGGATGAAGTCGGCCGGCTCCGCCGCGCTCAGGAACAAGACCGGGATGAAGGCCAGACCGGCGGCCAGGGCCGCGAGGAAATTGCGTCGTATCAAAGGGCTGAACATGGTTTTCATACTGGCGAGATGAACCAGCGGGCACAATTGGAATCTGGGGCCAGGCCCAGGGGCGGGAAACGTGCATCACCCGAAGCTGCGGCGAAGTACCACCACCTCTTCACCCTCGCCCCCATCGGGGGAGAGGTAAGCCGTTGCCGGAAGGCTGGCTGGTTTGCGGCCTGGTTGGCCCTCTCATGGATCGCGATGCTGCTGGTGTCGCTGGCCGCTTCCGCCGCCACGCCCATCTACCGCACCGGATTCGAA
>RFSE01000208.1 GCA_009924135.1 Pseudomonadota bacterium | reverse complement strand
GGCCAGTTCCGTGTGCAGTTCGGCGCGGGTCGCAGCATAGGCGGGGTCCTCGTAGAAGCTGGTGAGCTCCTGGGGGTCCTTCTCACGGTCGAAGAGTTCCCAGTAATTCACGTCGGGCTCGTAGAAGTGGACGAGTTTGTAGCGGTCCGTGATGACGGCGTAGTGCTTGCGGACCTTATGCGGACCAGGAAACTCGTAGTAGTGGTAGTAAAAGCTCTTGCGCCAGTCGGCGGGCGGCTGTCCGCGCAGGATGGGCACCAGGCTGCGGCCTTGGATATCCGGCGGCACCGGCTGCCCGGCGGCTTCGAGGAAGGTGCTGGCGAAATCGAGGTTGCTCACGAGGTGGCGGTTTTCGCTGCCGGGCTTCACCACGCCGGGCCAGCGGGCCAGCAGCGGCGTGCGGACGGATTCCTCGTAGAACCACCGTTTGTCGAACCATCCGTGCTCGCCGAGATAAAAACCCTGGTCACTGCTATAGATCACGATCGTGTCCTGCGCCAGGCCCTCGTCATCGAGGTATTTCAGCATCCGCCCGACACTCTCATCCACGCTGAGGATGCAGCCGAGGTAATCGTGCAGGTAACGCTGGTAGCGCCAGCGCACGAGGTCCTTGCCGGTGAGGTTGGCCTGGTCGAACTCGGCATTACGCGGGTCGTAGAATGCGCTCCAGGCCTTACGCTGCTGCTCGTTCAGGCTGTTGGGCACGACGAGCTTGGAATCAAGTTTGGTGAAGGTCTTCTCCAGCGTCATGTCCTGCTCGTACTCGGCACGGCCCCGGCCGGTGTAATTGTCGAACAGGGTGGGCGGCTCGGGAAATTTCTGTTCCTTGTTCCAACCCAGGTATTTTAAGTTCGGCGACCACTCGCGGTGCGGGGCCTTGTGGTGCGCCATCATCAGGAAGGGCTTGGACTTGTCGCGTTTCTTGAGCCAGTCCAGCGAGAGATCGGTGATGATGTCGGTGACGTAGCCCTCGTGTTTCACCTTTTCACCCATGCGGTTCATTGGCGGGTTGTAATAGACGCCCTGTCCCGGAAGGATTTCCCAATAGTCGAAGCCCGTCGGGTCGGTCTCCAGATGCCACTTGCCCACGATGGCGGTCTGGTAGCCGGCGGCCCTGAGCAGTTTCGGAAAGGTCTGTTGTGAGCCATCGAACCGGCTGTTGGTGTTATTGTAAAAGCCATTCGCATGGCTGTATTTGCCCGTCATCACCGTGGCCCGGCTCGGTCCGCAGATCGAGTTGGGCACCAACGCGCGATGGAAGAGCATCCCTTCCTTCGCGAGCCGGTCGATGTTTGGCGTTTGGATGAGCTTGAGGGAATGCTGGTAGGCACTGACGGCCTGGTACGCGTGGTCGTCGCTGAAAATGAAGAGGATGTTCGGCTGCTTGGGCGCGGCCTGGGCGGAACCAGCCAGGCCGATGACCGCCAGCGCGCCAATGAAGAGCCGAATCAAATTCATCGCGGGAGGCTAGCGGACGGCCACCGGGAGAACAACGCCGGAGAAGCGCCGGAAAACTGCCCCGGCATTTGCCCGCCGCAAAAGCGGGTGCTATCCTCGCACGTTTCGTGCCTGGACTGGCCAGGCCGAACCGGAACCACTGAATTTAAAACCAAGCTACAGACACCGCCGACATGCAGCCTGTCCCTCCCGCCCAACTCCTCGCCGCTCTGAACTGGCGTTACGCGACCAAGAATTTCGACGCCGCACGCCGGATTCCGGACGACGTCTGGGCGGCTCTGGAAGAAACCCTCGTGCTCACCCCGTCGTCGTTCGGCCTCCAACCCTACCGGTTCCTCGTGGTGCAAGACCCGGCGATGCGGGCGAAACTGCTGACACATTCCTGGAGGCAGAAACAGGTGGTGGAAGCCTCGCACTACGTTGTCCTGGCCGCACGCACCAGCATGGACGAGGCGGCCATTGATACCTTCCTGCAACGCACCTGCGAGGTGCGCGGCGTGACACGCGAATCCCTCGCCGGGTATCGCGGCATGATGACGGGGATGCTTTTGAGCGCGGGCTTCCAACCGCAGGTCCCGCACTGGGCCGCGCATCAGGCTTACATCGCGTTGGGCAATCTCATGACCGCCGCCGCGATGCTCGGGGTGGACGCTTGTCCGATGGAAGGGCTGGTGCCCGCCGATTATGACAAGGTGCTGGGACTTGAAGGTTCGGGTTTCGGCACTGTGGTCGCCTGTGCACTGGGGTATCGCACTGCCTCGGACAAATACGCCACGCTGCCGAAAGTGCGCTTCCCGGCGGGTGAACTGGTTAAACACATCTGAATATGATCACCCTCCGACCCGCCGCCGAACGCGGCCACGCCGACCACGGCTGGCTCGATTCCTGGCACACGTTCTCCTTCGCCGATTACCACGACCCGCAGTGGATGCGTTTCCGCACCCTGCGCGTGCTCAATGACGACGTGGTCGCGGGCGGCGGGGGCTTCGACATGCACCCGCACCGGGACATGGAGATCATCACCTACGTCATCCGCGGCGCCCTCCGGCATCGCGACAGCATGGGCAACACGGCCGTGATGCGGGCCGGCGATGCCCAGCAGATGAGCGCCGGCACCGGCGTACTGCACAGCGAGTTCAACGATTCCCGCACCGAGCCGGTGCGGCTGTTGCAGACCTGGATTCACCCGGCGCGCAAAGGGGTCACACCCCGCTATGCCGAGAAGTCCTTTGCCCAGGCCGCGCCCGGCCGCCTTCATCTGATCGCCAGCGGAGATGGCCGCGAAGGCAGCCTCCCCATCCATCAGGACGCCGATGTCTGGCTCGGCAAGTTCGCCGGAGCGGAAACGATTTCACTGTCATTACAGCCGGGCCGCCACGCCTGGGTGCAAGTGGCCGAAGGTGAGATCACCTTGAATGGCATCCCGTTGCGCGAGGGTGACGGCGCGGGGGTTTCAGCAGAACCCGCCCTGGCCCTCACCGCGCGCGGTATGGCGCAAGTGCTGGTCTTCGACTTGAACTAAATGCCGTTCCGCACGACACTTCGCCCATGAGTGGCATCACGATGCGCCAGCGGCCCGGCGGCCCGGTGAAGCAATTTTCCGTTTTTACCCCGAACCGTCTCGGGCGGCTTCACACCCTGACCACGCTGCTGGCCTCGCGCAACGTCCACATCCTCGCGCTCACTGTCTTGGACACCACGGACAGCTCGATCATCCGGCTCGTGGTAGATGATCCGGACGCCGCGCGCGACCTGCTGCTGGAACACGGCTTCCCGTTCAGCGAAAGCGACCTGCTCGTCGTGGAGATCGAGACGGAAACCCGGCTCAAGGACGTGCTGGCCGCCCTGCTACAGGCGGAGATCAACATCCATTACATCTATTCGTTCATGACGCGTTCGCAGGACCGGACGTCGCTCGCACTGAACTTGGAGGACCGTGAAGTGGCCGAGGAGGCGCTGCGCAAGCACCAGTTCAAGGTGCTGGGCCAGGCAGACATCTCGCGCTAGAGGGGCCCTGGCCGCCAGCGAGGGAAAGGTGCGCCTGAGGCGCTTTTGTGCTTTGCACTTTGCGGTCTTGCCCCCTTGAATTGGCCCATGGCCACACCCGCGATTCTCACCACTGTCGTTGGCAGCTATCCCATCCCGGCTTGGCTGGCCGCCTTTCCCACCGCGACCGCCCTGCGCGACGCCATTCTGGTCGTGCTCAAGACGCAGGAACTGGCCGGCCTCGATGTGATCGCGGACGGTGAGCTGTCACGTTTCGATGTGAACCACCCGGAGACCAACGGGATGATTGACTACTTCATCCGCCCGATGAGCGGCATTCACACCTCTCTCTCGCGCGCAGAGTTGGCCCGCTTCCGTGCGGCTCCGGGCATGAAGTTCCGCACACAGCCGGCCGGAGTCGTGCGGGGCGAAATCGGCGAAGGCAGCTTGAACCTTCCGGCGGCCTGGCAGTCCGTGAAGGGCCTGACGCCCCGCCCGCTCAAATTCACCCTCACCTCGCCCTACATGCTTGCCAAGACACTCGCAAACGAGTTCTACCCGGACACCCGCGCGCTCACGATGGCACTGGCCGGAGCGCTGCGCCAGCAGGTGGCGGACATCGACGCAACCGTGGTGCAAATTGATGAAGCGAATCTCCCTGGTCATCCCGAAGACGCTGACTGGGCTCACGAGCCCATCAACCTTGTCCTGCAAGGCGTGCGCGGCCAGAAGGGATTGCACCTCTGCTTCGGGAACTACGGTGGACAGACCATTCAAAAGGGTTATTGGCGCAACCTCCTGCCGTTCCTGAACCGCCTCGATGTGGACCATCTCGTGCTCGAATTCGCCCGGCGAGGTTACGACGAACTGGAGGCCTTCCGCGAACTCCGCCCCGGCATCGCCCTCGGGCTCGGCGTGGTGGACATCAAGGACAACGAGGTCGAGTCGCCCGACCTCATCGCCACGCGCATCGCCCATGCCGTGAAAACTCTCGGGACCGAGCGCATCAAATGGATTCATCCTGACTGCGGTTTCTGGATGCTCTCGCGTTCCGTGGCCGACCGGAAGATGGCGGCGCTCGTCGCCGGACGGGATAAATTTCTTGGACTATGAAGCTCTACGAATACAAAGGCTGCGACACCTGCCGTCGCGCGAAGAAGTTTCTGGAAGCGCACGGGATCTCCTTCGTGGCCATTCCCATCCGCGAGCAGCCGCCCATGAAAGCCGAGTTGAAACGCATGCTGGCGGTTTACGGAGGTGATCTGCGCCGCCTGTTCAACACCTCCGGCGGCGACTACAAGGCGATGAAGCTTTCCGAGCGCCTGCCAACCCTTACCGAAGCCGAAGCCCTCGCCCTGCTCGCCGCGAACGGCAACCTGGTGAAACGCCCCTTCCTGCTCACGGACACCGGCGGCCTGGTAGGCTTCAAAGACGAGGAGTGGAAGAAGTTGCTGGTGAAGCAATGAGTCCATATGGACGCGACGGTCACAACCGATTCGCCTTGCTGTCCCAAGTGCGGTTCGGATCGCGTTCATTTTGAGGAGTTCGGTCGCCCGCGTGGGAAGAAAGCAGCGGCCTTCGTCGTCCTTGCGATTTGCTATGCGGCAGCCAGCGTGGTCGCGTTCGCTGTGGAGACCAACACTCTCCCCACCGATTCCCCCGCCTGGCTGAAGGCCATCGCCCAGTCTCTCGCTGCCTCCGAGCTTGGCAAAACCATCATTGTAGGAGGCGTCATAATGGTAATCATGGCCTACATGTTCCAAGCAGGCTCCGTGGATGCGCTGGGCGTCTTGGCGAAATGGCTCGGTTCGCCCGAACGGCGCTGTCAGCTCTGCGGCCATCGCTGGCCCTTAACTTAGCCGTGTCTATCCGCCCGCCCGCCTCGCCTCGGAAGCGATAAACCAGCACCCCACCCTCAAGCTGCACGCGACTTGCGCAAACGCCTGTTTGCGAGCATGTTGTCACCTGACGCCGACGACCTGAACTTCCGACCATTGTCAGAAAAGTCTGTGCGAACCACGAGGTGCCTATGCAAGAGTTTCTTCACCAGCTTTTCTCCGGTGCCGGATTCATGCCCCATGGCCATTGCTACCTTTGGGAGCCAGCCCTCATCCGGTTGCACGTTGTCTCCGATTCCCTCATTGCCCTGGCCTACTACTCCATTCCCCTGACGCTGATCTACTTCATCCGCAAGCGCCAAGATGTGCCTTATCCGTGGATGTTCCTCATGTTTGGCGGGTTCATCATTGCGTGTGGCACAACGCATCTGATGGAAATCTGGTCAATCTGGCACGGCACCTACTGGCTGTCCGGCATCATCAAAGCCATCACCGCGTTCCTGTCCGTTGTCACGGCCATTCAATTGGTGAAGCTGGTGCCCCAGGCACTGTTGTTGCGGGGACCCCAGGAATTGGTGCGGCTCAACGCCGAACTGGAATCCCGGGTGCGCGAACGCACCAATGAGCTGGCCCAGGCGAACACCAGCCTCCTGAAGGAAATCGCCGAACGCGAGCGGGCCGAAATGATTCAACGCCGCCGCACCGACCAGTTTGAGACCCTGCTCAAGGAAGCCCCGCTCGGGGTCTATTTGGTGGATGGCGACTTCCACATCTGCGAAGTCAACCCGACCGCCCGCTTGGCCTTTGGTAACGTTTCCGACCTGGTGGGCCGGGATTTTGGCGAAGTCATTCACACCCTCTGGCCCAAGGCCTATGCGGATGAGATCGTTGAACGGTTCCGCCACACGCTGAATACTGGAGAACCCTATTTTGTCAACGAACGCGCGGAACAGCGCGTGGACCGCGGCGCGACTGAATACTATGAGTGGCAGATCAGCCGCATCCCGCTGCCGGAGGGCCGCCATGGGGTAGTCTGCTATTTCCGGGACATTTCCGAGCGTGCCCTGGCCCAGCAGCAGATCCGGGAGGGCACGGAGCAGGTGCGCCAGCTCAACGCAGCCCTCGAACGCCGGGTGCAGGAGGTGCAGGCCGTCCTGGAATCGGCCCTGGACGCCATCATCAGCGTGGACCACCTCGGGCGGATCATCGAGTTCAACCCGGCGGCGGAGCGCACCTTTGGGCGGACCCGTGCCGAGGCGTTGGGACAGTTGATGGCGGAACTGGTCATTCCACCCGCTTTGCGGGGGCGATACCACCACGCGTTTGCCCGGCATCTTGCCACCGGTGAGACAAACATCCTGGGCCGGCGGATCGAACTGACAGCGTTACGCGCGGACGGCACGGAGTTTCCCATGGAACTGGCCGTCACCGGCATTCCCGCTTCGTACCCGCCGGCCTTCACTGCTTTCCTCCGTGACATCACCGAACGGAAGCAGACCGAAGCGGCCAATGCCCAGTTCGCGGCCATCGTCGCCTGCTCTAACGACGCCATTGTCAGCAAGACCCTGGAAGGCGTGATCACCAGTTGGAACCCCGGAGCGGAAAAAGTCTTCGGCTACGCGGCAGCGGAGGTTCTGGGCCGTTCGGTGCGCCTGCTTTTTCCGCCCGACCGCATGGACGAAGAGGAAGACATCCTGAAGCGAATCTCCCAAGGTGAGCGCATTCAATCGTTTGAAACCGTACGGGTCAGGAAAGGCGGCCAGTGCATAGCGGTTTCCGAGACCATCTCGCCGATCAAGGACAACACCGGCCGGATTGTCGGCGCCTCGAAAATCGCCCGGGACATCACCGCCGGCAAACAGGCGGAGGAGAGCCTGGCGGCGGCCCTGCGGGAGTTGAAGGACGTGAAGGTGGCGCTGGACGAGCATTCGATCGTCGCCATCACCGATGCGCAGGGAAAAATCACCTACGTCAACGACAAGTTCTGCGCCATTTCCCAATTCACCCGCGACGAACTGCTCGGTCAGGATCACCGCATCATCAATTCCGGGCATCACCCCAAAGCGTTCATCCGGGAGCTTTGGACCACCATCGGCAACGGTCGCGTGTGGAAAGGCGAGATCAAGAACCGCGCCAAGGACGGCACGTTCTATTGGGTGGAAACCACCATCGTTCCGTTTCTCAGGCCGGACGGAAAACCCTGCCAGTATGTGGCCATCCGCACGGACATCACCGCCAACAAGCTGGCCGAGGAACGCATCCACGCCTCGTTGCGCGAGAAGGAGGTCATGCTCATGGAGATCCACCACCGGGTGAAGAACAACCTGCAGGTGGTCTCCAGCCTGCTGCGGCTTCAGGCGCGCGGCTTGAAGCATCCGGAGTCGGTCACCGCCTTCGAGGAGAGCGGCAGCCGGGTGCAGTCCATGGCGCTGGTTCACGAGAAGCTCTACCAGTCCAGCAGCCTTTCCGAACTGGACTTTGGAGCCTACGCCCAGAGCCTCACCGACAGCCTGCTGCGCTCTTACGGGACTGATTCTTCACTCATCCGCCTCCGCTTCGACGTGGAGAAGGTCCGGCTCGACATCAACCAGGCCATCCCCTGTGCGCTAATTCTCAACGAACTCGTATCCAACGCTTTAAAATACGCCTTCCCCGATGGCCGGACCGGCGAAATCTGGCTGCGGATGCATTGCCATGCGGACCGCCAAGTCTCCATCAGCGTCAGCGACAACGGCGTCGGCCAGCCAGCGGACTTCAACCCCGAGAAGGTCACTTCCCTTGGTTTGCAACTAGTCCTGACCCTGGTCCGGCAGCTACGCGGTCACTTGCGCGTCAATTCGACCGGTGGCATGGCTTATGCAATTACTTTCAACGCTGCGAAAACCGACAGCCAGCCGCTCACACCATGAAAACCTTCCGCATTCTGGTCGTGGAGGACGAGGGCGTCATCGCCCACGACATCAAAGCCACCTTGGAAAAACTGGGCTACGAGGTGCCCGCCATCGCCGTGACCGGGGAGGAAGCCGTGGAAATGGCAACGGATTTCGCCCCCGATCTCGTGCTGATGGACATTGTCCTCCGGGACGGCATGGGCGGCGTGGAAGCCGCCGCGTTGATTCAGGAACACTTGCGCCTTCCGGTCATCTTCCTGACCGCCCACACGGACCAGGCCACCCTCCAACGCGCGAAATTCACCTGCCCCTACGGCTACATCGTTAAACCGCTCGTGGAACGCGACTTGCGCATCGG
This sequence comes from Pseudomonadota bacterium, assembly GCA_009924135.1. Lineage (GTDB taxonomy): Bacteria > Verrucomicrobiota > Verrucomicrobiia > Limisphaerales > SXTU01 > SXTU01. Next base: position 1,084 of record RFSE01000208.1, on the reverse strand, counting down.
CATCGAGATGGCCCTGCACAAGCATGCCGTGGAGCGTCAGGTCGCTAAACAGGATCACTGGTATGCCACCACACTGGCCAACCTGGGCGAAGCGGTCATCGCCACCGACCCGCAAGGCCAGGTGCGCTTCTTGAACGCGCTGGCCGAGAGCATCACTGGCTGGTCACAGATCGATGCCCTGGGGCGTCCACTGGACGAAGTCATGGCGTTCGCCCCCGAGGCCACCCCCGCCGACAGTCATGGTCCATTTGCCGAAGCGGTGCGCAAAGGCCAGGTCATCAACTGGAATGGCGACACCCGGTTGTGGGCCCGCGGCGGACCGGACACCCCCATTGATTACACCGCCACATGCATCCACGAACCCGACGGCTCCCTGGCCGGGGTCGTGGTGGTGTTCCGTGACATCACGCCGCGTCGTCAAACGGAGGAAGGCCGCGAGCGTTTGATCCGCCAGTTGCGGGCCACGTTGGAAACCGTCAAAGCGCTGCGCGGGATGCTGCCGGTCTGCGCCAGTTGTAAGAAAATCCGCGATACCCAAGGCCGCTGGGAACCGGTGGACGTCTTCGTAACACGTCACGGCATGGGCGAAGTATCGCACGGAATTTGTCCCGACTGCATCCGGTCGCTCTACCCCAGCGTCGCCGATGAGATTCTCTCCGCCATAGCCCACAAGCAGGATCAAACCGCGCCCCCGCCGGGAGTTCAGCCCTCCGTGGAATGGATTCCCCGCCTGCCCGGTGACCACTGATGGTGCGGAATGAATGCCTTCGATGATTCCCCAATGCTTTCAAGAATGCGTTACCAAACGCAAAAGGCCTTCGCCGGGACTCCCTATCCGCGAGCTGCGCAGTTCAAGGGTTCAAAGCGCAAACTTGCTGGTGGGGAGAATTTTCACCCTGGCCCGGGTCCTCCGGGAGAGAATCCAGGGGTTACTGAAAGCTCACAATTTCAGCCCAGACCCGGACCGTAGTCCTCCGGGCCGCCTGCGGTCCGGTTCATGGTGAGAATTCTCCTCACCAGCCGTTCGCACACAGAACCACTGAACGCCGTGCCGGCTCGCTGGCCGGGCTGGAACAATGGCCCC
>RFSE01000207.1 GCA_009924135.1 Pseudomonadota bacterium | reverse complement strand
CTCCTGCCGTGGTTTGCGTCGTCCCAGTGCCATGCTCACCATGGACGCGCCGCATTGTTCGCGCGTTACAGGAGGAAACGATTTTTAACAGGCTGTTAGGGGCCGAGGAGGTGGTCGAGCGCATTAATGGTTTGTCCATTGCGCTTTGGCTCAGGAACTCATCGTTGAAAAATGGCTCGCTCATGGCCTCGTATACTCTTGTGGGGATTTTTCGCAGGCCGCGGGACGGTGGCAAGTGATTTGTGACAGGTGTTGCAGAAGAATTGGAGCCTCAATTCCATTGTGCCCAAATCCCCTGCCAACTCCGGAGCCGAAGCTTTGGCAGGAAGATTGCGGGCAGGAAAATGGACGGCAGGGAAGGTGAGTCAGAAAAATTGGGTCAGAAAGATTGGGACAAAATCTTCCTGCCCATATTCTTTCTGCCATTTTCCGGGGCTCATGCGCTGAGGGTGGTTCAGATCGTTATGAACTGAAGGTTCGCGCCGGGTCGGAGACCGGCGCTCCGGGTGGGGCGGTGGATGCACAGGGTGAAACCTGCGACTACGGCAGCGTGGCGTCGGGCGTCCCGCCTGACGTAGAGGGCGGCATCCTGCCGCCCGGATGGAACGCAACCAGTGGCGGCAGGGCAACGGAGTTCTAATGGTCTTACACCGGGGTGGCCTTTCTTCCGCCGTGCGGGACGCCCGGCTCCACGGCAGGCGAGACGCCTGCCGCTACAGGGGGTCAGTGGGACAGCAGGTCGAGGTGCTGGAGGGCTTCGCGGGTCAGCTCCCACTTGCCGGATTTGCTGGTAAGGAACTTGCGGCAGCCGTTTTTCCTCTGCTCGGCGTCGTTGACGGCGAGGAGGTGGTACTTGGCGGAGTAGTTCTTCGCTTCGCCGGCGGTGCGCGGGATGATCTGGCAGGGGATGCCGTTGAAGTTCAGCACGACTTCGTAGGCCCCGACGCCTTCCTTGTCGGTCGCGGGGTTGCGGCGGACGAGCGGGGCGTGCCGGCGGGCGAATGCGAAATCGCCCTTGTGGACGAGTACGCGGCACAGCTCGGTCTGCGACTGGATGAACTGGAGGAGGCTGAAGCGGTCGCCCTGCGCACGCTGCTGGTGCAGGAGGGCGCGCGGGTCGATGCCCAGAAGGTTGTGGCCGTTCCAGTTGCCGTGGTCGTTGCGGATGCCGGCGAGGTTGGCTTCGTGCCATTGGGCGTAATGCTCGCTGGCGATGATGTTGATCTCGAAGTGGACATGGGCGCGCTCGCGGGCGATGCGAGCCTGGGTGTTCGAGGTGCGGCCCATGATGCCGATGGTTTCGCCGGCCTTGACCGGGACCCCACTCTGGAGGTCGTCCCGGATGCTGGCCAGGTGGGCGTAGAGCGTGCAGATGTCCAGCCCGTCGATGCGGTGGCGCACGACGATGTAGTTGCCGTAATTGGAGAGGCCGGGTTTGCGGTTCACGTAGGCCACGGTGCCGCTGGCGGAGGCGAGGACGGGGTCGGTCGGCTCGCCCCGGCGGTCGTGCTGGGTCCACTTGATGTCGAGGCCTTCGTGGAGTTGATGGCCGTCCGAGCGGACGCAGCCAAAGGTGCCGCTCTCCCAAGTCTTGCCGGGCGTGGGGGCGAAGTACCGCTCCTCGCCGCCCGGTTCGAAGATCGCCCGGCTCGCTGTGGGGAGATGGAAGGGCTGACCTTGCGCGGTGCCAAGCAGGGCAGCGGCGCAGAGGACGACGAGACGCAGGTGGACGTGCATCAGTCCTTGAGCTTTTTCATTTTCACAATGGCCTTGTTCAAACCGGACACGATGCGGACGGACTCTTCGCGCGAGGCGTCGGGCCGGAAGAGCAGCGATCCGTCGGAGATGCGCTGGTTCATGCGGATGAGTCCGATCCAGCGATGGTAGGGAAACTGGCTTTCAATGGCCAGCCGTTTGCCCCGGTAGGACATGGAGAGCATTTCCAGGGTCTGCGTCCCCTCGCGGTCGAATTGTAGGTGGATGGCGTACTCGCCTTCCTTGCCGTCCCACAATTCGGCGGAGACGAGGTTGATTTCGCCGATCATGGAGCCGGTGACATGGAGATTGAGGGGCTCCTCCCGGCCTATGCGGATCGGGGTGCTGGTGCCGGTGATCGGGTCCGGGTGGGATTCGAGGTGGACGCGGAGGGTGGCCAGGTCGGAGGTCTTGTCCTTTTCGGAATTGGAGCCGGTCGTCACGCAACCTGCGAGCAGGGCTCCGACGAACGCCAGTAAATAGAGGTTGAAGCAACCGCAGCGGAACTTCATAGTCACGCCAGCCAACAAAAACAGTTCGGCAAAGTAAAGAAGTTATGGGCAGACAATCCAATAAAGTGCAGAAACGGGCGCGTCGTAAGAGTTACATCGAGCGCAAAAAAACCGAGGCAAAGACGAAGGTGGCGGCCAAGAAAAAGGCTTAGCCCCGTCCCTGCTTTCCACTGCGCCGCCCGGCAACGGGCGGCGTTTTTTTTGCGGGGTGCCCGCTGATGCCTTGATGCATTGACATCGGCTGCGCGTGCTTTGGGTGAGTGCGCCGTTTTTGAGCCGTCTTTTTCCTGTTGCATCCGACGGCTTTACGGCAGGATTTGCCGCGTTCCGTTTGCGGACGTTGCCGATAAGCAGTCATGCTGGACCGGGTCAAAGTCATTTTGGGCGACATCACGAAGCAGGCCGTGGACGCCATCGTCAACGCGGCCAACTCCACCCTGCTCGGCGGCGGCGGCGTGGACGGCGCGATCCATCGTGAAGCCGGCCCCCACTTGGTCTGGGAGTGCCGCAAGCTCGGCGGCTGTCCCACGGGTGGTGCCCGGATCACCAAGGGCTATTACCTCCCCGCCAAACATGTGATTCATGCCGTCGGTCCGATCTGGCAGGGGGGAACTGCGGGCGAGGAAGAACTGCTGGCCCGCGCGTACCGGAGCACTTTCGAGCTGATCGAGCAACACGGCATCACGAGCGTCGCCCTCCCGGCCATCAGCACCGGGGCGTATCGTTTCCCGCTGGACCGTGCGACGCGCATTGCCGTGCGGGAGACCCGCGCGTTTCTCGAACGCAACTTCACCCTCAAGCAGGTGGTCTTTGTCTGTTACGAGCGGTCCACTTACGATGCCTACGTGGCGGCCGTGGCCGAGACGTTCGGCTGAACCACGGGTGGTGTAGGCAAACAGCCAGTTTTCACGCCTTACGCGTCAAATTCACGCAGAGGGCAGGGGAGGTGAACCGAAATCGTTGGAAAAAGCCGCTGGCTTGGCTTATGCTTCCGATTAGGAAAGATAACCATTAACCCCTCATCGGAGTCTGCCTATGAATCCTCATGAGTCCTCACCCGTGTCATCCACCTCCCCGTCCGATTCGGTCGCGCCCGCCGGCGATCCGGTGGTCTTCATACCGGTACTGCCGCCGACAAACTCGGTCAGCAAACCGCTTGAACCTCCGCCGATACCCGTTCAGGTGGCTGAATTGGGACAGGAAGTGTTCGCGCTTCTCCGGCTCGTGCCTTTTGCGCGTATGGGCCGGTGGCTGCTCACGGTGAACCCGTTCTATCTCGCCAGTGCCGTGATGATGCTCTACGGCCTCTACCTCGTGAGCGTGGACACGCAGTTGCTTGGCCAGGAAACGTCGCAGCTCGCCTTCAACTTCAGCTCGCTCCAGCTCTACGAATGCCTCCTGGTGGTCACGGCAGTGATGCTGGCGCGGCGGCGGATCTGGTACGACTCCACGCTGCTGGTCATTTTTGAGAACCTCTTCGCCGTCGTGCCATTCATTCTCATCAGCCAGGCGAGTTTCATCAGTGCGGACTGGAAGTGGGCCGCCTGCACGGGGGCCGTTGTGTTGCCGCTGCTCCGCTTCAGCACGCTGCACCGGCGGCTACCGGAGTTGAACCTGCCGCTCAACGTGCTGGCGCTCGGTGCGTGCCTGCTGCTCGTGAACCTCATGTTCCCGCTCCTCTACCGCGAGGTCATCGAGCACGATAACGATTGGTGGCTCGACATCGCGCGCAACGTCTGGCTCTACCTCTTGCCGGTCCCGATGCTGGCGTTGAATCTTTTTCCAGCCATCCCAACGCGGGGGGACGGACCCGCCGGCTGGTCCCGCTGGTCCTTCATTTTCCTCACGACCTGGCTGGCGGGTACGGCTGCACATCTGCACTCCATCGCTTACGTGGACGGGCAGAAGTTCGCGCTGCACCTTGCCGCCCCGCTGGTCTGGGCGACTGCGTGGACGCTGCGTAACCGCCTCCCGGAAATCATGCCGTTCCTCGCGCCGGAGTGGCGCAATCGGCTGTTGTTCCTGCCCGTGCTCGCAACACTCTGCACGGCGACCGCCCGTGACACCTCGCTTTATCTTGTCCTTACGAGCGCGAACTTTGTCGTCCTGGGGCTGCTCTGCATGCGGCACCGCGACGAGCCGATCTTCGAACAGCTCGCGTTGGCCTCGGGTTTTGCCCTGCTCGCCGGGTTGCCGGCGGCGTGGGGCAATGCGTACGTGCCTGACTTTAGCCGGACCAAGCTGATCCAACTGGCCATCGCGGGCTTTGCGCTGGTGCAAGCCACCCGGTCCTGCTCGCTTAAGCACGGCGTCCTCGGCGCAGTGCTGGTAGGTCTGGGAACGCCGGTGCTCTTCACGCGGCTCGACAGCGTCGGGCCGTTTGCCCTTAACAACGCGCTGCTCTACCTGCTCCTGCACAGCTTCCGCTGGCCGGACACGCGGTGGTGCAGCGCGCACGCTTTCCGGCTGGGTGTGGGCTTGGTCTGGCTGCCGCATTCGATCGTGTGGCTGCGCATCTGCGGGCCGGAGGTGGCGCCGACGATCACGCTTGGGGCACTGCTGGTGTTGGGGTTTGCCGCGCTGTTCCACCTGCTCGGCAACCGGCCGCCTCGGTTTGTGCTGGGCTGTGCGGTGGCGAACCTGGCGTTCGTTCCGAGCAACTGGCTCTACGAACTGCTGCGCATCACACCAGCGGGGCACCTTGTCGTACTCGTCAGTTTCCTGCTCTTCGGCGCAGGCACGGCGCTGGCGTTGTTGCGGGGCAGAGTTGAGTTCACGAAGCCTTCGGCATGACACGGTGGCGGGAACACTGTGGCGGCAGGCGCGGACGCCTGCCGCGACTTACGCACCCCCCGAATTTCCTCGAAAAGCCGGGGTCGCCGCGTAGCTTCGCAGCCGCATGAATCTTCGGCTCTTCTTCGTTGCTGCGCTGGCGTTGGCCCACGTGGCGTCGGCCGCCCCGCGCTTCACCGGCCTGTGGGATGTCGCCGCGCTCAAGGCCGTGCCCAAGGCCGAGTTCGGAGAGCGCACCAATCTTGTCCAATCGCTTTACTACGAAGGCGAGCTCTACAACGGCAAACCTACGCGCGTCTTTGCCTACTACGGCCGGCCCGAGGGAACTGGTCCATTCCCGGCGATGGTTCTGGTCCACGGCGGTGGAGGTAAGGCGTTCAGCGCGTGGGCCGAGCACTGGGCCAAGCGCGGCTATTGCGCCATCGCGATGGACCTGGCCGGTAACGGCCCGGCCGGCCGGCTGCCCGACGGCGGCCCCGACCAGGGCGATGGAACCAAATTCCGTGAGTTCACCGCAACCGATGCGAAGGACATGTGGACCTATCACGCGGTGGCGGCGGTCTTGCGCGCCCATTCGCTGATCGCGGCGCGGTCGGAGGTGGACAAGAACCGCGTCGGCGTCACCGGCATCAGTTGGGGCGGCTACTTGACGTGCATCGTGGCGGGCATTGACGACCGGTTGAAAGTCGCCGTGCCGGTGTATGGCTGCGGTTTCCTCCACGAGAACAGCGTGTGGCTCCCGACGTTTCAGAAGATGACGGAGGCCCGGCGCGAGCAGTGGGTGAGCCACTTCGACCCCTCGCGTTTTCTCGCCGGCGTGTCTTGCCCGATCCTCTTTCTCAACGGCTCCAACGACTTCGCCTATCCGATGGACAGCTACAAGAAGTGCTACGAGCTGGTCGCGGAGCGGCTCCGCAAGGTGTCCGTGAAAATCAAACTTCCGCACGGCCACATCTGGACCTTCGGCGAAGTGGACCAGTTCGTGGACAGCCACCTCAAGGGCGGACCGCCGCTGGCGGCGCTCGAACCGATGCGTGTGGCCGGCGAGAACGTCACCACCAAAGTCACCGCCGCCGAACCTCCGGCCAAGGCGGAGTTCCACTTCACCACCGACTCCGGCGCGTGGCAGAAGCGCAACTGGCAGACCGTCCCCGCCCAACTTGCAGCGGGCCTAATCACCGCGAAGCTCCCCCCCGAACGTCCCTTGGTCGGCTACCTTTCCGTCACCGATTCCCACGGGGTCGCCGTCAGCACCCAACACGAAATCCTGTCCAAGTAACCTGTTGTCCCATGCCCGAACCACTCCCCAATCCCGTTGTCCGCAAACTCAAGGGTCTTGCCCAGAAGCTTGAACCCGTCCTCGCCCTCGGCAAGAGCGGCGCGAGCCCGGCCTTCGTCAAAAGCCTCGACGAAGCCCTCAGCCAGCACGAGCTGGTGAAGCTCAAATTCGCCGCCTTCAAGGACGAACGCAAAACCCTCGCCCCGCAGCTCGCCGACCAAACCAGCAGCCACCTCGTCTGGGTCGTCGGCCACGTCGCCGTCTTCTACCGCCAGCAGCCCGATGCCGCGAAGCGCAAGGTGGCTATCTGACTCGACTGAACACTGAACACTGATTACTGAACACTCCTGTTCCTGGGCAGCATCCAGTGACCGGTATCCAGTAATCAGTTTCAAGCCTCCACGCTTGCCTTCCGTCCAACGCCCGACATCATCCGCGCACACAATATGAACCGCCTTCTGCTCACGTCCGCACTCACGCTCGCCACCGCGCTCCTCGGCCATGCCGAGAATTGGGCCAACTGGCGCGGCCCGCTCTATAACGGTGCCAGCCCCGAAAAGGGCCTCCCCGCTAAATTCAGCAAAACTGAGAACGTCAAATGGGTTGCCTCCTTGCCCGGTTTCTCCGCCGCCACGCCGGTGATCTACGAGGACAAGGTCTTCGTCAGTTCCGGTGACAACCAGACCAAGAAGCAGCTCGCCCTCTGCCTGGACCGCAAGACGGGCAAGGAACTCTGGCGCGCGGAAGTCGGCGAAGGCTCCACCGCCGACGGCCAGCAGAGCAACTCCTGCTCGCCCTCGCCCGTGACGGACGGCAAGACGGTCGTGTTCTTCTACGGTACCGGCGACCTCGTGGCGTTCGATCTGGCCGGCAAGAAGCTGTGGGACCGGAACCTCGGACCGTTCGCCTTCCAGTGGACCTTCTCCACCAGCCCGCTCCTGCACGAGGGCAAGCTTTACATGCAGATCCTCCAGCGCGATGTCGCGGTCGGTGGGCGCGGCAAGCCGACGGGCAACGAATCCTACCTGCTCGCCATCGACCCGTTGACCGGCAAGGACCTGTGGAAGCACCTCCGCCCGTCCGGTGCCGCAGCGGAGTCGCTCGAAGCCTTCAGCACGCCGACGCCCTACACGCACAATGGCCGCAAGGAACTCATCATCGTCGGCGGCGACTGCATCACCGGTCACGATCCCGCCACCGGCAACGAACTCTGGCGCTGGGGCACCTGGAACCCGACGAAGATCGGTCACTGGCGGCTCGTGCCGTCCCCGACCGTCGGCGCTGGCGTGGTGCTGGCGTGCGCCCCGAAGAACGCGCCGGTCTATGCCGTGAAGGTGGGCGGCAGCGGCACCTTGGACAACAAGTCCCTCGCCTGGCAGAGCCACGTGCAAAACACCGAGGACGCCGCGACCGCCGCGCCGACGCCCAACGAGAAGGACATCACCAGCGACGTGCCCACGCCGCTCTTCCTCGACGGCAAGTTCTACATCCTCAACGGCGGCAAGAAGAAGCTCCTTTGCCTCGAGCCGGCCACCGGCAAGGTGGTGTGGAGCGGCGACCTCGGCGGCAAGTCCGTCTTCCAGTGCTCGCCCACTTCCGCCGACGGCAAGATTTACATGATGAACTTCGATGGTGACGTGTCCGTGGTGCAGGCCGGGGGCACGGAATTCAAACTGCTCCACTCGGCCAACTTCAAGGACGAGGGCGACAACACCCGCCTCCGCTCCAGCGTGGCCATCTCCCGGGGCAACCTCTACATCCGCACCGGCCAGAAGCTCTACTGCGTTGGCAAGTAAGCCTGGTAGCAGCCGACGTGAGGAGGCTCTGACATGCCTGATACTCACTCAAAGGTTCAGCCTCTAGGTCGCCCTCACCGTCGACGGAACTTCTGGATATTCGAGTTGAACGCCGAACAGGTCGCGCAGTTCGACACAGCGATGCAATCGCGCGGTGTCGCGGTCGAACGTGAAACTGAGAGTGTCACTAGGGACCTTCAAAGTCATTCCGTAGAAACCCGTGTCACTGGTTGCCTGAAGCGTGAAGCTGACTTCGCCGAGTTCACCTTGGAAGGAGTGCCGCAAGTCACGAATGCTCAAGGAGCAGCCGCTAATTATGGCGGGTGCATGCTGAGGATCGGCACTTTAACCGACCTGCATGGGCATCAGGATGCTGGCGAGAAGAGGCTGGCAGATGAAGTTGCGCAGGCGTTTCCTGGCACATTGGAGATGAGCCCAGAGTCCTTGAACCAGACTTTGAGTAGAGTGGACTGGTGGAAGAATCTTGCCGGAGTCAGCTGTTTGATTTTGGTAGCAGCGATTGTTTTCGGATTGCTGGCATTGGCTCTTTATGGGGCCGTTAAACTCTTCTTCTAACCCATGCCCTTCCCGGATCGAAAAGCCTACGAATGGAAGTTCGTCTTGACTGCTGAACATCTGGCCCGTTTTGACTCGGCTTTGCACGGACGAGGCATTGAGGTGCAAAGGGACATTGAGGATACCGCCCGGCGCTTTCAAACCGGCACCCTCGAAAAGGTCATCACCGGGACATTTGTCAGGGGAGCGGACCGGGTGGAATTTCGTTTGCAGAGTATCCAAACAACCGCTGAAGCTGCGGTGTCTGTGGCCCCCGACAGCTCTATTTTAACGATCGGCACTCTTACCTACGCACAACGGTACGAGGAGCCGATGGAGCGCCGGATGGCGGACGAGATTGAGCAAGCGTTTCCCGAAGCTTTAGCCAGCAGTCCATCTGTCGTGCAACTCCCGGGTGGTGGAATACAGCTTTGGAAGACAGTGGTTGTCTTTTTCTGCGTGTTATTTATTTGGGCGGTTTGGTTGTTTGTCTTCTGGTTGGTCTTTGGCGGGGCTTCGAAACTATTCTCTTAACCATGCCCCTTCCGCACAAAATCTCCTCGCTCCTCTACTGCTTCAACGCCGCTGACGAGGTTCTCCTGCTCCAGCGCACGCAGGAGCCGAATCGCGGCCGGTGGAGTCCGCCGGGCGGCAAGCTCAAGACCGACATCGGCGAGTCGCCCTACACCTGCGCCTGCCGCGAGGCGCACGAGGAAACGGGCCTCATCCTCAAACCGCAGGACCTCCACCTCACCGGCCTCATCAGTGAGCACGGCTACCAGGGGAACACGCACTGGCTCATGTTCCTCTTCGAGGTGAAGCCGCGCCTCACCGCCGTCCCGCCGCCGCACGCGGAAGGGACGTTCCAGTTCTTCCCCCGCGCCGCCCTGCCGGGCCTCAATCTGCCGGACACCGACCGCGAAAGCCTCTGGCCGTGGTTCTGGCAGCATCGCGGCGGCTTCTACGCCGCCCACTGCCACTGCCACGCCAACGGCCGCAACGAGTGGACGTTGGAGGAATCTATCATTCCTTCGAAATAGTGCGGTGCGCCTTGCCGGCAGCAACCACCGGGGTGGCTGGCAGTTCATCGTCCCCATCCGTGTTCCGTCCGTGTTTCATCCGTGGCCAATGAACTTGGAAAGCGCTGTTGGAGAGCCGCGAAAGGGCGCAAAGAGCGCAAAGTTCGAGCCGAAATCATACCAATTACTGGAATACTCTGGTCGAATCCCGGATTTGAACCAACGAACG
>RFSE01000206.1 GCA_009924135.1 Pseudomonadota bacterium | reverse complement strand
GCTTGGGCGGCGGCCAGTTGCGCCTGCACGGCGGCCCGCGCCCGCGCCACCTCCGCCATCTGCTCCCGCAACCGCCCCGCTATCCGCCGCTGCTCCGCCAGCGGGGGCAGTGGAATTGGACGGGCACGAACCTGTTTGTCCGAGACAGCCGGATAAAGAGCACCTTTCACCAAGTCAGCCAATCCGTGAGCAAATGCGTCGCTCTGAACGAACAAGAAAAGGTATTCAGGATCAACCTCGGGCGTTGGTCGCAAGACACAAAAGCCAGTGCTGCACATCTCGCCGTCCAGATCCGGCGGCACGAGGGCCACAGCATTGAGGTTGGGTCGCGTTGTTGCAACCAACACGTCATTGGCGAGGATGATTTGGCGAGCGCGGCTCGGGGCGACTTTGCCGAGTAAGGTTTTGGCTTCGGTAATTCGCTTCGCCCGGTTGTCCACACTGGAGATGTCAACGTAGCGGATGATTTTGTCCGGTTCTGCGCCGGGGTCGCGAGTTCCGGTGGAGCCAACGCAAACTTCGTCCAGCTTCACAACGGGCCAGCTAATGCTCGCAGCCAGACCAATCAGCGCCTCTTCACGTCGGCTGCTGCGGCGGTGGGGAGTCCGAATGTCTGGACGGTTCATTTCAGGCGGCGAACAGGGTTTCCTTGGTCTTGCGGAGCAGCTCTGCCGGGTTGCCGCCTTGTTTGAGCGCGGCGAGGCCCTTGGCTTCCATTACTTCGCCGGTCTGAAACAACTGGTCGGAATCCAGCGCCTCGGTGCCGGCACGCTCGAACTGCCGGGCAATGGCACGGATGACCTTGGCAGCGGGCTGCGGGAGTTTGACGAGCCAGCCGGGACCGGTGCCATCCAGCGCGGCGGCGCGCTCGGCACGGGTGCGGGGCTTTACGCCGTAGGCTACGGCGGCGAGCACGTCGAAGAGGTCGTAGGCGTCCATTTGCGCCGCGCTGCGGAGCTGCTCGGGAACGAGGTTTTGCCCGGCAAGCTGGGCGAGGAGTTCGTGGCGGCGCTCGGGGTTCAACCAGCGGGCGCGGAAATCAGCTAGGCTGGGCACGGTGGCGAGGAGTTCCTCGACGAGCCGGGCCTGATACTCCTGCGGCGTGGCCCGCACGGTCTGGCCGTGGCGGTTCATCAGGAAGAAATCGCCCGCGTGCGCGAGGGCGATGGTGCTGCCCGTGGCCTTCACGGGCGGCTTGGGCGGGCCGGGTGGCGACGGGCCATCCCCACCGCCACCGCCCGGCGGCGGGGTGACGAAGTCCGCGCCGAAGAGGGCGGTTGCCCCGGTGTAGTCGAAGATGCGGAACATGAGCTTGCCATTGACCTCGTCCACGCGCGTCCCGCGCCCGACAACCTGGTGAAAGAGGATGGGCGAGCGGATGTACCGGAAGAAGACGATGTTCCGCGCGCAGGGAACGTTCACGCCGGTCGTGAGCAGGTCCATTGTGGTGGCGATGAAGTAGGCGCGCTGGCGGTCGCGGAAGTCCGGGATGAGGGACTGCCCCTGCACGGAGGCCATGCACTTGAAGGCGTAATTGGGCCGGCGGCGCTGGCCGCGCGTCTTGCACCACGCGGCGTATAGGTTGTTCATGGCGTTCGCCACGAGGTCGGCGTGCGGGTCGCTGGCGCAGAAGATGATGGTTTTCTGCTCCGGGTCGTCCTCGCCGTGATGGAGCAGGCGCGCGAAGAGGTGCGCGCACATTTCCGGCGTGCGTTCGGCGAGGTAGAGGTTGCGGTCCAACGCCGCGCCCTCGGTGCGTTCGGCCAGCGTGTCCGGCGCGACGGGCTGGCCGGTGAGGGCGTTGGTGAGGCATTTGCCCTCAAGGTCACTCTTGAGCACGCCGCGCACGCGCTCGGGCTGTGCGTGCTCGTCGAGGAAGATGTCCCATTGCTCAATGGCGGCGGGGGCGAGGTAGCCGTCCCGCACGCCCTGGAGGTAGGGATACTCGTAGGCGGGCGGGCCGAAGTATTCGAGGTTGTCGGCGAGGCGGCGGCGGTCGTTTTCGATTTCCTCGCGGGTCTGTTTATCCTTGGTTTCGGGCAGCTTGATTTCGCGCGGCGTGGCTGTCAGGCCGACGTGGATGCCGTCGGCGTTGGCTTTGAGGATGTCGAACCAGTTGCCCCACGCGCTGCGGTGGCACTCGTCTATGACGATGAGATCGAAGTAGCCGGGCGGGTAATGACGGGTGAAGAAGTTTTCGACGACGTTCTTCGGGCTTTTGCCGCGCTCGAACTTGTAGTCGAGCGTCTGGTAGGTGGCGATGACGACGCGGGCGTTTTTTTGCGGGTTGCGCGTGTCCGCCTCGGCAGCGTCGGTGCCGAAAGCAGCCTGGAAGTCGCCAAGGCCGTTGTCGCGGAGTTCGGTGCGGTCGCAGACAAAGAGCGCCGTGGCGAATGCCTGGGCATCGAAGAGGCGCTTGAGCAGGGCGGCGGCGATGCGGGTCTTGCCCGCGCCCGTGGCGAGCGAGAGGAGCACGCGGGGCCGCTGCTTCTCCGACCGGGCGCGGATGATTTTTTCGAGAGCGGCCCGGATGGCGGCATCCTGATAGTAGCGCAGATGGTCGCGGCCCTGCGAGTAGCCGGTGGCGAGCCACTTCAAGTCCGGGGAGGAGGCGGGGAGACTGCGCTTGCCCAGGTAACGGGCGAGGAGTTCCTCGGGACGGGGAAACTCGGAGAGAGGCTTTGGTTCGCTGGTCTGGCCGGTGAGTTCCTCATACTCGACGAAGAGATGACCGTTTGAGCTGAAGACAAACGGGACGTGGTGCAGTTCACCGACGCGGTAGCCTTTGCCCTGCTGAAGGCCCTTGGTGGGGTGTTCATCTTCCGCCTTGGCTTCGATGATGGCGAGGGCGACGGGTTCGGTGTCCGGGGTGAGCGGGCGGCGCAGCACGTAATCGGTTCGGCCCACGGGACGGCGGTGGCCCCGGCCATCCACAATGTCAATCTGCGCCGCCGTCTCCTCGATGCGGATGTCCGCCCGCACCCAGCCCCGCACGATGAGCGCGGGGTCGATCAGGTCAAAACGTGTCTGGGCTTCGTTGCGGGACATCCAAGATCAAGTCGGGGTGGTCATCAGCGTGCAGGGAGAGTAACCACGAGGCGGGCCGGACGGCAAGGGTGTGAGCGCCAAACGGTGACAACGCTAAAAGAAAGGAAGGGGTACCCGACCGACAAGGCGGGCGGGCGGGATGAGCGAGGCGAGAAGGATGCTGGCGGCAGAATGGGTTCCGCTGGCGGTATAGGCTTTCCAAAAGGGGATGAGGGACCGATTTGGGACAGCATCAAACAAACGCGCTGGCGGTGGCATGGCGGCGCGGCGCGGGGTCTTGGCGGCGATGATGTGGAATCCTTTGCGGTCATCTGATTTATCAGGAAGAAGTGCGAGCCGGGTGTCCTCCTCCTCCTTGTATTCTTGCGATTTTATTGAGTTGGCTTCTGTTGAGAAGCTTGTGTTCAAAACGCTTTTATTAAAGCGGAGGGGCAGCCGCAGTGAAGTCGTGATTCAGTGGAGGGGTGGTGGAGCGTCCCCGGAGAACGGCTCTCCCTCGATGAAATTGCCCCGCAGGCCGGGCCGGGCCGGGGGCTTGCCAGCGGCGAGGGCGCGAAGGTTGCGTATCTGGTCGGTCGCGTCCTGGTCGTCGAACTTGCGCCCCATCTGGAAGAGAGAGCTGCGGGTCTTGCGCTCGACAACGGCGGCCCGAAGCGCCTTGTCCTTCATGCGGTGCGAGTAGTAGGTGAGGCGGCGACCAAACGTGAAACGGGCAAACAGGCCACGCTCGTGCAGGCGCTCCAATGTGTGCCTAAGCTGCCATTCGGTGAGCGGTTTCGCGCCGTCGGTGCGCCGGGGCAGCTCCGCCCGCTGGACAACGGGTGACTTGTAGCCAAGTGCGCGGTGCCGGATGGTGGCTTGCGTGACGAGCACGGGTTTCTGCTTCCGTCCTATGACGCTGTAAAGACCCGCGAGCACGGTGAGTTCAGCGTAGGTCAATCCCTTGCCGTCGCGGGCCTCGAAAAACAGGTCGCGCCGAATCCGCACGAGCGGACTGCGGCCATGCCGTGCCTCGTGTGTGCTGACGAAGTGAGCGAGCGTGGTGTGATTCTGCAAGGCTGCGCCGATATGTGTATAGATGACACCGATGGTTTCCGCTCCAGCAAGGGCCTCGTGGTGTGCTGGCAGGTCGAGCTTGATGTCCCTTGGCAGATCGGTACGACACTTCCAGACATTTAACTGTTTGAGGCGCTGTCCTGCGGAATTCCGCTGCCAGAGCACACGGCCAGTCTCAACGACTGCGTAGTCGAGGATTGTATTAACGCGGTCGTAAGTGGTGGTCGCAAAGGCGAGCGCGCAGAGCGGGAATTGAAAGTAGTTCGCGGCACGCTGGCGGTTGTGGGTTTTCATAGGAAAGGTATTGGGTTGGCAGGTTACACGCCTCGGGCGTTGATGGTGAGATGCCGTTGAATGTGCTCGTCCACGGCAACTTTGGGAAACCGGATGAGCTTGCCGCCGAGACGGACAAAGGGCAGCGCCCGGCGGGCGACGAGATTGTCCACCGTGCGCAGGGAGACATTCAGCCGGCGGGCAAGCTGCTGCTTGGTGAGGTAGGCGTCCGGTGTCTGGACGGGACTGGTGGCGGGGGTGGTATTTGTGTCTTCGTTCATGTCAACTGGTGCGCCCTTGCGCTGCCGATTGCATGACGGAGGCGTGAATTCGCCAAACCGGTCCCTGCCGGTGCTCCGCTGCTCTCATGGCAACGCAAATGCGTCACGGTGCGAGTTAAGCGCGAGAAGGCCCGGCGGTCTTCGTGCGGAAAAATCTATTTTTGTCTGACCTTGGGGATGTATTTCTTGCCGCGCGCCCGATGGGTTGGCGGGGCGAGGAGGGCTTCAAGGTTGAAGTCTGGGTAGATCAACTCGATGAGTGACCGGATGTAATTGCGTCGCCGGTAGCGGTGTGTGGTTTTGTCCTGATCGAGCGAGACGCCAGCTTGTTCCTTCCATTCCATTTCGCTGCCCAGCATCTCTCGCTCGTTGAAAAGACCACGTTCAAGAAGCTTGCCGTAGTGGTTGCTGCCCTTCTTCAATTCAGTGGCCAGCCACTTACCCAGGGCGTCTGCGGTGCCTTTGGTGAGGACGGTCTTTGGCACGGCGAAAACGCGGTAATGGTTTGCCAATTCAGAGAAGGTGATGACCTTTTCAAAGTCGCGACCGGAGTTAAATTGCCCCAAATCCCATCCCTCAAAGAAGCGCGTCTCGTGCGCGCGGGGGAGTCGTCACGGTCCTTCGTGATGGGGTTGTCGGGCCGGCAATCAAAGCGGCTTCGCCAAATGAACATGAATCGGTGGCGGAAGCCCTCGGGTGTCTTTGGCCAAGGCGTGTCGCAATCGAACATCGGGGTTCCCGGTTTCCAGCCGCGCCACTCCCTAAGAAAGACTGCGCGGTCGCAAAAAGCGCGCCGGTTGCTCTTCTGATGGTGAATCTCAGGTCCGCGCACAATGGGCAAACCCTGTAAGCTTTCATCCCTCCTCCAAGGCCAACACCTCATTGGTTCCGCAAGATTGGATGGCCGAATCGGACACAATTCATTTCGGATAATCTGGCCATCAGGTGCGACGGTGACACGGGAAACCAAGAGAAGAGGCTCAGGGACGAGCCACAAGAGGGCGGTGTAGGCGAAGGGATGAATTGGCTCGATCTGCTGGACAAACTCACAGGAAGCCTGCCAGGCCGGGCCTTGATACGTTCCTGAAGTCTTTTGTGTGGCGCGCTCGGTAGCGTCCAACAGGCGCAACTGCTCCACATCGGCACGAAAGCGGTCGTTACGCCGGAGCAATTCCCAAATCTTCGCCGGGATTTGCTCCGTCTCTCCGAGCGAGCCGGGATTGAATGGAGGCGTGGCCACGATGGGCTTGGTTTGCTGGGTTTTACGTGTCAGGCGGTTGCGGCGGCGGGCAGCGGGATGATGTTCGCGGCACTGTCCGGCGGGAGGATGGAGAACCAATCGCTGCCCTGCTTCTCGGTGACGAGCTGCCGGTAGTGCTTGAAGATCATCTGCGCCGAGTTGCCGGCTTCGAGGGAAACTTCGCCGATGTCCTTCACGACGGCGAGCCGGTACGAAATGAACGAGTGCCGCAGGCCGTTGCGTTTCCACTTCAAGCCGGCCTTGGGCGCGAGGTAGTAGAACAGTTGCTTGTCCGACCGCTCGAAATTGCAGACGGGGCCGAAGGGCTGGACGTAGGGCGTGAGCCAGGCGAGCAGGTTGTCCGGGATGGGCGCGAGGCGGCGCGAGGCGGTCTTGGACTTGCTGGCTTTGATTTCGATGAACCGCTCGGTGAGGTTGACCTCGGACCAGTCGAGGCGATCAATCTCGGCGGCACGCAGGCCGGCGAAGGCGGCAATGGCGAGGTAGGGGACCATCTCCGGCCGGACCAGTTGCAGGAGCTTGCGCAGTTCGTCCGGCGTGAAGACTTCGATGTCGTTGCCAGTGTCGTCGGCCCGCTCGACGGCGCTCATCTCGTCGTGGTCCTTGGGCAGATAACCGCGCTTCACGGCATACTTGAACAACGTCCCGATGAGGCGGCGTTCGTTGTTCTGCGTGCGGGCTGCGTGGCCCCGGTTGCGCAGGAACGCTTCGACCTGCGGGCCGGTGACGGTGGAGATGGGCACCTGAAAGGCTTCGGCAAAGCGGCCCAGGCGGCGGCTGAGTTCTTTGACGTAGATTTCGCTCTTCCCAGCATTGGTCTTGGTGGCGAGGAGTTCGTCCAGGACTTCCCGCACCGTTTTGTGCGGCAGGCCGGCGGGATGGCGCTTGAGGAAGAAGTCCACGCACTCGCGGAGGGTGACGCCCTCGGGCAGGCGCTTAGCGGCGGCAACGTATTCGGCAATGGCAGCGTGAAGGCGGGCGTCTGGCTTCCAACTGTGGAGTTCCTGGCAGGCGTCCACATAGGCCAGCCGGTCGCTGCCGTTCAGTTTCAGGGCCTCGGAGTCGCCGTTGGCGAGCTTGACGAGGATTTCGTTCGCCTTCGTCTCCGCCTCGGCGAGGGCGGTGAATTTGAGCCGAACGCGGCGGTTGCCCTGATAGTAGGCGAGCGTGAACTGCGGATGTTCGCTTTTCAGCTCCCGCTGGCCGGTTGCGGGGTTCTGGCGGTAAATGCGGTTCGTCGTCTCGTAGATCGGGACGGTGATGCTGCCTTGCTTGAGGACCTTGACGGGGCCTTTGTCGGGACGAGGGGCGGGCGCGCCGGGAGAGGTGGGGAGGTTCGCTTTCATGCGTGAACTGTCCCGTATCTGTCCCGTCATGTCAATAAATTGCAGAAAACACCAATAAATACTGGTGGAGGCGGGGGGAATTGAACCGCATCCGATGGCCTGCGCGTTACTGCGCGAACGCTGTACTTGACCGCATAAACAAAGGGTGAAACCGCGTTCGTATGTTGCGTCCTAAAGGCTGCATGTTTGCAGCCTTTGCGCACCTTCGCGCGGATTTTTTGTTAGGATTGTTAGGAGAGTAGGGCGGGGGGAGTATGTCCCCCGGCCTTGCCTTTGGCGTCCGCGTGCTGCGGGCCGGCGTCTCCCCTCTCAGGTCGTCGGCTTGAACTGTCATCCGTTCACAGTTGGCCGGGGGCGTAGGGGCAAAGGTCCGTGCCGGGGTTGCCATCGTGCCTTGCCGTGCCCATGCCCTCTTGGTAGAAATATCGTCACCAGCATGAGCGACGAATCCGAACCAAAAGCAAACCGAACGTGGCTTTACGTCTTGGGCATAGTCGCTGGGTTGCCATTGCTGTACGTGCTGAGCGTTGGCCCGATGATTGCGCTGGCGTTGCGTGGGGTTATTCCAAATGAACTGGCTGACTATTTTTGCCGCCCAGCGTCGTGGTTCGCAATTTCCACGGGCACCGCGTCCGCCATGAATTCATATGTGGTGGCGTGGCATAACCTGACGGGCACCGAGTATTGACCGGCGGACTTCGCGCCGCAGGGTATCCCCGTCGCTCCACGATTCGATCTGGCGCGTCTTGAGCGGCGGCGAGGGTGAAGGGAGCGGCTGCTTCTCTGATGGCCTTGGTTGTCACCGGCCCGGCGTCGGCGCGTTGGCCTGGTGTGCTCATAATTCAAAAGGGGAAACCGTGTGCGCCCAGATGCGAGGGGGTCCGTGACGCACACGGGCCGGGGCGGTGTGACATGCCGCCCCGGCGAAAGCGTTACTTCTTTTTCGGAGCGTCGCCGAAATCGTGGTCCGCAAACCCATTGTCCTTCGCGTACTTTTTCGCGATGGCAAGGGCGGTGGCTTCCTCCGCCTCGAAGCCGGCGAGCAGTTCCTTCACGCGGGCAATCGCGGCGTCGCACCCAGCAATCAAAGCGCCGTAGTGAACGAAGGGGTTCATGCCCTTCCAGGCCATGTGCCATTGGCTGTTTGTGTGCGGGCTGACGTGGGCGATCTCGCGGTAATACTCCGCAGTGAACTCGAATTTTCCAGTCAGCGCGTCCAGGGCGGCGACTTCCTGTGAACGTCGCTGGTTCAGAATGTCCAGTTGCTCGCGGGCATAGCGGCAACGCTCGGCCTTGGCGGCACCGTCGGCCAGCACTACTTCCCAAGCGGATTGGCGCGCGGAGAATTCGCGAAGCTTGGCCTTCGCTGCGTCCGTGGCGGCGTCGGCCTGCCGGCGGATTTCGTCGAGGTCGGCGAGGTGTTTTTGGTGGACAGGCGAGCGGTCAACTTGAGGCTCCCATTTGTTTTGCGTGGTGGTCATATATATGTCTGGTTAGTGAAATTTCAATCTATAATGCGGCCTCCGTTGCGGCAGTGCTCCAACTGCGCAAGGGGCGAAAGCTGGTTGAACGCGGCGCGGTCCATTGCACTGCTGGCCGGGGGCGGTGGCGTGACGGCCAGGAACTCATGCACCTTCGCTTGTCGGTAGGCCGCGATGGTCTGGCACACGCGGTCGAGATTCTCAACGCGGTACCAGCCGGGCTGGGCCTCGATCTTGAGGCCGGGCACCGTGACGTGTGCCTGCCATAGATCGCGCATGATAGCAGTGCGCTTCTCGTGGTCTGGCATCGTGTCGATCTTGGGCAGCGCGGCCCGGCCAAAGATTTCGACCGCGAGGCATTCGAGTTGGTCGGTCGTGACAGTGTGCGCGACCACGGCGGGCTTTTGTGAAACCGCAGAGGGTACGGGCGGAGTGGCCTTGATGCCGGGAGAAGTGCCAGCCGGGACGCTCGGGATAGTTGCGGGGAGTTTTGCAAGCTGCGCTTCGAGCGCGGAAATTCGAGCGTGTGAATGCTTCCAATTCTTGAAGCCAGGGGCCGTGTCGGCGGCTCCGTCAATGACCCCCAGCGCGGCAGCGCCGCCGGGCCGGGCATTGATTTGCGCCGCAAGGTGGGCTTCCCATTCCATCAGGGCCATCATGTCGAACTTGCGTTGCGGGTGCGCGATGGGTGAAACGGACGGGGCGGGCTTGTTGGCCCCGGCGCGAAGTTGAAGCGGTCGAATCGTCATGGTCAAAGCTTCGCGCGTTTCCGCGCGTCCGTCGCGTTGGTATCTTTGCCATTGGCAGAATTACCAACAGGGCGGTTGGCTTGGTGGTCGTGGTCATGTTAGTTGTCTCCCCATAAATCACCCATGGCTCGAATCTCCTCGCGCAGTTCGTCAGCGAACCGCTTTCCGAACTGCCTCGCAGCAGGAACATCCAACCCGGCGACGGCGGCGGGGTATTCGGTCTCGATCTTCCGGGAAATCATTTCCTGCATCCGCGCATCGATCTTCCGAACTGCGGTTGCCACAATGGCGCGGGCAATCAGGCTGGATTCCGTCCGGTCGTTCGTGTGCTTCAATCCGCGCCACTTCTCATGGATGATTGCGTGCCGTAATCGCGCTCGCTCTGCGGCCTGGGACTCTTCTTTTGGGTCCGGCTCCAGCGCGGCAAGCAGCTTTTTGAGTGAATGACCGG
>RFSE01000205.1 GCA_009924135.1 Pseudomonadota bacterium | reverse complement strand
CGGCCATCGCCGCCGCCGGCACCTTCCGTTCCGCTGGTGTGCCTGAGGCCCCGGCCTCCAGCGTCGTGCCGATCAAGCTCTCCGTCCTCACGGTAAGCTGGCCTGAATCGATCCGCAAAGAAGCCGCCGACCTCGGTGATGTCACCGTCGAATTCCCGCGCGAAGAACTGGGCAATGCGATGAAGAGCGGCAAGGTTGTCTTCACTTGGGGCCAGTTGCGCAACTGGGTCCGGCCGGCGATCGGTCCGTCCGCAACGGACAGCACGCCGCTTTCGCTGCCCCTGCGGGTGCTGGTGCAACCCTTCATGGCGAACATGCGCAACGCGGAGCCGAAGCGTCCCGGAGCCAGCGAAGGCAACTCGACCTTTATTAATCGCGTCCCCGCCCCGGCCCCACTCACCGTCCAACCGGCGGCTCCATCGGCCCCCACGGTGCCTGACACGAAGCTGGGCGAGGCGCTGGGCAAGCCCGAGAAAACCCATTGGACCCCGTCGGAAATCATTCACGCGGTCATCGGCCTGCCGGGTGTTTTTGGCGCGATGCTCTCCCTCCAGGAAGGTCAGCTGGCCGCCGCCGAGATGCAGGCCACGCTCCCGCCCGAGCTGCTCGCCTACGCGCTGCCCAAGCTGTTTACCACCACCGGCGAGCAGGCCCGGCAGATGAAGCTGGGCGACCCCACCGTCGTTTCCCTGGTCGCCGATAATCACCACTGGGCGATCTTCAAACTCGACAAGGTTTTCTTCACCGTCATGAGCCGCAAGGGCCAGCTCCTGCCCCTGCCCCAGCTCCAAACCATCGCCCACGAAATCGCCCGCCAGCGTAAATAACCTATGGCCATCATCAACCAAGCCACCAAGGAACTGCAGGTCAAGATCGTCTATTACGGCCCGGCGAAGTCCGGCAAGACGACGAACCTGGAATCAATTTACGGCAATGTCCAGACGGCCAATCCCGACAGCAAGACCAAGATCGTCTCGCTGGCCACCAGTTCGGACCGTACGCTGTTCTTCGACTTCTTCCCCCTCGAGACCGTCACGGTCAAGGGCTACAAGACCAAGTTCCAGCTCTACACCGTCCCCGGCCAGGTCATCTACAACACCACCCGCCAGCTCGTGCTGCGCGGCGTGGACGGCTTGGTATTCGTCGCCGACTCCACCTACGAAAAGATGGAGGAGAACGTCGAGAGCTTCAAAAACATGGAGGACAACCTCAAGACGCTGAAGCTCAACCTGGCTGACATCCCCTACGTCCTCCAGTACAACAAACGCGACGCCGCGAATCCCGCGCCGACGGAATACATGGACTTCCTGCTCAACAACCGGGACGTCCAAGTGCCCAGCTTCCCGGCCGTCGCACCCAAGTGCGAGGGCGTCTTCGAGACGCTCAACGCGATCACCGGCCTGCTGCTGAACAAATTCCTGAGCAGCGGAAAGTGATGAAAGGGTTTAGGCTCAAGGGTTCAGGTTTCAGGTTGCCTTCGACCTGCTGTCTGGAACCTTCGAGCGTGTCATGAAGGGCTTTCCGCAGCTCAATACCGAAGACGTGCAGCAGCTTGAACTGTTGCTGAAGGACTTCGTGGCGCGCAGCGGTGCGCTCTCTGGCCTCGTGGTCGAGAGCGCGGGCTATTTGATTCAACGGGCTGGCGGGGAACTGCCGTGTGAGCCGCCGGAATTTGCCAGCCTTGCGGCTAATGCTTTCAGTGCCGCCCAAGCCATGTCGCGGCGGCTCAAGGAAAACTTTTTCACCCATCTGCGGGTCAGCGGAACCGGTTTTCACACCCTCATCCGTCAAGTGGATGAATCGTGCCTGCTCGTAGTCGTGTTTGACTCACGCATCGCTCCGGAGAAGGTCGAGACGGAGGCCATCGCCACGGTGATCGGCCTTTATGAACGGCTGGAAATCGCCCGCCATCGTACGCCGAACGAGACGGTTGATTTTGCCGATGCCGACGCGGAAAGCGTGACCAAGTTCTTCCGGCGCATGACCCCGCCGCCTACTGGCGAGTGAGCGGGACCGCAGGGGGCAGCCTGCCTGGTCCTAGACCACCACGCACTCGGCTTAGGGGCGCTGGCCGCGAGTTGCGCCAAAAACAGCACCGACAGGTCCAAGCCCCACCGAGGGCAGAATGGCAAAGCATCTGCAGCCCTCGCCCACCGCCAAGGCCAGTTGCAGGCATTCCCGCTGGTAACGCTGCTGGCGCGACACGACCACCGGCACGCCCCGCAGTCCCCAGTAGCGCCTCGTCTGGCCACGCAGATCGAAGCGGACCTCGTCCAGCACCCACACCTTCACCGGGCGGCCCGGCGGCAGCTGGAGGTCGCCAAGCTTTTGGCCGCTATCTGGCCGCCCGGGCGCTAGGAAGTAAGGCCTGGCCTTCCCGTTTGACGCTTTGTCGGATTTGCGGAAAACTGCGCCACAAATGAGTCCATGCTCCGCCTACCTTCCCGGACGCGAGCTGGCGCGCGGCGGCGCGGGCATGGTGCTGGACGCGCGGGACACCAAACTCGGGCGCAGCGTGGCAATGAAGGTCATGCTGCACCGCAATGCCAGCGACGTGCACCGGCAGCGCTTCCTGCAGGAAGCCCGGGTGCTGGGCCAGCTCGCCCATCCGAACATCGTCCCCATCCACGACCTCGGTGCCGACGAGCAAGGCCGACCCTTTTACATCATGAAGCTCGTCGTGGGCGTCACGCTCCACGAGATCATCGGCAAGCTCAAGGCGGAAGACCGGGAAACACTGGCCAAGTATCCCCTCAACGCGCTGCTGACCATCTTCCAGAAAGTCTGCGATGCCGTGGGCTTCGCGCACTCGCGCGGCATCATCCACCGGGACCTGAAGCCGACGAACATCATGGTGGGGGAGTTTGGCGAAGTGCTGGTGATGGACTGGGGTCTGGCAAAGATTCTGCCCGGTGCCGCGACGGCGGAAGAGGCGAAGACCACCCCCATGTCGGACGGCCAGCTTAACCAGACCGAACCCGCCGGCACGCTTCCGTTGGAAGGCAGGGCCGGCGGACAAGTCACCATGGCCTCGGGCGCAACTCCGTTGGATCAAGCCACGCTCGGTTCCGGTGCCGACGCGACCAACTCCACCCAAACACTCAACTTTGACGCCAACGCCCCCGAGTCGGCCGCCCCGAAAGAACTGTATCAAACACTTGAAGGCGCGGTGATCGGGACGCCCAAATTCATGTCACCCGAGCAGGCGGAGGGAAAGATTGCCGAGCTGGACGGACGGTCGGACATCTTCTCCCTCGGTGGGATTCTCTACGTGCTGCTCACGCTGCGACCGCCGGTGGAAGGCGACTCGTTGGAGGAGATCCTTGCAAAGGTTCGCAGCGGAACCATCACCCCGCCAACAACCTTCAACGCCCCGAGCTTCAGCGTGCAGGCCCGGCCTGACGCAACCGGCGCGCTGGTGGAGCCCAGGCAAATTCACCCCCTGACGCACTGTCCTGGCGGGAAGGTGCCCAGCGCCCTTTCGGCGGTGGCGATGAAGGCGCTGACGCGGGACAAGGCGGGGCGGTATCAGACCGTGGCGGAGTTCGCGGCGGACATTGCGGCGTATCAGGGCGGGTTCGCAACCACGGCGGAAAAAGCAGGACTCTTCGTTCAACTGCGCCTGCTCGTGAAACGGCACCAGCGCGAGTTTGCCGTGGGCTTTGCCGCGTGGCTCATCATCACAGCGCTGGCAGTCTGGTTCGTCATCAACCTGCGTGCGGAAAAATACAAAGCCGTCGAAGGCGAACAAAAGGCCGTTGCGGCGGCGGATCGCGCGACCAAGGCGGAGAAAGTTGCGGAAGAAAAGGGCCAGGCCGCGCGCGTGGCGCTCGCGCGTTCGCAGACCTCGCTCGCGGAAGCGGCGTATCGTGAATTCGACAGCCAGACGATGCTCACCTCGCTCGAGAGCGTGCCGGAAAGCTTGCGCGACGCGGACTGGCGCTATCTGCGCGCGCGGGCCGACAATTCCCAGACCCGATTCGCCTTCGAGAATGACATGCTCTTCTTTGGCGTGGCGGCGCACCCGAAGCGGCCGGGTGTCTTCGCGGTCGCCCTGCCAGCGGATCAGCTTGCGCTCGTGGATGCACCCAGCGGGAGAATCCTCTTCCAATTCCCAGTTTCCGAGCGCCAACAGCGGAGCGAATTCACACGCTCGCTCGATTTCTCGCCGGACGGATCGCGCTTGATAGTGAGCCGGCTTGGGAATAGTGGGGTCTCCATCTATGAAACTGCGAGTGGCAGGCCGCTGGTGGAATGGGACGCGGTGGAGGCGGAGTTCGTCCACTTCAGCCGCGACGGGTCCCGGGCGCTCGACATCGGTGCCAACGGCCTGACCGTCCATGACACCGTGAGTGGGCGCGAACTGTGGCGCGCCCAAGGGGTGAGTTGCGCGGCCTTCAGTCCCGGCGGCGAGGTTATCACGGTGAATCAAGACACCAGCGTGCGTACGCTCGATGGCGCGACCGGAAGCATCTTGAGGACTTTGCCCGCGCTGCCCTGGGGCGCGAAATTCATGGTGCTGTCGCCTGCTGGCGCGACTTTTTTCGCAGGCTGTTGGGATGGCGTGGTGCGTGGAATGCGGCTAGCCGATGGGGCGGTCGTTTTCGAGCAGCGCCTCACCGAGTCAATCAGCATGCCGCACATTGCGATCAGCGGCTCCGGTGATGTCGTGGCGGCCGTCGCGGTCGTGTCAGAAAGCCGTCGGGTCGGGCGCGCTTGGCTCGTCCGCAGCGGGATTCCCGTGTGGTCGATGATGGGAAGCAGGGGCGGGATTGAAGGCATGGCCATGCACCCAACGACGTCGGAACTCCTCGTCACCGGGCCCGATTCGCGCTCCTGGGCGCTCGTCACGACGCGGAGCATGGAGAGCGCACTGCCAGCTTCGGTGACAGCTGGTGTTTTCTGGGGCGCGGACGATGTTTTCGTCGCCCAAAACCAGCCGGCAAAATTGGATGTGAACGGCCAGTGGACGCCGCTGCCCATCGAGATCCCCCCCGAGTGCGCCAATGCCGACCGCTTCGCATCCAGCGGGGACATCGCTGCCATGGCAATCCACACACATCCCTCAGAGACGAAGCCGTCTTTGACCATTTACCGCAGGACACCAGGGGGGGCGAGTTTGCTTTCACAGCTGCGCACGGAATTTACGGTCGCGAAGGTGCGCGTCTCACGCGATGGCGCACGCGTCGCAACGGTTAACGACTATTCGTCGATTGAAATCTTCGATACCATGTCCGGCCAGGGTTTGGCCAAGGTAAGTTATGGTTTTACAATGACCAGAAACGTGTGCGACATGGCCTGGATCGGCCCGGACCGGCTCGTGACTGTCGGTAACGCCGGCGCCCGTGGCGCGACCGACTCTGAAGAGCGCATCGTGCTGTGGGACGCAACGACGGGAAAGGCCTTGCGCCATGTCACGCACCCATTTGCACTGGATCGGGTCGCGGTCGCGCCCGACGGGCGCACCTTTGCCGAGGGTGGCGACGACAAGCGCGTGCGCATCCGCGACGCGGAGACCCTCGCTGTGCTGCGCGAATTCCGCGCGCACGACGGACGCATTACCGCGCTCACCTTTCATCCGACCCTGCCCGTGCTCGCAACCGCCTCCACTGATCGCACCGTGCGCCTGTGGCGCCTTGACGATTTGAGCACGATTGAGGAACTGCGATTCAGCAGCGCAGAGACGGAGCATCTGGCCTTCAGCCCCAGCGGCAAGCGCCTGGCCGCGACTGATCGCACCTCTGTTGCGTCCATCTTCAACCTTGAGTCGCCGCCGCTGGGGCAACTCAAACGGATCGAGACAACCATTGCGTCCATCGCCCCAGCAGATCCGGGCTCCGCAAGTGCCGCCACCACGCCCGGCACGCAACCCAAGCAGCCACCCCACATCCTCGCCCAGCAGCACGCAAACGCCGGGCGCTGGGCCGAGGCGCGCATCGCGATGATGGCCGTCCTCCAGCAGAACCCCGCCGAGTCTGGCTGGTGGCTTTATCTGGCGAGCGTACTGGCGCAGCTCGGGGACCGCGATGCGCACCGCCAGTTCGTGCACGCGATGCTCGAACGCTTCGCCGCAAGCAACGAACTGCCAGATCTCGACCGATGCATCAAGGCGGGCTCGCTCCTGCCGCTGGAGGCCATGGACGCGACGGACATCGCCACCATGACTCGCTGGGCAAATCGCATAGCCAGTGAGGGCGGAACCTCGCCGCTGCTCTCCTATTACGAGTTAAGCGTCGCGCTGGTGCGATATCGCACGGGAGATTTCGCCGGTGTCGTGAGCGGTCTCGCC
The DNA here is from genome assembly GCA_009924135.1 of Pseudomonadota bacterium. Lineage (GTDB taxonomy): Bacteria > Verrucomicrobiota > Verrucomicrobiia > Limisphaerales > SXTU01 > SXTU01. The sequence continues at coordinate 3,678 of RFSE01000205.1, read as the reverse complement.
GCAAATCCTGAACGGGGCGTGCCCGAGATTGCTGTATCGAAACAAGCGGTGCTTGCTCTCGCACAACATCTCTTGGGCAAAAAAGACGAAGCCCGGGCCGCCCTCGCGCGCGCCGAAACACTCGATGCCGAAAAACTTCCGCAAGCCGGCGCGGACCTCGGCCCAGGCTGGAGCGCCACGGTCGTCGCACGCCTGCTGCTGAGAGAAGCGCGTGAATTGCTCGGGCCAGCTCCCAAGCCCTGATCAGCGCCAGCGAATCTCGCTTTCCGCCTAGGTTCACGCGCGTTTCGTCGGGTCTGCTTGTCGTCGTGTTTGACACGCGCCTTGCACCGGCGAAGGTCGAAACGGAGGCCATCGCCACCGTGATCGGCCTTTATGAACGGCTGGAAACCGTCCGTTATCGTGCGCCGAACGCGACGGTTGATTTTGCCGATGCCGACGCGGAAGGCATGGCCCAGTTCTTCCGCCGCATGTCCCCGCCGCCTACCGGGGAGTGAGCCGGCTAGACCCGCTTGTGACTGCCGTCGCAATGCGCTCCATTCGCAGAGTGCTTGCACATGCACCACGCGACCTGCTTCGCCTCGGTGATTTCCACCTTCGCCGGACTGAACTCCGAGCCCTTGTGCGAGCCGTCGCAGAACGGCTGGGTCTTGGAGAGGCCGCAGGCGCACCACCAGTAAGTGCCGGGTTCGACTTTTTGCACGAGGGGTGAACGCTGGCAGATGTTGGGCTGGCTCATGTCCGCAGTCTGCCCCCGGTCCGGCGCACAATCAACGTCCTTGCGCGGGTTTAAGCCGGGCGTCGGACAAATCAAGCCGGTAGAGGATCTGGTTGTAGTCGTATCGCGGTGTCGGGTTCGGCTTGTTCGCAAATTCTGCGGTGTACGTGCCCTCAAAGTAGAGCAGCGGTGAACCAGCGGGCGTGAACTCGAGGTGCAGCCGGGGATTGTAGAAGGTGTAGTTGTCATGGCTCAGCACCTTCACGGCCGTTCCCCACGGGCCCGTCGGCGCATCGGCCTCCGCGTACCACAATTCACCGAAGACGGACGGCTTTCCGTAGGCCTGCATGAACACCGTGACCCACCGATTGAGCCAGGGATGCCACGCGATGGATCCGGTATGCGGTTTCACCGTTTCCCCGGCCGCGCCAGGCAGGCTGGCCTGCGGGGTGAGCACCTCCCAGTTTTTTTCATCCTGCCATCCCTCGAACGTGGCCGGGCAGCGCAAGCGCGGCAACGGGTTGCCGAAGAGCAGCCACGCCTTGCCGGCAGAGTCCTGCCACCGCACGGGATGCCCCTCCGGAACCGGCGGCGCTTTCGGGCTGGCATCGGATTTCATCCAAATGGTTTTGAGCGGCACGAACAAATCCTTTTCCTCGTCCCACACCGCGAGCCGCCACTCGTACGCTTCGAGGTGGCCCTTGATCTTCATGTAGGCGCACACGAGCCGGGGCTTGCCGGAGTGGTCCGGGACGCTCGCCACGCCCGTCACCCAGGTCGGTCCGGTGCCGGGCATCGGTGCGATGCCGCGCGGAGCGCCCGCCGCATTCGTGAAGTAGGCCAGCGGAAAGTGCAACGGTGCGACGAACGGCGAAGCGGGCGTCACGTCGGTCGTCGCCCCCGTGCCATCGTAAATGCCAAGTGGGTACTTTGCCATCGTCGTGTCGCCCCAAAACCAGAACAGTTTTCCGCGATGCACGACGTTCTGCACGCTGTCCTGTCCCACCAGGCCGGACTCCGGCCCGTCACGCTCCAGGCCGAGCTTCTGGCTCTCCGCGAACAATCCCGCCCCCGTCAGCCGGCCGACCCGTTGGGCGATGCTGGTCCGCTGCACTTCGAGCCGCGCGGTTTTACCGGGTTCCGGTTTTAGCCGCACCCCGCGCATGCCAAACCCGTCCGCCTTCACTTCGTAGCCGTGCCCATGAACGGCGAACCACGTCTCCCGGCCCATGAGTTCCGGCAGGTCACAGGCGATGCGTCCGGCATTGTCTGTAACGAAGCGCACCTGATGCGTTGTGCGGAGTTCCACCAGCGGCACCGGCCAGCCCGTGCGCTCTTCGACTATCTCGATGCGAAAGGGCAGCAACGCCTCGGCCCCCGAAGCCCACGCGGCTCCCAACCAGAGGATGATGGTCAACGAAGGCCGGAAGAATTGCCGGAGACTCCGCAATTGATTTAACGCAACGAGCTTCACCAGACCCACCCTAGAACACTTTTATCCGGCAGGGCAATTCCCTTGGCCACCGCAGGTGCCGGCGGTTAGCATGCGGGCACATGAAAACATTGTTGCACGCAGTGCTGTTGACCCTGTGCGTGGTGGCGGGCGCGGCCGATCGCGAGACGCCCCCGGACCGGCTGGTGGTGCTGACCTTTGATGATTCGGTGGCCAGTCACGCGACGTTCGTCGCCCCGCTGCTGAAGAAATACGGCTTCGGCGCGACGTTCTTCATCACCGAGGGTTTTGAATTCGCGACCGACAAGGAACATTACATGACGTGGGAGCAGATCAAGGGACTCCATGATGCAGGCTTCGAGATCGGCAACCACACGCGCCGCCATGCCGGCGTGGCCAAACAACCGCCCGAACAGCTCGCCGCCGACGTGGAATACATCGAGCAGCAGTGCGCCCAGCACGGCATCCCGCGCCCGACGAGCTTCTGCTATCCCGGTTATCAAACCAGCGACGCGGCGGTGAAACTGTTGCGCGAACGCGGGTATCGCTTCGCCCGCGCGGGCGGGGCGAAGGCCTTTGATCCCGCCAAGGATGAACCGCTGCTTTCGCCGCAGGCCTTCGACAGCAAACCGGATTCGACGCTGGAACAGTTCAAGGCGGCGGTCGCCCAGGCGAAGGCCGGCAAGATTGCGGTGATGACCTTCCACGGTGTGCCGGACATCAAACACCCCTGGGTCAACACGGACCCGGCCAAGTTTGAAAGCTACATGGCCCACTTGAAGGAACAGGGATGCCGGGTGATCGCGGCCAGGGACCTGGCCAAATACCTTGCCCCGAAGCAGCCCTGAGATGGGCTAGGATGCCGTCGTGGCCGGGCTGGCACTGCCGATCGCGGCGCGCAAGGTCGTACGCAATTTGTCGATGCCCACCGGCTTGGGCAGGGCGGCCTGAAACCCGGCCGCGATAAAGGGCTGCGGTCCTGAGATGGTCACGGCCGTCGAAAACATCACCATCGGCAGATCGGCCCGCACCTGACGCACCCGCCGGGCCAGTTCCTCCCCGTTCATTCCGGGCATCTCGCAGTCGGTGAGCAAAAGGGAGTAGTCGTGTGGCGCGGCGCGGAATTTCTCCAAAGCTTCGTGAGGTGAACCGATGATTTCGACCGCCAGATTTTCCAGCCTGAAGAAGTGGCGGTAGAACGTCCGGATGGACTCGTTGTCATCCACGGCCAGGATTCGGGCCGATGGCTTTTCGCCGGGCGGTTCGATTTGAAAGGATGGATTCAATCAAAACTGCGATCCCGAGACCGTATCACTAAATTCTCGGACTCAATCTTTCGATTGTTCGCCCACATTCATCAGCCTACAAGCAATTTCTCACGCAATTTCTCACGCGCAATCGGCTGTACTGGGCGCAGCTCAGTTTCTGGCAAAGTCGCCAAACGGGATTCGGCTGTCCCAGAGGGACTTTCGACCTTGGGCCGGCGTTGAAACGCCGGGCTATTTCC
>RFSE01000204.1 GCA_009924135.1 Pseudomonadota bacterium | reverse complement strand
GATCCGCGCGCCGCACTGCCTTCAAACGCGCAGGTCATCACGATGAAGCCGCCCATCGTCGTCCGCGACCTCGCGGAGCAGATGAAGCGCAAGCCCTTCCAGCTCATCGCCGACCTGATGCAGATGGGCATCTTCGCCAACGTCAACCAGGCGGTTGACGAGCCCATTGCCATCAAGCTTTGCGCCAAGCACGGCTTCAAATTCGAAGTCGAAAAACGCGCCAAGGGTGAAGGCCAAGTCCACGCTGCGCCCAAGAAGGTCGAAACCGACCCCATCGACGACAAGCCCGAGGATCTCAAGCCCCGGCCGCCCGTCGTCACCATCATGGGCCATGTGGACCACGGCAAGACCTCGCTCCTCGACGTCATCCGCAAGGCCAACGTGGCTGCCGGCGAATCCGGCGGCATCACCCAGCACATCGGTGCCTACACCATCACGGTTCCGCACCCTGAAAAGAAGGGCGAACTGTCACAGATCACCTTCCTCGACACGCCCGGCCACGCCGCCTTCTCGGCCATGCGTGCCCGCGGTGCCAACGTCACGGACATCGTCGTCCTGGTCGTCGCCGCCAACGATGGCGTGATGCCACAGACGCTCGAAGCGCTTTCGCACGCCCAGGCCGCCAAGGTTCCCATCCTCGTTGCCGTCAACAAGTGCGACCATCCGAACGCGAACCCCACCCGCGTCCGCCAGCAACTTCAGGAACGGGGCCTCACGCCAGACGAATGGGGCGGTACGACGCTGTTCGTGGACTGTTCCGCCCTTACCAAGCAGGGCATCGACAAGCTGCTGGAGATGATCATCTTCCAGGCTGACTTGCAGGAACTTAAGGCCAACCCGAACCGCAAGGCCAAGGGCAACGTCATCGAGTCCGGCCTGCAAGCGGGTGGCCCCACGGCCACCGTGCTGGTCCGCAAGGGCACGCTCAAGGTTGGCGACATCATTCTCTGCGGCTCGCACTACGGCCGCGTCCGCGCCCTCATCAACGAAGAAGGTGACCGCCTCAAGGAAGCCACCCCGTCCGTCGCCGTGCGTGTGCTCGGCCTCAACGGCGTGCCCGAAGCGGGCTTGGAATTCACTGTCGTCGATAACGAACGCAACGCCCGCGACATCGCCGAAGAGCGCGCCATGGCCGACAAGGCCGCCGAAGCCGAGGAGCGCCAGCCGCGTGTCACGTTGGAAAACCTCTTCGCCAAGATCGCCGAGAATCAGCAGCTCACGCTCAAGGTCGTCGTCAAGGCGGACACCCAGGGTTCTGTCGAGGCCATCGTCGAGGCGCTCAAGAAGATCGAGACCAACAAGGTCATGCTCGAAATCGTCCACCACGCCGTCGGCACCGTCACCGAATCGGACGTGGACCTCGCCGGCGCCTCGAAGTGTGTCATCCTCGGATTCCACACGCGCATTGACTCGGGCACGAACGAAAAGGCCAAGCAGTTCGGCGTGCAGATCAAGCTTTACGCGATCATCTATGAGTTGATCGACGAGGTGAAGGACGCGATGGCCGGCCTGCTCCCGCCCATCCTCAAGGATGTGGTCGTCGGCAGCGCCGAAGTCCGCCAGATCTTCGAACTGTCCAAGGGCGGCGCGGTTGCCGGCTGCTCCGTCACGATGGGTCGCATCGTCAAGGGCAAGGTCCGGGTCATGCGCAAGAAGAACCTCCTGTACGAGGGCGTCACCCTCTCGCTCCGCCGGTTCCAGGACGAGGTCAACGAAGTCCGCTCCGGCCTCGAATGCGGTATCCGCATTGACGGCTTCAACGAGTTCCAGATCGGCGATGCCATCGAATGCTACACCGTTGAGAAGGTGAAGCAGGCGCTTTGAGCGAACCTTGCATGGCGTTCGAGAATAAGAGCAAGTTTACGATAAAGATTAAGATTCCGTCGCATTCTTCCTTTTCTCGTAATCTTAATCATAATCTTAATCCCTCCCGCCACCTGCCATGACAGTCCGACTTGAACGCGTCCGTGAGATGCTCAAGCGCACGCTGGGCGAAATCATCCGCCGGGACTTTCCGCCCGATGCCGACAACGGACTCATCACCGTCGCCGACGTGACCGTCACGCCCGACCTCAAGGAGGCGCAGGTTTACATTGGCGTCGTCGGCAAGGCTGAGGCCAAGAAACGGGCCATGAACCGCCTCAATGGCAACCGTGGCCAGATCCAGTTTGAACTGGGCCGCTCCATCGTCCTCCGCTACACGCCCAAGATCGAGTTTCATCTGGATGAAAGCGTGGAGCGCGGTAACCGGGTGCTCTCCATCCTGGAGGAACTCGAGAAGAAGGGGCCCGGGAAATGACCGGCTACTCGCACATTTTGGACGAAATTCTGGACGCCATTCGGAAGGCGAAAACCATCTGCGTGGTCGGCCATATCCGGCCGGATGGAGACTGCATCGGCTCGCAGGTCGGCCTCGCCCTGGCGCTGCAAAACTTCGGCAAGCAGGTCACGGTTTGGAATCAGGACTCCGTGCCGCAGAAGCTCCGCTTCATGGTGCCCAACGGCCTCGTGCGCAAACCCGAGTCCGGCCACAAATTCGACCTCGTCATCGCGACGGACTGCGCCAGTTTCGAACGCCTCGGCACGGTCGGTAAAGCCATCGAGCAGCACCGCGATTTCATCAACATCGACCATCACGAGAGCAACACGCGTTACGCCAAGCTCAACTGGGTTTCCGCCCGCGTGCCGGCCACCGGTGAGTTGATCTACGAGCTGCTCAAGCATGCTGGCTGGCCTGTCACGCCCGCGATTGCGGACTGTTTGTTCACCGCGATATCCACTGACACCGGCAGCTTCGGCTACCCGAGCACCACGCCCGGCACCTACCATGTGGCCGCCGATCTCGTCCGCAACGGAGCCAACCTCGCGCGGGTCTGCAACGAGGTTTATCAGAGTTACCCGATGTCGCGCGCCAAGCTGCTGCGGCATGTCTTCAACAACTTCCGCACCACGCATGACGACCAGATCGCGTGGTTCTGGCTGCGCAAACGGGATTTCACCCGCACCGGTGCGGAGACCAACGACAGCGAAGGACTCATCGACCATATCCGGGACATTGAGCCCGTTATCGTCGCCTGTGTCTTCGAGGAAGTGGAGCCGGAGCTGACCCGCATCAGCCTGCGCTCGAAAAGCGACCGTGTGAACGTGAACGAGATCGCCGGCAAGTTCGGCGGTGGCGGGCACGCCGCCGCCGCCGGGGCACGCGTTCCCGGCAAGCCGCTCTCGGTCCAGCGCCGGGTCATCGCTGCGATCAAAAAAGCTTTGGACGCCGCGAAATAAGCGGGTCCGTTCGTCCGTTTTTCTCATGCTTCAATTCGATTCCCTTGACGGTGCCCTGCTGGTGGACAAACCCGCCGGCTGCACTTCCCACGACGTGGTGGACCGCATCCGGCGCAAGTTCGGCATCAAGAAGGTCGGCCACTGCGGCACGCTGGACCCCAACGCCACCGGCCTGCTCATCATCGTGCTGGGACGCGGCACCAAACTCTCGGAAAAGCTCATGTCCGACGACAAGGTGTACGAGGGCGACATCAAGTTCGGCGAGGCCACGGACAGCTATGACACGGATGGCCAGGTCACCGCCACGCTGCCGGTTCCGCCGCTTACGCTCGACCAGTTGAACGAAGCCGCCGGCGCGTTCATCGGTGACTTGCAGCAAATCCCGCCGATGGTCTCCGCGAAGAAGCAAGGCGGCGTGCCGCTCTACAAGCTCGCGCGCAAGGGCATCGAGGTCGTCCGCGAGCCGCGCCTCGTGCACATTTATAACTACCGCTTTACCACCTACACGGAGCCGTTTGCCAAGTTCTGCGTCGCCTGCACCAAGGGCACCTACGTCCGGTCGCTGGCGCACGAATTGGGTCAGAAGCTCGGTTGCGGCGCGCACCTCGCCACGCTTCGTCGCGTCACCTCGGGCAAATGGGATGTGGCCGACGCGCTCACGCTCGACGCCATTCTCGCGCTGCCCATTGGCGAACTGGAAAAGCGCGTGATCCCCTTCCTGCAACTGGCCCGCTAATGCGCGTCCTGCACGCCGCCACCGAACTTCAGCCCGGTCCCCGCAAGGTCTGCGTGGCCATCGGCGTCTTCGACGGCGTGCATCTCGGCCACCAGCAGGTCATCCGGCAGACGCTCTCGGACGCCCGCCAGCACGAAGGCGTGCCGGTGGTCATCACCTTCGATCGTCACCCGAACAGCGTTGTCGCACCGGACCGCGTGCCGCCGATGCTCTATTCCCTGCCCCAGAAGCTCCGGGCCATTGCGTCGCTCGGGGTTGCCCACACGCTGCTCATCCACTTTGACCGCGTGTTCAGCGAGCAGACCGGGGAACATTTCATCCGGGGCCTCGCCCGTGAGCTGGGTCAAATCCACAGCGTCTGCGTGGGCAGTGAATTCACCTTCGGCCACAAACGCAGCGGCAATGTCGCCCTGCTCAAGCAGCTCGGAGCGGAACTTCATTTCACCGTCCACGGGCTCGCCGCCGTGTCGCTGGATGGCGAGGCTGTCAGCAGCACGCGCATTCGCGAGACTGTGCGGCAGGGAGATCTAAACGCTGCCAGCCAGATGCTCGGGCGCGAGTATTCCATCGCCGGCAACGTGATTCACGGTGATCAAGTGGGCCGCAAACTTGGTTTCCCCACGGCGAACCTCGATACGACCGGCCTCGTCCTGCCTCCCAACGGCGTCTATGCCGTGCACGTGAACGTCGCCGGCCGGGAGCATCGCGGTGCGTTGAACCTCGGCGTCCGTCCTACCCTCGCCAGCCCTGAACCCCGCCGCCAGTGTGAAGTCCACCTGCTGGATTTTGCCGATGACATCTACGGGACGGAGATCGAAGTCACTTTCGCCGCGAAACTGCGCGACGAGCAAAAATTCCCCTCGTTCGAAGCGCTCAAATCCCAAATCACCGCCGATGTGGCCGCCGCGCGGGAGCGGTTCGCCTGATCGGGATTTAGATTTGGAAGTCGGTCCGTCCCTTGTCGCGCTGGGTCTTGTCGAGCACCTTCACGTTCACCTCCTCATAGAGCACGAGGGAATGCGGTGGGACGCTGTGCATGAGGAAGACGTTTGCCCCCACCGTGCTATGCGCACCGATGACCGTCTCGCCGCCGACAATCGTTGCACCGGCGTAAATCGTGACGTGATCCTCGATGGTCGGATGACGCTTGTGCCCCTTGAGCGCCTGCCCGCCGGCCAGTGAACGCGCCACCAGGCCGACACCTTGGTACATTTTCACGTGATGGCCTATCGTGCACGTCTCGCCGATGACCGTGCCAGTGCAATGGTCCACGAAAAAGTGGGTGCCGATCTTTGCGCCCGGATGCAGGTCCATGCCGCTGCGGCTGTGCGCCCACTCGGTCATGATGCGCGGGAGCAGCGCAACCTCCCGCAGGTAAAGCTCGTGTGCCATGCGCTGCACCGCGATCGCTTCCATGAACGGATACGCCACGATGACCTCCTCCTTGCTCAGCGCGGCGGGATCGCCGTTGTAGGCCGCCTCCGCATCGGTCTGGAGGATTTCCCGGAGGCGCGGCAGGCTGCCAAGGAATTCCAACGTGAGCTGATGGGCCTCCGGCCGCAGGTCCTTCTTCTTCGCGCCGTCGCGCGGCCGGTATTCGAGCGCCTTGAGCAGCTCGTCCTCCAGCCGGCCTTGCACCGAGTCCATGAGAATGGCCGTCTCGACCTTCAACTCGGACGAATGAAACGGCTTCTCTTCGAAAAAGCCGGGGAAGAGCAAGCGGAGCAAGTCCACCGTGATGCCGGCGATGGCCGTCTTCGACGGCAGGTTCTTGCCGTCGAGGTGGTTAATACCGCCGACGCGGGCGTAGGAAGCCAGCAGGTCGTTGGTGAGTTGGGTGATGGTGACGCTCACGGCGGGGAGTATCCGCCAGCGAAGGCTGGCTGGCAAGCGGGGCAGTTACTCCTACTCATCCTCTTACTCCTCCTCACTCGTTTGGTTGGAGTTTGAGGATGAGTAAGAGTAGAAGTAGGAGGAGTGACCAAAAGCCCACCAAATAACCTTCCGCCCCGCGCGCCCGCTTGCTACAAAACCATCCACATGGCTTCTGAACTCACGATTGGCTTCCTCGGTGCGGGCAAAATGGCGACGGCGCTCGCGCGCGGTTTCGTCACCGCCAAGCTCACCAGCGCGAAACATCTCGTCGCCAGCGACGTGGTGGAAGCCGCGCGCAATGCTTTCGCCGACGAGACCGGCGTCAAGCCCATGCCCACGAACCTGGCCGTTTGCAAGGCCGCCGCCATTCTCATCCTGGCCGTGAAGCCGGATCAGGTCGCCGGGGTGCTCGCTGAGATCCGGGACCACGTCTCCGCGAAGCATCTGGTCATCTCCATCGCGGCCGGTGTGCCACTGGCCAAACTGGAAGCGGGCCTCGCTCCCGGCAGCCGCGTCATCCGGGTGATGCCCAACACGCCTGCCCTCATCGGCGCGTCGGCCAGCGCCTTCGCCACGGGCAAGAACGCCACGCCCGCTGACGCCGCCCTGGCGCAAAAACTGTTCGCGTCCGTCGGCATCGCCCTCCAGGTCAAGGAATCCTTGCTGGATGCCGTGACCGGTTTGAGCGGCAGCGGCCCGGCCTACGCTTACCAGATCATCGAAGCCCTTAGCGACGGCGGCGTGGCGGCGGGCCTGCCGCGCGACGTATCCACGAAGCTCGCCGCCCAAACGCTGCTCGGCGCGGCCCGGATGGTGCTGGAGACCGGCCAACATCCCGGCGTGCTCAAGGACATGGTCACCAGCCCCGGCGGCACCACCATCGAAGGCCTGCACGAGATGGAAAAGGCCGGCGTGCGCGGCGGCCTGATGAACGCGGTGCGCGCAGCGGCCGAGAAATCCAAGAAGCTCGGCCAGGGCTGAAGCCGCCCGCTGTTTTCTGCTTCAAACGGCAACCCAAAATCGCCACCCTGCTCCGGCAATGAACTTCCCGCCGCCCTCCGCCAAACAGGCGCAAGTCATCTGGTTCTCCGTCACCACGCTGGCGGTGGCCGTCGTGCTCAGTGCTTTGGGCGCGACGTTCTGGGCGCTGGGCAGCCTGATCAACGCCTTGGCGTCACTCATTGTACCGCTGGCAGTCGCAGGCATCATTGCCTGCCTGCTGGACCCGGTCGTGGACTTCTTCCAGCAACGGATGAACATTCCCCGCGTGCGGGCCATCCTGCTCGTTTTCTTCATCGGCATGGCCATCGTGGTGCTCATGCTGGGCACGGTCGTTCCCGAACTGGTCGTCCAGACCAACAAGCTCGCCGCCAACCTGCCGGACTACTCCGCCAAGTTCCGCGAGCAGTTCAGTCATTGGCTCAAAGACTCGATGCTGGGCCAGCGGGCGCAGGAAGCCTGGGATCAGGACATCGGTCTGAAGGTGCAGCAGGCCCTCAAGGACACTGTGCCTTTCATCAAGGATTGGCTGATCGCGCACCTTGGCAGTTTTGCGGTCTTCATGAGCTACGCCGTGGGGCTGGCCCTGGTGCCGGTTTATCTCTTCTACTTCCTGCTGGAAAAGTCCGGCATCCAGAGCAATTGGAGCGACTACCTGCCCATCCGAGAATCAACCGCGAAGCAGGAACTGGTCTTCGTCCTGTCCGCCATCAACGACTGCATTGTCGTGTTCTTCCGTGGCCAGATCCTGGTGTCCCTCTGCTCCGGCACGTTGCTCGGGCTGGGGCTGCTGCTGTGCGGCATTGATTACGCCGTGCTGCTGGGCGCGCTCGCAGCCGTCCTCTGCATCCTGCCCTACATCGGCAGCATCATCACGTTTGTCCTCGCGATGGTGCTCGCGGCCGTGCAGTACGGCGATGGTCGGCATTTCATCCAGGTCGCCGGCGTGTTCCTCTTCGTGCAACTGGCCGAAGGCTTGGTTTACTCGCCGCGCATCCTCGGCAACCGGGTCGGCCTGCATCCGCTCACCATCATCATCTGCGTGATGATCGGCACCAAGCTCCTCGGCGGCATCCTTGGTGGTTTGCTGGCCATCCCCATCACGGCCGCCCTGCGCACCATCATGTTCCGCTACGTGTGGAGGAAGCCGGCGGAGGCGGAGAAAGTGATTAGCAGTTAGCAGTTAGTAATAGTAATCAGTACCGCATTACCGTCCGCCGCGCCGACTAATCACTAACTACTAATTACTTCCCCCCGTTCCCACTGAACCACTCCCGTAGCCGGGCCAGTGCCAGCGCGCGATGGCTCAACCCGTTCTTCACCTGTTCTCCCAGCTCGGCAAATGACTGCGTCTGCCCCAGCGGAATGAACAACGGGTCGTAACCAAAGCCACCCGCACCACGCGGCGCAAATTCAATCCACCCCTCGCACGCGCCGTCGAAGACCTGCGGCACCAGCAAAGGTACGGCACGATTCACCTCCACCAGGGCGATCACACATCGAAAGCGCGCGTTGCGCTGCTCCTTGGGGACATCGGCAAGCAGGCGCAGCAGCTTGGCGTTATTGTCCGCGTCGGCGCTATTGCCATCCGCTCCGGTGTCCCGCGCGGCGAAGCGGGCCGAGTGCACGCCGGGAGCACCGCCGAGGGCGTCCACTTCCAAGCCGGAATCGTCCGCGAGGACAAACACATGATCCGCGTCGGTCCCCCAGGTCATGCCAATCGACTCCAGCCAAGTGGCCAATGACACCGCCTTCTTTGCCGCGTTTCCTGAGAAAGTATCTGCGTCTTCCACCGGCACTGGCGCGGACGGAAACTCCTTCAGCAACGGCCGGCAGTGAAAATCTGCACCAAGGATCGCGGCGATCTCCCCGACCTTGTGCGCGTTGCGCGTGGCGATAAGCAGCGTGGTCATGCAGCGGATGGGGGAACCAAGTCATGCAACGCGGGCCGCGTCGCGAACGGTCGAGATTTACGAATCAAAGTGAAGGCATTCACCGGGGCGGCACTCAACCAGATGATCCCGCGCAACTCAAGTCCACCGGTGCGGACCGACCCCGGACCGCAGTCCGGTCTCTCGCCTTGCCAACCACTCCGACTTTCCGCTTCCCGCCTCCCGCTTCGCTGCTACTTTCTCCCTGTGCCTTTGCTGCGCATACTTGTGGATGGCTACAGCCTCCTGCACGCCTGGCCGGAACTGGCTGAAGGCTGCGCCCGCCATTCCGCCACCGCGCGCGAGGCGCTGATCCAGCAGCTCACCCATTATGTCGATTCCACCGGCACGCCGGTCACGATCTTCTTCGATGGCGGGGGCGCGCCCAAGGGCACGCCGCAGACGCACTCCACCCGGCAGGTCGAGGTGCTTTATTCCCGCGCCGGACAGACGGCGGACGACATGATCGAGCGCGTGGCCTACCGCCTCAGCCAGCTCGGCGAGGTGCTCGTCATCACCAATGACTACGCCGAGCGTGACACGGTGAATTCCTTTGGCGGCATGGCGCAAAGCTGCGAGAACTTCCTGCGCATGATTGGTGAAGCAAACCGCGACCTGGCGATCGACCTGAAGGAACACAACCGGCGGGAACGCTCCCGGTTTAAGAATCCCCGTTGATGACCCGGCTGAAAACAATCCTCGTCGCGCTGGCGCTGACGCTCTTCGCATCCGGCACTTGGGCTGCCGGCCTGAAACTGGCCGCGCCGGTCGTCAAGCTGGTGCCGGTCACGCCGGTCGGGCCGTCACCCATCACGCCGGATTGCCGCTATCTCTTCGTCGTGGACACCTCCGCCGCGATGCAGCGTTACGCGGACGGACTTTACCGCAGCACTCACCGGCTCATTGCCACCGGTCTGGGGGGCCGCATGCGGGATGGTGATGTCTTCACTGTCTGGACTTACGCGGACACGGTGCTCACGCGCGAATTCCCGCTCAACGCCTGGACACCCGAACTCAACGTGGCGCTCGCCAACCGCGCCTACGAATTCCTTGCGCACCAGAAGTTCAGCGGCAAGTCCAACCTCCGCCCCGTCTTCGCCGAACTGGGCCAGGCCCTCGCGATTGCGACCAATCTCACCGTCATCCTCGTCTCTGACGGCACCGATGTCATCGTGGGCACGCCGTTTGACCGTGCGATCAACGTGACCTACGGCAAGCGCGCCAGTGAGATGCGCTCCGCCAAGATGCCGTTCATCACCGCGCTTGCGACCGAGCGTGGCGAATTCACC
>RFSE01000203.1 GCA_009924135.1 Pseudomonadota bacterium | reverse complement strand
GCCGCTCCCGCCAGCGGCAGGAGATCACGGCCGGGACGGGAAAGGGACAGCAAAGCTGCTCTTCAAGGGTTTATAGCCCCGGTGGGTGGGGCTGTTGCGGGCGATCAGGGTGGGTTCTGAGTTGGGACCACCCTACCCTGCCCTGCTGGATTCGCGTGTCCGGCTTGCCAGTTGCCCCGCCGCAATGTGCCCATTGGCAGTTTGGCTAATGCCCTCAGCCGTTCGACAAGACCATGACCCCGGCGGGTGCCGCGCTGCGATAAACGTTTACCGCGAACGCCGGCTTCGCTTTCGTTTGAAGGTCGGCTTTCTACGTGTGAACTTTCCCCTACCCAAGCTCTGAGTTGGGACAGTAAACCCGGTTGCAAGCCAGTTGGAGCTCAGGCCGCAACATAAGCCGCCCTCATCGGGACGATCTTGCTTGATCCCGCCGGCACGATTGCGAACCACGCTCTCGCTGCCTCAGGTGTCACAAGTTGACGATAATTGCTGAAAACCATCTGCGGCGAATTCCCAGCTTCCAACGCAACCTGCGCAACATTTTGGGTATCTGCCACCCGGTAAGAGATGAAAGAATGACGAAGCGCATTGTGCTTCCATGCGAACTCACGCAAATCCCCGCGCTCCTTTCTCAAGCGATTCACCTCGTCAGAAAGTTTGCCAAACTGGTTCCACCAACTTGTGTAGCTGGTCACCTTCCCAACGGGTTGCGCATAAGGGCCGAGCCATACGGCGAGGTTGTCGGTAAGCGGCGCAAGTCGTCGGGCTGCAGTTTTCGCCTTGGCGGCTTTGATTTCGATGTGCTTTTGCAACAAGTTCACCCCGCTCCAATCGAGCCGATGAATCTCCGCCGTGCGGAGTCCAGCGAACGCGGCAATGGCCAACCACGGCAGCATTTCCGGGGACGCAGCGTTCAGAATTTCCTGCATTTCCTCGGGCGCAAAAATTTCAATCTCGCCGCCGCCTTCCTTCACCTGCTCAACGGCCTCGATTTCCTCAATTGCATCCTTGGGGAGATACTTGCGTTTGACAGCAAACCGGAACAAGGAAGATACGACCCGGAGATAGTTCACTTTGGTCCGGCCGCTGCCCTTCATGGCATCAAGCCAAGCTTGGATCATCGAACTGGAAACGCCAGCGATATTCATTTGAAAGGCATCGGCAAAGCGGTTCAGCCGGCACTCCAGATCTTTCAAGTGGACCTCGGACAGCTTCGCCGTGCGTTTGGCGGCCAACATTTCATCGGCGACCTGGCGAACCGTGCGCTTCTGAGCTGACGAGGAATTGCGTCGGCGAAAGAAGTCCACGGCTTCCTTCAGGGTGATCCCATCGGGAAGTTGCTCAATCGCGGAAGTGTATTCTCGGACTGCCAAGTTCAGGGGGCGTTGGAATGGGCGCAACCGCTCCATGGCTTCGAGGTAAATCATGCGATCGGTTGATGTAAGTTGCAGCACCTGATGCTCCCCCCGCGACAGCTTCGTTGCAACCAGGTCCGCTTCGCGCTTGGCATCTGCGAGTTTGCCAAACTTTTTCCGCTTCCGCTGGGTTCCGTCATAGTAGACCACCGTGAACTGTTGGTAGGTGGCGCCGTTGACCGAGTTCGACTCCGTGTAAATCTTGACCGTGACGCTTCCGCGTTTGACGAGGATGGGAGCCTCCGCAGGACAGTCTGTTTTGACTTTCATGGAAAAGTTCGTCCCCAAACTGTCACCAAAAGTCAACCCTCTCAAAAAAAAACCCAATAAACCGTGGTGCGCAAGGCGGGGGTCGAACCCACAACCTTCGGCTTCGGAGACCGACGCTCTATCCAATTGAGCTACTCGCGCATGGAGCGGGTGAAGGGAATCGGTTTCGTCACCGAAGAATTGGATGCGCGGGGCAAGGTCGTGTGCCCTGGACTGATTGATTTGCATGTGCACCTGCGCGAGCCGGGCCAATCGGGGAAGGAAACCATCGCCACCGGCACGAAGGCGGCGGCGCGCGGCGGCTTCACCAGCCTCGTTTGCATGCCCAACACCTCGCCTTCCATTGACAACGCCGGCCAGGTCGCCCTCGTGCGCGAGAAGGCAGCGCGCGATGCCGTGGTGAACGTTTATGTCACCGGGGCCATCACCAAGGGCATCGCGGGCGAAGAACTTGCCCCCATCGGCTCACTCAAGGGGGCCGGCGTAGTGGCCATCACGGATGACGGGCATTGCGTGCAGAACAATGAAGTCATGCGGCGCGCGCTCGAATATGCGAAGATGTTCGACCTGCCCATCATGGATCACTGCCAGGATTACGCGCTCGTCACCGACGGCGTGATGCATGAGGGCTATTGGAGCACCGTCCTCGGTTTGCGTGGCTGGCCGGCAGCGGGCGAGGACGCCATCGTCGCTCGTAACATCCTGCTCGCCGAACTCACCGGCGCGCACGTCCACTGCCAGCACCTCGGCACCGCAGGCAGCGTGCGCCTGCTGCGCGAGGCGAAGTCCCGCGGGGTCCCCATCTCTGGTGAGGCCTGCTGTCATCACTTCACGCTCACGGACGCTGCGATCGCCGGCAGCGAGAAATTCTGGGCCGCCGATGGCAAACAGATATTCGGCTACCAGGACGGCGGCTACGCGCGTCCGACCTGGCCCGCCTACGATACGAACTTTAAGATGAACCCGCCGTTGCGCTCCGCTGCCGATCGCGAGGCGATCCTGGCCGCGCTCGCTGACGGCACGTTGGAAATCCTCGCCAGCGATCACGCGCCCCACTGCGATTACGAAAAGGAGGTCGAATTCGACTACGCTCCCTTCGGCATCACCGGGCTGGAGAACGAACTCGCGCTTGCCCTCATGCAGCTTTACCACGCCAAGCGTCTTAGTCTAAACGCGGTAATCGAGAAATACACGGCCGCCCCCGCACGCCTTCTGCGGCTTAAGAAAGGCACCCTCAGCCCCGGCGCGGACGCGGACATCACCATCTTCGACCCGGACCGCGAGTGGGTCTTCGAGCGCAAGGACACCGCCAGCAAGTCCCAGAATAACCCCTTCTACGGCTGGACGCTCAAAGGCCGCGCCACCGCCACCGTGGTGGCCGGCAAGATCGTCTGGCAAGGGTAGTCTGGGCGATTTCTACAGAAAAGCCAACCTCCGATCCGGCGTGGAATTGGCTCGCAGGCTCTCCTGATCAGGAACCAGCCATTCGGTTCACGGAAGCGCCTGCCTGCATCCCCGTGGTAACGGAGCAGCCAGAGCATTATGTGCCGTCACCTCACCACTGTGGCAGACGCCGTTTAAACCTCGACTCCGGCTTGGATTTAGTTCATCAAGCTGCCCATCCAATAACATTCACGATGGAGCTTGATTGGGCGTGAGTTACTAATGAGAGATGGAGTGACATTGCCGTGCCGTGCACAAGGGATGTTTCCCTTGGTTTGCGCCTGCCTTTGGCTGTTCCTTGCATCTGCAAGTGCACAGTCAAACTTGGTGTCGCTAATCAGTCAACCGGGAGACTACATCGGCCAAGGAAATACTTACTACACAACTAATGCCGCAGATTTCACGCTAACCGGCACGCTTGGCACCATTACGGTAAGCGCCTTCGGGTACACGATTCAGTTTGACGGGCCTGGTTCGGCAAATCTCGCGGCGGGAAACTATCCGGGAGCCACACGTTACCCGTTTAACGGAAGCAATCCCGGACTAAGTATCTACGGGAATGGCCGCGGCTGCAACACGTTATGCGGCAGTTTTCAGATACTTGCAGTTAGTACGAACGCATTAGGGCAGGTGGATCGGTTCCATGTGACTTTCACCCAGCAATGCGAATGCTCGACCACGCAGTTGACGGGTGAGATTCGTTACGTTCGGCCGTTGAGTTCGGACGCGAGCTTGACGGGCCTTGAGACCCAGGTGGGAGCGCTGGAGCCGCTCTTCAATTCTTCGACCCTGGCCTACACCTTGCGCCTGGCATCGAACGCTAACTTCTCCGTTTTTAAGCCAACCAAGTCGGACTATTTTGCGACCATCAAGGTGGACGGTCAACCCGTGGCTTCCGGCTCCACCTCGGGTGTTGTTAACCTCAGCGCCTCATCGAATCTGGTCAACGTGCTTGTCACCGCCCAGGATGGTTCCACACGCAATTACACTGTAGCCGCGATCCGGACGCCCCCTCCGCCAACCAACTCCGTCTCCTTGATCAGCCAAACGGGAGACTACATCGGCCAAGGTCAGACATACTATTCAACCAACCTTGCAGACTTCGGTGTCACGGGCAATGTAAATTGGGTGACTGCTACAGCCTTTGGCTATGACATGGTATTTGTGGCTCCCGGCTCTGCGCCTTTGGGAATTGGGTTATACACCAATGTTGTCCGATGGCCATTCAACGGAAGCGCGGCTGGCTTAAAAGTCTCGGGAAACGGTCGCGGCCCAAACACTCTTACGGGCAGTTATTCGATCATGGAAATACGAACCAACTCGCTAGGGCAAGTCGACCGGCTTTGGGTGTCATTTGTCCAGCATTGCGACGGTTTGGTGCCTGCCATGTTGGGAGAGATTCGATACGCTGCCCCCCCGGGTACAAACGCGAGCCTTACGAGCCTGGTCGTCGCCGCAGGGGCAATCACCCCGGTGTTCGCCCAGACTACTCTGTCTTACCAATTGACAGTAGCAGCGGGGGTCAATTCCACTACGTTGACCCCAACGGCTGCCGACATCGCAGCATCCATCACCGTCAATGGGACATCAGTGGCAACCGGCACCCCATCGCCACCAATTAACCTGAACTATGGCCTGAACTTCGTTTCAATCGTCGTCACAGCCGATGACGGTGTCACCAAAATTTCTTATACTTTGGTCATCAATCGACTCGGCAGTCCGCCAGCGATCACGACGCAGCCAACCAACCAAACCGTAACCGCTGGCGCGAACGTGACCTTCAGTGTCGGCGTGACCGGGACCGCCCCCTTGTTTTATCAGTGGCGGTTGGCGGGGACCAACCTGCCGGGGGCGACCAATGCCACGTTGGCCCTGGCCAACGTACAGACCAACCAAGCGGGGAACTACTCGGTGGTCATCACCAACACGGCCGGCAGCACGACCAGCGGCAACGCCATACTGACGGTAAATCCACCTCCGGTGGCCCCCAGCATTACAACCCACCCAGTCGATCAGACCGCAATCGTCGGATCGGATGCAGCCTTTGCCGTCAGCGCGACCGGCACTGCCCCGCTGTTTTATCAATGGCAACTGGGCGGAACGAACCTTTCTGGCGCGACCAACGCTACCTTGACCCTGCTCAACGTGCAGACGAACCAGGCCGGCAATTACTCCGCAGTGGTGACCAATATGGCCGGGAATGCAACGAGCAGCAACGCGGTCCTTACAGTCAATGCCCCGCCAATTATAACGACGCAACCCATCAGCCAGGGGGTGACTGCGGGTACCGGAGTCGCGTTCAGTGTGGCGGTGGCGGGTACCGCACCGTTGAGCTACCAATGGCTGTTCAACGGTGGCGAGTTGACAGGTCTGACCAACGCCACGCTTACGCTGAATCCGGTGACGACGAACAGCACTGGCCCCTACCAGGTGGTGATTACCAACGTGGCGGGCAGCGTGACGAGCAGCGTGGCGGCCTTGACGGTAAACCGGCGGGTACCAGTGCTGACGTGGAACACGCTGGCGGCGATTACTTACGGCACGGCCCTGGGCGCAGGCCAGTTGAACGCCAGCACCGGCGTGCCAGGCAGCCTGGTTTACAACCCGATCGCAGACACCTTGCTGGGGGCGGGACCCCAAGTTTTGAAGGTGGTGTTCACTCCTTCGGATGGCAGCGTGTTTGCAACCAACTCGGCGGCAGTAAATCTGGTGGTGAACCCGGCGGCGTTGACCGCCACGGCGGTGAGCCAAACACGGCTGGCCGGCCAGACCAACCAGCCCCTCGTCATCACTTACTCAGGTTTCGTGAATGGAGAAACTGTGACCAACCTGACGACCTTGGCGATCGCGAGCACCACGGCAGACACCAACAGCCCGCCGGGCATCTACCCCATCAACCTCAGCGGAGCCTCCGCCGCCAACTACAATGTGAGCTATGTGAGTGGCACGATCACCGTGGTCACAAATCTGCCGCCCAGTGTGACGTTTGCAACCAACACCATCGTCGTCCTTGAAGATTGCGGCGCACAAACCTTCAACAACTTCGCCTCGATTTTACCAGGCACGGCCTCGAACATCGTCAGCGTCACGGTGAGCAATGATCAACCCGCGCTGTTTGCCGTCGCTCCGACACTGAACGGAAGCACCCTCACCTTCACCCCGGCGACCAACGTCAACGGGATCGCGACCGTGACGGTCATCGCCCAGTCCGACGGCAACGGGGTGAACTTGGCCACCAACACCTTCACCATCACAGTGACGCCGGTGAACGACGCCCCCGGATTCAAGCTCCTGAACACCACCGCTTTGCTGACTTGGGGCTATAATTCTTCTGCTCAATTGGGCGATGGAACCGGAGTCGATAAAAGCAGTCCGGTACCGATCGGAAATGCAACCAACTGGGTGATGATAACGGCAGGCGATAACCACACGATGGCCCTCAGGCGGGATGGGACACTGTGGGGGTGGGGATATAACTTCTTCGGCGAATTGGGCGATGGGACCGGGGCGAGCCAAAGCACCCCGGTGCAGATTAGCAACGAGACCAACTGGCAAACGGTGGTGGCGGGCAATGATTACACGATGGCCTTGAAGCGCGATGGCACCTTGTGGGGCTGGGGTGCGAACATCAATTATCAGCTTGGTCTGGGATACAACTTGTTCGCCCGGAGTCCGGTGCAGGTCGGAACAGCGACCGACTGGAAGATGGTGGCCCCCGGCGAGACCCATACCCTGGCCCTAAAGCGAGATGGCTCTCTGTGGGCGTGGGGTGATAACACCCACGGCAGCCTTGGCGACGGAACCGCAATCTCCCGGCCCACCCCGGTGCAAATCGGAACCGCAACCAACTGGCAATCGGTGACGGCGGGTGCCGGTCACTCGGTGGCGGTGAAACGCGACGGAACGTTGTGGGCATGGGGGTACAACTACTTTGGTCAGCTGGGCGATGGGACGACCGTGGATCAAACCAGCCCGGTGCAGATCGGCACTGCGACCAACTGGCAGCTCGTGGCGGCGGGCAACTACTCCACCTTGGCAGTTAAGCGGGACGGCACGCTGTGGTCCTTCGACACCGGCGGTCCGGAGCAATTCGGCACGGATTCGGACTGGCAGACCGTCACGGCCGGCAATTCTCACGGCCTGGGGCTGAAACGCAACGGAACGCTCTGGGGCTGGGGCTACAACAATTTTGGCCAGGTCGGAGATGGCACCACCGTGACCCGGATGAAGCCGGTGCCGGTTGGCGCCGCGACCAACTGGCTGATGGTGGCTGGTGGGGGCGCTCACACAGTGGCCTTGGCCCTCGCCGGTGGTGCGTCCCCGGCCCTGGCTGTCCCCGAAAACTCGGGTGATTTCACGAACGAAGACTTTGCCCTGAACATTTTCGCGGAACCGGCTGGCGGATCCACGCAAGTCGTGACCTTTCTGACCACCAACGACAACCCTGCCCTGTTCAGCTTCCAGCCGGCGATCGACAGTGGCGGCACGCTCACCTTTACCCCGGCCACCAACGCCTACGGCACGACCACTGTCACTGTCATCGCCCAGGATGACGGCGGCACGGACTACGGCGGCACCAACGTCAGTGCCCCGCAAACCCTTACCATTACGGTAACCGCAGTGAACCAGGCTCCCATCTTAACGTTCGCAACCAACACTGTGGCGGTGTTTGCCAACAGCGGTCCGGCCTTGCGCAGCGGCTTTGCCAACCTCAGCCCCGGCCCGGCCAACGAGAGTGCCCAGACCATTCAAAATCTAGCCTTGGCCAACGACCACCCTGTGCTCTTCAGTGTCCAGCCCGCGATCGATGCCGGCGGCAACCTGACCTTCACACCCGCAAACAATACCGCCGGTTCCGCCACGGTGACGGTGGTGGTGCAGGATAACGGTGGTACGGCCAACGGCGGCGTGGACAGCGCCACCAACCGTTTCACGATCCGCGTCAACCAGTTGGTGCCGTCACTGACGTGGACCGCTCCGCCGGCCGTGACCTATGGAACTCCGCTGGGGGCGGCCCAGCTCAACGCAACTCCCAGTGTGTCTGGACTGCTGACGTATGCGCCTCCCGCCGGAACGGTATTGCCAGTCGGGACTAACGTGCTGGGTGTGACTCTGGCACCGACGGACTCGACCACCTACTTGGGTGCGACCGCGACGGTGAATTGGGTCGTCAACCGGGCGGCACTGACGGCGACCGCTGTGAGCCAGACCCGGGCGTATGGAATGCTTAATTCGCCGTTGACGGTGAATTACAGCGGATTCGTGAACGGCGAGACGGTGGCAGATCTGACGAGCCCGGCGGTGGCGAACACGACTGCGGACATCAACAGCCTGCCCGGCACCTACCCCATAGTTGCCAGCGGAGCAACCGCCGCCAACTACAACATCACGCACATTGCAGGGCTGCTGACCGTGACGGCGATTCCGCCGGTGCTGGTGGCCGGACCGACAAACCAGACCGTTCTGGCTGGGACGGATGTCTCGTTCGTCGCGTCGGCGACCGGCGCGCCCGCGCCCTTGTACCAGTGGTATTATAATGCCACCAACGCGTTGCCGGGAGCAACCAACGAAATGTTGATGGTGCCGAATGCCCAACCGGCGGACGAAGGCTCCTACACGGTGGTCGCCGCCAACGCGGGCGGCAGCGTGACGAGCGCCGTGGCCACGCTGACTGTTTACGTCCTGCCTGCGATCACCACGCAACCCGCAAGCCAGAGCGTGATTCAAGGCGGAACGGTGACCTTCAGTGTGACAGCCACCGGAACCGCGCCGTTAAGTTACCAATGGCAGTCCAACGGGGTGGACGTGGTGGGGGCAACCTCAACGACCCTCACCCTCTTAAACGCGCAGGCTGGTCAGGCGGGCATTTACTCCGTGGTGGTGACCAATGTGGCTGGGCGTACGACCAGTTCCAATGCCATGCTGACGGTGATCGCACCCCCGACCGTGCTCATGTCGCGGCAGGATGTCACCGTTCCGGTGGGCACGAATGTCACCTTCGACGTCACCGTGGGCGGCACGCCTCCGTTCGCATTTCAATGGCTCAAGAACGGAACCAATTTGCCAGCTGCCACGAACGCAACCCTGGCGCTTCTGAATGTCCAGGCGGCGGATCAGGGCAGCTACAAGGTCACGGTAGGCAACCCGGCGGGCTTTGACAGCAGCAGCGCGGCCATGATCACCGTGCTGGACCCGCCCATGATTTTTGCGCAGCCGCAAAGCGCCCAGGCCCTGCTGGGCAGCAACGTAACCCTGTCGGTGGGAGCAACTGGTTCGGCCCCGTTGTCCTATCGATGGTTCAAGGGCGCGATTGCAATACCCGGGGAAACGAACCCAACGCTGGTCTTCACCAATCTAAGTGTGACGAATAGCGGCTCCTACTTCGTGTTGGTGACCAACGCCGTGGGCAGCGTCTTGAGTGACCCGGCGCTCCTGAATGTCCATGTCCCGCCGTTCATCAGTGTCCAACCGCAAAGCTACACCCTGGCCGTGGGTTCGGGACTTAATCTCAGGGTCACGGCGGGCGGTGACGGCCCACTAGCTTATCAATGGCGCAAGAACGGGACGGATTTACCCGGTGCTACGGCAAACCCGTTCACGGTGAACAACTTGACCACCAACGATGCGGGTAGCTACTCCGTGGTCATCACCAATGCCTATGGAGCGCTTACCAGTGCTCCGGCGCTGATAGCCGTCGGAGTGCCCATGGCACCGGTTATCCTCCGGGCACCGGCAAATCCGCGTGGCGGTAGAGGGCTTCGAGGAGTTGGCGGCCGTCCTTGAAGAGGGCTTCCCGCAGGCCCAGTTCCACGGCCTCCAGATTGGTCACACCCTGCTGGGGCAGGCGCTGGGTCACCAGCTTCAGGAACGCGGCGGTTTCGCGGAACCGCTCGTCGGCGACCGCCTGCGGGGCGAGTTTCTTTTACTGTTGGGGGGCTGGGCGGGCAGGTCGGTGAGCTGCTCGCTGAGGGTGACGAACTGTTCGGCCAGCGCCTGGAAGCGGCGGTGGTTGTCCACGTCGGCCTGGACTTGGGCCGCCTGTTCGGCGGGGACGCGCCGGGCGAACTTTTTGCCATGTTATGGATTTTCGGTGTGTTCTTGCAGCGAG
>RFSE01000202.1 GCA_009924135.1 Pseudomonadota bacterium | reverse complement strand
AGGAGTAGGAGCCGGGGCATGGGCTCTCATATTCATACTCATGCTCATACTCAACCCCATCACCACGCTGAAAATCGGATGCATCCTGTTCATGGCGTGTTCTGTGCCTCCGCGAGTTGCCGGCGGACGTTCTGGCCCAGGGCCCAACCCAGATGGGTGAGGTCCTGACGCTGGCGGATTTTGGGCGCGGCGGGCCAGCCATCCGTGGAATCGAAGATGAACCGTACGCGTTGGTAGCCGCGCCCGTAATGGCCCAGCGCGGCAATGTCCGCCGAGTAAACGTCGCTGCGCCCGGTGATGTAAGGTCCGAGTTTTACCGCATCCGCCGGGGTCAGGGCGTCTTTCAGCCAGGCGATGGAATGCTGGGTGTCCTGGCCGGTCCGAGTGGCCACGAGCGTGACCGCCTTGTTGTCCGAATCCAGTCCGGGCAGGCAGCCCAGCACGGTGGCGCTGGCCGTGTTGACGTTTACGAGGCCCACGACGACTTTGTTGGTGGATACGGAAATGTCATTCTCAATGAGTTGGAATTCCGCCGCCGTGAGACCGCTTTTAATGTAAAACTGAAGCACGCTGTTGTTGGTGTTATTGCCGGCTGTGCTGGCGGGTGGGTTGGTTGTACCGCGCGGGGGCGGAATGGCGTTGGTCGAAAACACCTGCATCACCTTCGTAATGCTGGCCGTCGCGATTCCCGCTTCGGTCATCAACTTGCGCAGGCCAGCGTCGTCCACCGTGCCGACATTCACCTTGGGTTCCCCGTTGGTCCGCAGGTTGGACACCTTGCTGTGGACGGTCACATAGGCCAGCACGCCCCGGTCGAGGCGGCCGTCCTGGTTATCGGTGGGCGGGGCGATGTCGCCGTCGTTTTCGTTGGGGTCGAGCACCCCATTCAGGTTCACGTCCTCGCCATAGAGGACGCCGTTGGTAAAACCATAAACGAGACGCAGCTCGTCCGTGTTCTCGAACGGCGCGTTCTTGCAGCGGTAAGGCGGGTTGAGGGCATTGTAGATCGAATCCCCCGCGCCGTTGCCGGAGGTGGCAGTGGCGCTGGAACTGGAGCGCCAACTCACGATCGAGGCGGCCAGGTCGGGGGTCATCAGGGGCAGGTTTTGCAGCATGGCGGCGGTGGCCGTGTTCAGGTTGAGCTTGGAGGACTCGTCCACCAGGCCCCACGTCACGTCTTCGGTGTCCTCCTCGTCAAGCGCCCGGCCGATCAGCCAGAAGTGCGCCTCACCCACGGGCACGGCCTCCATTTTCAGCGTGGCGGGATCAGGCGGCAGGCCGGGCTCGGTCACGTTGGCGAGTGCGTTGCTGAGATAGCGGGCGGCCCCGGCGATGGCCTGCTGGGCCTCAAGGCTCGCCACGCGGTTGTCCGCTGCGCGCAGTTCGAGCGAGGAGGAGTTCGCAAAATAGATCGCGAGACTCACCAGCCCAAAGGCGACCCAGAGCACGATGATGAGGACGGAACCGCTTTGAGCGCGGGGCGGGAAGAGGGTCTTCATTGCGTCCCTCCGCTCGTTGAGTTCGTCGGGGCGACTACGCTGATGGGCACCACGAGTTCCACCGGGGACGGCTGGGTGCCGCCACCTTCCACCGCCAGCAGGATCGATACCTTGATGGCCAGCGGCAGCGTGCTGGTGGTGCTCGTCGTCGAGTCCCACGTGTCCTGCCACTGGGTCCCATCGTGATAGGCAAAGGTCAGGTCGGCCACATCCGGCAGGAGCAACTGCTGGATGGGGTCCTCGGCGATGCCGCCGACGGGAAGCAGGTTCCGCGAGACGGCGCGCATGAGGTCCTTGCCCAACGCGGTGCGGTTGGTGGAGTCCACGAGCAGGTAGGATACTTTCTGAATCGAAGGCCACGGGTCTTGTTCGTCGAGCGCTGCCGACATCGTGTAGAAATCCGGGCTGATCTGGCCGGCCACTCCGCCGCCGCCACCAGTGGCGGCCGCCGCGCCTTGCAACGAGCCGAACCTTGGCTGGGACTGCGCGCCGGTGCCCGTGGGCGTGCTTTGGAGCGAGCCGGCGAGGGCGTTGCTGTTGGTGCCGGGCGCGGCGAGGTTGATGAGGTCGCGCTTGATGATCATGAGCGCCTGGGCGAGCGGCTGGGATTTCTCCAGCGAGGCCGCCGAGCGGTTGCGCAGCTTCAAACCGCTGTAGAACACGCCGTTGATCGCGGCCAGCACTATCGCAAAGCAGACGACGGCGATCAAAATCTCCAGCAGCGTGAAGGCGGAGCGGGGCTTAAGTCCAAGGTCCAAGGTCCAAAGTCCAAAGTCGTCGGAATGCCGGACGCGTGTCTGACCTTGGACCTTGGACCTTGGACCTTGGACTAAGTTTTTGGATGGGGCGAAGTTCATAACGTCGCGCTGTCCATCAGCGTGCTGACCGTCACTTCGTAATCCCGGCCCTGTACCTGGTAGGTGACCTTCACGGTCATGAGCTGGAGGGTGCCTTCCGTCCACGGAACGGACTGAACGGTCCAGCGGTATTCGTAGGGGCCTTCGGTGATGCTGCCGCTGGTGTTGTTACCGCCGGTCGTGGCGACCACGGGGAGCGTTTGTTCGTTGAGCACGCGTTCCGCGACGCGCGCGGCCACGGTCTTCCGCTCGCCGACCTGCGCCGCCAGACTGGCGATGCGCAGGCCGTTCAGCGCCACCGGTATGACGATGGCCATGAACAGCAGCGCCGCCAGCACCTCGGCCAGCGTGAACGCGGCGCGGGCGCGGGCGCGGTCAGTGCGGCTGGACGGTGCGAATTTCATAGTTGAGCCGGGTGGCACTCAAGGTGATGGCCACGACATCTTCCTGATCGGAGCCGGGCGCGGCGCGCTGGCGCAGCAGGACGGTGGCAGGACTGCGGTCGCTGATGTAGCCATCAGGCGTGAAGCGGAGGAGTTTTACGGGACCGTTCTGCGCGAGGATGTCACTGGGCGTGGCATCCGGAGCCTCGGCTTGGTTGTCCTCGCCGGAGGCCTTGGTGGTGGGCGGGGCCTGGACCTCGAAGCTGAGTTCCTCGGGCAGCTTGTACTCCACGGCCTTGCTGTCGCTCTCGACGTAGCCAGTGCGGATGCGCAGGCCATATAGCCGTTGCTGCGTGTCCACGTACAGGTCCATCGGCATGCCCTCGGACACCGCGCGGCTCGCGGCGTAGTGCGTGAGCGAGAGGAACCGGCGTGCTTCGGAGTCCAGGTCACGCCCTTTGAAGAAGTTCTTCAGCGTGGGCAGCGAAACGCTCACGACAATGGCCAGTAATGCCATGACGAGAATCATCTCGATGAGCGTGAAAGCCCGGGGGGAATGCGGAGTGCGGAATGCGGAATGCGGAATGCGGGACACGCGAATCGCGCGAATGGCCGCGAATGGGGAATAGCACTTCAGGGAGCGATCAGGTTCCGTTCCCATGCGCGGTGATACGCGTGATTCGCGGGCCAGCATCCAGCTCACAACGAACGACGACCACCATTCAAAGCAGGAGCTTTGGATGGCGGGCATCGAAGGTTGAAAGTTGAAAGCTGGCAGCCTCATCAAGTCGCCTTACTTGTTCTTCGCCCAGTTGGTGATGTCGTCCTCGGTGCCTGCGAGGCCATCCGGCCCGCAGGAGTACAAGTCGAACGAATCCCGGTTGTTACGGCCGGGGCACACATAGACGTAGGCATGCTGCCAGGGATCGGACGGAATTTCCGTCAAGTAGGGGCCTTTCCAACCTTGCTTCAGGTGCGGAGGTTGGACGAGGTCCGTGAGGCTTTCGCTGCTCAAGGGGAAGAATCCGGTATCGTCCCTGAAAATATTTAACGCGGTTGTGAACCCAGCAATCTGAACGTGAGCAGCCATGATCCGCGCTTCGCCTGATCGGCGGGAGTGCGGCAACAAGAGCTTCGCCAGAAAGATGGCAAGGATCAATGCGCCGCTTACGTTTATCACGTAGGTTAACATTTTTATGAACACATCGCGTGACACGATCATCGGCTTTTCGCCCAGTTGGTGATGTCGTCTTCGGTGCCTTCGCGGCCGTCGGGGCCCATCGAGTAAAGGTCATAGCTGCTCGGGTTGTTGCGGCCGGGGCAGACATACACGTAGGGGTGCTGCCACGGGTCGAGCGGAATTTCGTTCATGTAAGGGCCCTTCCAGCCCTGGGCGTCACGCGGCTGCTGGATGAGGTCCTGAAGCCCCGCACTGCCCTTGGGGTAGCTGCCGGTGTCCACCTCGAAGGCATCAAGCGCGGTCTTGAAGCCGGCGATCTGCGTCTGTGCGGCGGCCACGCGCGCCTGCTCGGTGCGCCCGCCGAACTTCGGCACGACGATGGCGGCGAGAATGCCCAGGATGACAAGCACGAGCAGCAGCTCAATGAGCGTGAAGCCGCGAGCGGCGCGATTCTGGATTCTGGATTCTGGATTCTGGATTCGGTTGCGGATTTTCATGGTGTTTACAGGTTAAATTGTTGGTTACTTGATGTGTTCCTGCAGGGTGAAGATCGGGATGACCATGCCGATGAAGATGGTGCCGATGAACGCGGCGATGACGAAGAGCATGAGCGGTTCGGCCATCGCCACCGCCGTTTTCAACTGCCGGTCCAGATCGCCCTCGGTCACGTCGGCGATGCGGATCAATTCGGCGTCCAGCTTGCCGCTTTCCTCGGCGACGGAAATCATTTCGAGCGTCGAACCGCTGAAGAGCACCCGGCAATCGCCAAGGCTCGGCCCCAGTGCCTTGCCCTCTTTCACGCGTTCGATCGAGTGGGTCACGGCGTCCACGAGGATCTGGTTGCCGATGGATCGGCGGGCGACGTTCAGGCAGGCGATGAGCGGCACGCCCGCGCCCAGGAGCGTCCCGAGCATCCGGCAGAAGCGCGACATGGCGAACTCCGCGACCAGCGAGCCGATGGTCGGCACGCGCAGGATGAACCCTTCCCACGAACGGCGGCCCATCGGCGAGATGACCCAGTTCCGTGCCATGTAACCGCCCAGCAGCGTGCCGAGCAGGATGAACAGCCCGTAGGAACGGAGCACATCGCTCGCGGCGATGATGACCTGCGTAAGCAACGGCAGCTTCGCGCCGAAGCCGGCAAACACGAGCTGGAAGCGCGGGATGAAGAACACGAGCAGGAAGATCAACACGCCGATGGCGAGGACGAGCAGGATGGCCGGATAAAGCATCGCGGTCATCACCTTGCCCTTCATCTCCTTCTCGCTGGCCTGGAAGTCGGCGATCTGCTTGAGCACGACGTCGAGGAAACCGCCGGTCTCGCCGGCTTCGACCATCGCCACATACACGCGCGGGAAGACATCGGGGGACTTCGCCATCGCGTCGGCGAGGGTCATGCCGTCCACCACGAGGTCATGGATTTCCTTCCACTTGGCCTGCGCGGCGGGGCTGGAGGCCTCGCGTTGCAGGATCACCAGTGCGCGGCTCAACGGCACGCCGGCGGCCAGCAGGCTGGAGAGCAATCGCGTGAAGTTCTCCAGCATCCGGGGCGTGATCTTGTTCGAGCCGAAGCTGAGCGTGGCCGGGGCCGGGGCGGGCACCGGGCTGGCGGCTGGTTTGACGTCCTTCGCAGTGCTGTCCCTGCCCGGGGTCTTCGCCGGGGCTTTGGGCGCGGGCTTGGTTTCCTTCGGGGCGACGGGCTTGGGGGCTGCGGTGGTGGTCCGGGTGTTGCTGGCGCCACCGCTCCGTTCGGTGAGGCTGATGGGGCGCAGACCGCGCGACTCCATCTGTTTGAACGCATCGCCCCGGCCGTTGGCCTCCAGCACTCCTTCGGCGACGGAGCCGTTCGTCTGCAAGGCGCGATATTGGAAGGTGCTCATGGTTTACCGGGCCACAGCCAAGGCCGCCGTTGATTCGTCGCCGCTGTCCTTCTGATCCACGCTGGTGCGGGAAACTTCCTTGGCGGTGGTGACGCTCAGGACTTCCTCGACGGTGGTGACGCCCTGACGTACGAGGCGCCAGCCGTCCTCGGCCAGCGTGCGCATGCCATCGCGGATCGCGGCGTCGCGGAGCTTGTCGGTCGAGGTGTTTTCGAGGATCAACTGGCGGATTTCCACGTTCGTATCCATCCACTCGAAGATGGCGTTGCGCCCGTGGAAGCCGGTGTTGCGGCACTCGCGGCAGCCGACGGATTTGTAAATCTTGTGGTTCAGCGGAATGCCGAGCTTGGTCTTGTAAGCTGCGGCCGTCGGCGAGTCGTCCACCTGCTTGCAATTCGGGCAGAGCACCCGCACAAGACGCTGGGCGAGCACGGCTTCGAGCGAGCTGGCAACGAGGTAGGGTTCAACGCCCATGTCCACGAGACGGGTGAGCGCGCCGGGGGCGTCGTTCGTGTGCAGCGTCGAGAAGACCAGGTGGCCGGTCAGCGAGGCCTGCACGGCGATCTGGGCCGTCTCCTGGTCGCGGATTTCGCCGATGAGCACGACATCGGGGTCATGACGGAGAATCGAGCGCAAGCCGCGCGCAAAAGTGAGGCCGGACTTCTCGTTGACCTGGATCTGATTGACGCCCTTGAGCTGATACTCAACGGGGTCTTCGATCGTGATGATCTTGCGGATGTGATCGGTGGAGCATGGGGATGATCGAGACGCGGATGTCCACCTCGTGGGTGTCCACGCGGATCTTGATGCGGCCGTCCTGCGGCACGCGCTTCTCGGCGATGTTTAGGTGCGAAAGGATTTTGACGCGCGAAACGATGGCGGGTTGAAAGCGTTTCAACGATGGCGGGACGGGAACTTCCTGCAGGTCACCGTCAATGCGATAACGGATGCGGAACTCGTCCTCAAAGGGTTCGAGGTGAACGTCCGAGGCGCGCAGCTCGATGGCGTCGCGCAGCACCTGGTTGACGAACCGGATGATGCTCGCGTCCTCGGCGGCGCTGTCCAGATCGTCATCACCCGCACCCTCCTGCACGACTTCGAGGCCGGCTTCCTCGTTGAGCGTGCCGATGGTGTCCGCGCCGACGCCGAGATGCTTCTTCATCTCGCGCTGGATTGACTCGGTGGGTGCCAGCACCGGCGTCAGCGCGAGGCCGGTCATGGCCTTGAGCGCATCAAGGCCCTGCGTGGCGAAGAGCCGGCTGGTGGCGATCTCGATGGAACCATTGGTGCGCTTGAGCGGGAGCAAGTGCTCCTTCAACAGCACGCGGGCCGGAAAGAGCGAGAGCACCTGGCGGTCCGGCTCGATGGCGTCGAGCGCGGTGAACGCGACATCATACTCCTTCGCCAGCCAGCGCAGGACGGCGTCCTCGGTGGCGGCCCCGCCGGACCGGGCAAAGGCCAGGGCATCGGGCCGCGAGAGCTGCTGGGCGGCCGTCATGGCCCCCAGCAACTCCCGCAGTTTCGCGTCGGGGATGTCGAGTTCGCTCATTGCGTTTCGAGGAGTTACTTCAGCAGGCCGACGGCGACGAGCGCGGCTTCCTGGCGGACGGTGAGCACCTGGCGCAAGTCCTCGGCGGCCTTCTCATACTTGGCCTCGGCGGCTTTGCGGGCTTCGCGCACCTTGGCGAGGCGCAGCTTCAAGTCATCGGTCGGGGCCTTCGTGGTGACGGCCTTGGAGAGGGCTTCGGAGTCCGGGTTGGGCGTGCCGCCGAAACCGCCGCGTGTGCGGCCGGCGGTGTCGCCGCCGGTGGGGGCGGCTCCGCCGGGCTGCTCGCCGCTGCGGCTGAAGAGCATGCGGAAGTCACCGCTGAGGCCGCGCACTTCGCGCTGGGCTTCCTGGGTCTTTTCAATGCGGGCGAAGATCAGCTTCCATTCGTCCTCGTTTTTGACTTCGAGCAGCTCGCGGACGCGCTCGTTCATCCGGGCGCGCATTTCTTCGGGGTTGAAGTTGCCCCGGCGGGGCTGTTCCTGGGCGGTGGTGGTGAGACCGCTGACGGCGAAGGCCGCGGCGGCGAGGAGGGCGAGTTTGTTCATAGGGCGCTGATGTAGGTTGTGGTTGCAACAATGCGCTCGCTACAAGCGGGCGCTGATGCCCAAGACTACGCAGCCCCTGTGCCAAGGTGCGGGGAGCGAATTCAGGCCGAAATCCGCACGGCGCTTGTTGCGGGGTGGGTAATCGGTGCGCAAACCGGTCTTAGGTGCGCAATAATTGCGCAGGTCAAAAGAGTTTTCTCCGTGTGGGCAAGTGGCTACACTGCTGAACCAACAGATGAACACCAAAGACCTCATCGCCCTCGGTGTCCCGCCGGGTGAAGCCATGCGCCGTGGCCTGGAGTTCATCGCGAACTTCATCCTCAAGGGCGGGGACAAGTTGAAGTTGACCGGGGAAGTGGAAGCGGTCGTCCATGCGCCCGGCGATTTTACCCAGGACCCGCTGCGCCGGGAGTTTGCCCAGGCTTTGCTGAAATCGGCCCGGCCCATCCATGCCGCCACGGCCCCGTGGCAGCAATGGGGCGACGGCCTGGAGCCCGAGGCGGTCAACCAGATGGCCCGCGCCTGCCAGCTTCCGGTCTCCGTCGCGGGCGCGCTGATGCCGGATGCGCATGTCGGCTACGGTCTGCCCATTGGCGGTGTGCTGGCGACGGACAATGCGGTCATCCCGTACGCCGTTGGTGTGGACATTGCGTGCCGCATGAAGATGACCGTGCTTGACCTGCCGGTGCGCGAACTGGACCGCCGGCGGGAACGGCTCATCAAGGCCATCGAGGACGAGACGCGCTTCGGCATCGGTGCGCACTTCGAGCAGCCGCGTCAACACGCCGTGCTGGATGCCGACTGGAATGTCAGTCCGGTCACGAAACGCAGCAAGGGCCGCGCGTGGTCGCAGCTCGGGACCAGCGGCAGCGGAAACCATTTCGTTGAATTCGGCGTATTTACCGCGCGGGAAAAGATCAACGGACTGGAACCGGGGGAGTACGTCGCCTTGCTCTCCCACAGCGGCAGTCGTGGCACCGGCGCGGCGGTGTGCGACCACTACAGCAAGCTCGCCGTGGAGTTACACCCCGAGCTGCCCAAGGAGCATCGCCAGCTCGCGTGGCTCGCGCTTGATTCGGCGGAGGGCCAGGAATATTGGGCCGCGATGGAGTTGATGGGGCAATACGCCGCCGCCAACCACGCGGTCATTCATCAGTTCATTGCGGAGAACCTGCGCGTGCAGGTGCTGCTGGACGTGGAGAATCACCACAATTTTGCCTGGCAGGAGCGCCATACCATTGGCGGGGTCGAACGCGATGTCATCGTGCATCGCAAGGGCGCGACGCCCGCCGGGGCCGGGGTGCTGGGGATCATTCCCGGTTCGATGGCTTCGCCGGGCTATGTCGTGCGGGGCAAGGGCAGCGAGCCGTCGCTCAAGTCCGCGTCGCACGGGGCAGGGCGCGTGATGAGCCGCAAGAAGGCTGCGGAAACCTTCGAGTGGTACAAGGTCAACCGCGTGCTCAAGGAAGCGGGCGTCCACCTCATCAGTGCGGGCCTCGATGAGGTGCCGATGGTGTACAAGGACATCCATGCCGTCATGGCCGCACAGACCGATCTGGTGGAAGTGCTGGGCCAGTTTGACCCCAAGCTGGTGAAAATGGCCCCGCACGGGGAACGACCGGAGGACTAAGTCAACGCTTCATTAGCCACGGATGGAACACGGATGGGGATGAGGTGCGTACGTGTTTTGTCGAAGTTGCCTGACAGCACAACCGGTGCGGGTCAAGCAACGGTGCGCTGCCGCGCCAGCACAGTTGGCTCCGTTTTTAATCCGTGTCCCATACGTGGCACAACGGCATCGTCCCGTAAAGATGAAATCGGGATGTAACCGGGGGGCATCATCTGTCAGCGATGTTGTGAATCTAAAGTGTCGGCGATGTCCTGACTTCATGCCTGCCACTGTCCCCGGAGCGCCGGTCTCCGAACCGGCAGGAGTTGAAAGGCACTTGCCAACGCGCCGGATCGGAGATCAGCGCCCCACCCGGACTACCAAGGCCGAGACCGCGATTGGGCTTTCACATCCTTCATGGCCGCCGCATCTTCAGCCTCGTGCGGATACTTGTTGATTGGTTGCGCCTCTTAAAAGAGCGGCCGCGACAGATAGTGAAGACCTGTCTCTTCGGCTTTGTGGCGGCGTTGTTGGCAGTGGCCTTCCAGCTTGGGATCAACATTTTTTACCAGGCCGGGTTAGTCCGGTTGTCGGGCTGTTCGCTGGCCACCTTCGCGTGGAGCAGCTTCCTTCTGGTGCTGGGCACATCGATGATTTCGGGGTGGCTGCTTCATTCAGTTTGTACCGATGCGGCGGGCAGCGGCATTCCGCAGCTGAAGACTTCGTTCTGGAAGGATTTTGGCTACGTGCCGTGGCGGGTGTTGTGGGTGAAGTTTGTCGCCGCGATACTCCAGATCGGTGGGGGCAGCAGTCTTGG